>CAZJGZ010000062.1:0-13049 GCA_964545695.1 uncultured Ectothiorhodospiraceae bacterium | reverse complement strand
GGGCGAGACGTGGACCAGGCAGTTCCGTTATACTTGACCGTGAAGGTTGGTCATGGAATCGTGCCTCTGGAAAGACACTCGCGTGGATGTGGCTGCCGCGCGTGACGCCGAATCGGTCCGCATCCAACGGGAACCAGCATGAAACTCACGACACGCGGCCGCTATGCCGTGACAGCCATCGTCGATCTGGCGTTGCACGAGGGCAGCGGCCCAGTGTCGCTCGGTGACGTTGCCGCGCGCCAGGGCATTTCGCTGGCCTATCTCGAGCAGTTGTTTGCACGCCTCCGGCGTGCCGGGCTGGTCACCAGCACGCGCGGGCCGGGCGGTGGCTACCGGCTTACCCACGCGGCGAGTGATGTCGTTGTGGCCGATATCATTGATGCGGTGGACGAGACGGTTGAGTACACGCGTTGCGGCGGTGAGCGCAATTGCCAGCAGGGAAAGCCCTGCCTGACCCATGAACTCTGGGCCGGTCTGGGTGACCATGTACGGTCCTACCTCGCGGCGGTGACCGTGGCGAGCCTGATCGACGAGCCGTCAGTGCGACTGGTTGCCGCCCGTCAGCGGGGCGAGGATGCGCCGCTGCAGTATGTCGCTGCACCCGACGAGCTTGCCGGGCATTGAGGCGGAGAGGGCCATGGAATCCATCTATCTGGATTATGCCGCCACGACGCCGGTAGAGGCGGAAGTCGCCGAGCGAATGCGGGATTGCCTGGTGCACGAGTTCGGCAATCCGGCGTCCAGCGGTCATGCGTTCGGCCGCCGCGCGGAGGCACTGGTCGCGGAAGCGCGCGAACAGGTGGCCCTGGTGATCGGCGCGGAGCCGCGCGACATCGTGTTCACCTCCGGGGCGACCGAGGCCGACAATCTGGCGATCACGGGTGCCGCGCGCTTCCGGGCTGATCGCGGTCGGCACATCGTTATCGGGGCCAGTGAGCACAAGGCCGTACTCGAGCCGTGCGACGCCCTTGAATTTGCCGGCTTCGAGGTGACCCGCGTTCCGCCCGAGCGCGATGGCCGCACGGATCCGGCGCGGGTTGCCGCCGCACTGCGCCCGGACACGATTCTCGTGTCGGTGATGCATGCGAACAACGAGACCGGTGTCATCAATGACATCGGCGTGATCGGTGAGCGGGTGCGGGCCCATGGTGCGCTGATGCACGTCGACGCGGCACAGACGGTCGGCAAGCTGGCGCTCGATGTTGCGACGCTCGATATCGACCTGCTGTCGTTGTCGGCGCACAAGAATCACGGTCCCAAGGGCGTGGGGGCGCTCTGGATCCGGCGGCGGCCGCGCGTCCGCTTGCGTCCGCTGATCGTCGGCGGCGGGCACGAGCGCGGTCTGCGCGCCGGCACGCTGGCGCCGCACCAGATTGTCGGGATGGGCGCAGCGCTCGCACGAGCCGCCGACGCCATGCACGATGACTGGCAGCATGCCCGAGCGCTGGGCAACGAACTGGTGGCGGCACTTGCGGAGCTGCCGGGGTGGCATGAAAACGGTGCCGGCGCGGCGCGCCTGCCGGGGATTCGCAACCTCGGGTTCGCGGGCGTTGACGGCGTCGAACTGGCATCGGCACTGGCCGACGATGTCGCGCTGTCGACCGGTTCGGCCTGTACCACGGGCAGCGTCGAGCCCTCACACGTACTGCGGGCCATGGGGCAGGATGCCGCGACTGCGGGGCAGGCGGTGCGCCTGTCCTGGGGGCGGTTGACGACCACCGACGAGATCGCGACCGCCGGTGCGCACATCGCCCGGACTGTGGGTCGACTGCGTGCGGCGGACGTGGAAGCAGTGGCAACATACATGTAGCAGGCGCGCCGCCATCCAGGGGTGTGCCTGACGGGTTACTGGCAGGAGGTTGATGAACATGGCGATCACATTGACGGAAAATGCGGCGACACGCGTGCAGCGCTTTCTCGACAAGCGCGGTCGCGGCGTGGGTGTCCGCCTCGGCGTGCGCAAGACCGGCTGTTCCGGTTACGCCTACGTGGTCGATTTCGCCGACGAGATCGGTGCGGACGATACCGTGTTCGAGGATCGAGACGTGACCGTGGTCGTGGCCCGCGATCACCTGCCGTACCTCGATGGCACCGAGCTCGATTTCGCTCGCGACGGGCTCAACGAGACGTTCCAGTTCAACAATCCGAACGTCAAGGATCAGTGCGGTTGCGGTGAGAGCTTCACCGTAGCCTGAACGGTTGCGATTCGGGCTTGTGGCCCGAACTTCGTCAATCGGGCGCGCGGTGCGCGCGCCCGTCTGATCCTTGTCCGGCCTGACCCTGGCGTCCTTTTGCGCGCCGGTCGGGGCGCGCGTACAATCCCGCCTCCCCTGGACACAACCGGAGCCGCGTACCATGGCCGTAGAACGCACCCTGTCGATCATCAAGCCCGACGCCGTTGCTGCCGATCGCATTGGCGCAATCATCAGCCGATTCGAGGAAGCCGGTCTGCGTGTTGTCGGTGCGCGCATGCTGCAGTTGTCGCAGTCTCAGGCCGAGGAGTTCTACGCGGTCCACCGCGAGCGCCCGTTTTACAAGGATCTGGTGGGTTTCATGACCTCGGGCCCGGTCGTGGTCCAGGTGCTCGAAGGTGACAACGCGATCGAGCGCAATCGTGAGATCATGGGCGCAACGGATCCGAAGAAGGCTGATAAGGGCACGATCCGCGCCGACTTTGCGTCGAACATCGAAGAGAACGCGGTTCATGGTTCCGATGGCGCCGAGACCGCGAGGGACGAGATCGCCTTCTTCTTCGCCGACGGGGATCTATGCACGCGCACCCGGTAACGTTCCATCCGCGTCCCGGCACCGCCGGGCCGGATGAGCGCACGAATCTGCTGGACCTGGATCGGGCCGGCCTGCGCGAGTTCTTCGCCGGGCTGGACGAGAAGCCGTTTCGTGCCGAACAGATGCTGCGCTGGCTGTATCGCCAGGGTGAGGTCGATTTCAGCGCGATGACCAATCTCGCACGGTCGCTGCGTGAGCGCCTGCCGGAGGTGGCCACCGTACGCCTGCCGCAGGTGGTCGATGTGCAGGATTCGCGTGATGGCACGCGCAAGTGGGTCTTCGCACTCGACGGCGGCAATCGCATCGAGGCCGTGTTCATCCCGGAAGAGGACCGCAACACGCTGTGCATTTCGACCCAGGTTGGCTGCGCGCTGGATTGCTCTTTCTGCGCCACGGCGCGTTCCGGGTTCAATCGCAATCTGAGCACGGCCGAGATCGTCGGTCAGCTGTGGCTGGCGAATCGAAGCCTGCTGCACGACCATCCCAAGGGTGAGCGCGGTGTAACCAATGTCGTGCTCATGGGCATGGGCGAACCGCTGCTCAACCTCAAGGCGGTGATCCCGGCACTGAATCTGATGATCGATGATCTGGCGTTCAATCTGAGCAAGCGCCATGTCACCGTCAGCACCTCCGGCGTCGTGCCGAAGATGGACCGACTGCGCGAAGCGGTCGATGTCAGCCTTGCCGTCTCGCTGCATGCGCCGAATGACGAGCTGCGCAATGAGCTTGTTCCACTCAATCGCTCGCATCCGATCGACAGCCTGATGGCCGCCTGTCGTCGTTGGGTGGACCATACCCGGCGCCGACACGTGATGTTCGAGTACGTCATGCTGGCCGATGTCAATGATCAGGCGCACCACGCCCGCCAGCTCGCACGTCTGGTGGGGGATCTGCCCTGCAAGGTCAATCTGATCCCGTTCAATCCCTTTCCGGGTGCCGGCTATCAGCGGTCGTCCGATGCCGCGATCGACCGTTTTCGGCGTATTCTCATGGATCGCGGTATCATCACCATCACGCGGCGCACCCGCGGTGATGACATCGATGCGGCCTGTGGGCAACTTGCCGGTGAAGTGGAGGACCGGAGCAAGCGCTGGCAGCGGTTCGCCGAGCCCCGCTTCGGGGAGAGGGCCTGAAAAATGAAACGGACCATGCGTTTGCTGATCCTGTTGGGCGCACTGCTTGCCCTTGCGGCATGCACGACGCCGGAGCGCTCGGGTCCGTTCGGCAAGTCGGATCAGGAAGCTGCCCAGATCAATGCGCAACTGGGTGCAAGCTACATGCAGGCGGGCAACCTGCAGCAGGCGAACGAAAAGCTTCAGCGCGCGCTGGAGCAGGATTCATCCAATTCGGACGTCCACGCAATGTATGCCCTGTTGCAGATGCGCCTGGACAAGCCCGATGAGGCAGAGCATCACTTCGAGCGTGCGCTGGCACTGGATCCCGACAATCTTCGCGTGAAGAATAATTACGCCACGCTTCTGTGCGAGCGCGGCGACTACGATACCGCCATCGATCTGTTCCTCGAGGTTGCGGAGGATCGGCTGTACGAGCGTCCCGCCGCGGCTTATGCCAATGCCGGCACCTGTGCCCGCGACGCGGGGCGCGACGACGATGCCCGGACCTATCTGCGCCGGGCGCTGGATACGGACAGCAGTTTCCGCCGACCGTTGCTGGAACTGGCCGAGATCTCTTACGACAACCGCCGTGCGGATCAGGCCGCCGACTACCTTGATCGTTACCATGACGCGGTCCGGCCGTCGGCGCGCAGCCTCTGGCTGGGCGTGCGCATCGAGCGCATGCGCGGTGACCGGGATGCGGCGGAGCGCTACGGACGCTCGCTGGTGCGCAACTTCCCGGATAGTGATCAGGCCGATGAATTTCTCGAGACGCGGACACAATGAATACGCCGGAACAGGAAGACAGTGCGAGCGAGCAGGCGCTGACCGGGCCGGGCGAGCATTTGCGCCGTGCCCGTGAGGAGCAGGGCATCAGTGTGGCGGAGATTGCCAGCGAGCTGAAGCTGTCGGAGTCGCTGATCCGGGCCCTGGAAGCCGATGACACTTCCGCGTTGCCTGCCGCGGCATTCGTGCGCGGCTACCTGCGCAGTTATGCACGCCTGCTGGATCTTGATGCCCAGAGATTGATCGAGGCTTATGGGCGGATCTCCGATGACGCCGCAGATGTAAAGATCAAAGTCAGCGAGCATGGCAGGGACGGTTTTCACCTGTCGTCAACGCTGGCACTGGTGCTGCTGGTACTTCTGATTGGTGGTGCGGCGGCGTGGTGGTTCTGGGAGGATGCGGCGTTCCTTGTTGGCGAAGGTGATGGAGCGGTCAGTGGCGAGGTCGCCGAGTCGGCGGATGAGCCCGTGGTCGAGCCCGTGGTGCCAGAGACGCTTGAGGCCGGCGATGCCGCGGACGCCGGGCCGGCCGAGGTGCAACCACCCGAGCGGTTGTTCCCCGATGTCGAGATGGATCCGGATTTGTTCGCGGAACGCGACGCCGAGGTCGAGGCGGTGTTCGAGGAAACGCCGGCCGAGCTGGGTGAAGCCGGGGAACTACCGATCGATGAACCCGGAACTGCCGAGGTGGCGGGTAGTGCCGATCCCGGCAACACCAGCGTCAGTGCAGAAGAAGCCGTCACCGCGGCCGGTACCAACGGCCCGGATGAGCTGGTCCTTCATGTAGAGGGTGAGTCGTGGATCGAGGTCCAGGATGACGAGGATCGCCGCCTGGTGTATACGTTGTACGCTGGTGATGAGCCGATCGAGTTGCGCGGTTGGGCCCCCTTCGAGGTCTTTCTCGGCAATGCGCCGGTGGTTCGTATCGAGTTCGAGGGTGCCGAAGTGGATATCTCGGACTTCGTGCGGGCCAACGATACCGCCCGCCTTCTTGTTGATGCCGACGGTGTTCGCACGCCCTGAGGCCTGTGTTCACCGGAGTCAGTGGCGTTCCCGGAATCTTGCGGTGGCCGTGACGATGTACGCGGTTTCTCAGACTGTCCGTGAACGTGTATATTGCGCGCTTGCGCGCAGAAGTGCGCCGTAGCCGGACTCCCCCGCAATGTCGCAGGCCCTCCGTACAGTTCGCGGCATGCACGATATCCTGCCGCCGGAATCCGCTGCCTGGCAGTGGTTGGAAGCCGAGGTGCGCAACCTCATGGCGGCCTACGGCTATGCGGAAATCCGTACGCCGCTGCTGGAGCGCACGGAGCTGTTCCACCGTTCCATCGGCGAAGTGACGGACATCGTCGAGAAGGAGATGTACACCTTTGCCGATCGCAATGGTGACAGCCTGTCCCTGCGGCCGGAACAGACGGCGAGTTGCGTGCGTGCCGGAATCGAGCACGGACTCTTGCACAACAGTACGCAACGCTTGTGGTACACCGGGCCCATGTTCCGGCATGAGCGTCCACAGAAAGGGCGTTATCGCCAGTTCCATCAGATCGGTGTCGAGACATTCGGCATGGCCGGGCCCGATATCGATCTCGAACTGCTGCTCCTGGGCGAGAGAATGTGGCGCCGACTCGGACTCGACACCGGGGTCACGCTCGAGATCAATTCACTGGGTACGCCGGCGTCCCGCGCCGAGTATCGTGCTGCGCTGATTGCACACTTTTCCGGCTGGCAGGATCAGCTGGATGACGCCGAGCGCAATCGCCTGGAAGAGAATCCCCTGCGCCTGCTCGACAGCAAGAATCCGCAGTTGCAGGAAGCAATTGCCGCCGCACCGGAACTCACGGCGACACTGGATGCCGAATCGAGACGGCATTTCGACTGGATCTGTGCCGGTCTGGATGCTGCCGGCATCCGCTATCGCGTCAACCCGCGCCTCGTGCGCGGCCTCGATTACTACACGGGCACCGTGTTCGAGTGGGTGACCGATCGCCTGGGCGCGCAGGGCACGGTCTGCGCGGGCGGCCGCTACGATGGGCTGGTGGAGCAACTCGGTGGACGCAGGACGCCGGCAGCAGGATTTGCTCTCGGCGTGGAGCGCCTGCTGGCCTTGCTCGAGGCCGAGGGCCAGTTGCCGCCGACACCGGTTCCCCATGCCTGTCTGCTGCCGGTTGGCGACGCGGCAGCGGCCAGCGCGCTGGATCTGGCCGAGCGCTTGCGCGATGCCGTTCCCGGTCTGCGCGTCGAGACATTGTGCGGCGGTGGTAGCATGAAAAGCCTGTTTCGCCGCGCCGATCGCAGCGGCGCGGGGCTTGCGTTGATCCTCGGCGATGATGAGTTGTCGCGCAACGCGGTAACCGTGAAGGATCTGCGCGGTGGCGACCAGCGCAGCGTGGAACGTGAACAGTTGCCTGACGACCTGGCCGCGTGGATGGCAACAACACAACAGGAGTGATGCATACGTGGCGGACTATGCAACGGAAGACGAACAGCTCGAGGCGCTGAAACGCTGGTGGGAAGAGAATGCGCGCTCGGTGATTTTCGGCATCATCCTGGCCGTCGTCGGCGTCTCGGGCTGGCAGGGCTGGCAATGGTATACCGATACGCAGAGCGAGAATGCGGCATCGGTTTACCGGCAGATCCAGAACCAGATGCCGATGGGTGATCCCACACAGGTGCTCGGGGCGGCGGAAACGCTGCGCAGCGATTTCGGCCGCACGAACTATGCAGCCCTCGGCGCCATGGCTGCGGCCAGAGTGCTGGCCCGGCAGGGCGATTACACCGGTGCGGCCGACTGGCTGGAGTGGGTCGTCGACAACGCGCGCGAGGACAGCCTGCAGGCGATCGCCCGTGTCCGCCTGGCGCGTGTGCTGGGTGAGCAGGGGGATACCGACGCCGCACTTGACCTGTTGCGCAGCGATGCCCCGCCTGGCTGGGCGGCGATGCATCGCGAGGTCAGTGGTGATCTGCTCGCCATGCGTGGCGACCATGAGCAGGCGGCGGAAGAGTACGAACAGGCGCTCGCGACCGACGGTACGGTAAGCGACCGCGAACTGGTCAGGCTCAAGCTCAATCGTGTTCGCGCCGGGCGTGATATCGCCGGTGTCGATCTGGACTCATGATGCGTGGCAAGAGCCTGGGCCTGCTGTTGGTGCTGTTCACGATTGCCGGTTGCAGCAGCGTCGAGGACACGCGGCCGCCGCCGACCGAACTGCAGTCCTATGATCGTGAGGCCGATCTCCAGCGCGTCTGGTCCGGCAGTACCGGTGCCGCCTTCAACCGGCGCTGGATCCGGCTGAGTCCGATCGTCGATGACGATGTGCTGTATACACTGAACGTCTCGGGTGAAATCAAGGCCTGGGAAAGCGACCGCGGCCGCAGGCTGTGGCGGAGTCATGCCGATGCCTTCGTGTCCGCCGGCGTCGGTCTGGATGACCGCCACGCCTATGTCGGTACGCAGGATGGTCAGCTGATTGCGTTCTCGCGCGATGATGGCGAGCGGGTCTGGGAGCGGTCGATGCGCGGCGAGCTGCTGGCAGCGCCCGCGGCCGATGACGGCCTGGTGGTCGTGCGCACGGTCGATGGCCGGGTGACGGCTCTGGACCCGGATGACGGCAGTCGACTGTGGAGCTACTCCTACTCGGTACCGTCGCTGTCCTTGCGTGGCGCCAGCCCTCCCGTCATCGTTGACGGAGGCGTGTTGATCGGTCTGGACAACGGGCGTGTGGTCGCGCTCGAGGCGCGTTCGGGCGAACCATTCTGGGAAGCCCGGGTGTCGGAGCCGGAGGGGCGCACACCAATCGATCGCATGGTCGATATCGACGGCCAGCTCGGCGTCGGCCGGCAGCTGATCTACGCTGTCGCCTACCAGGGCCGTGTGGTCCAGATCGATCCCCGGCGGGGCGACATCGGCTGGTCGCGCGATCTTTCCTCGTATGTGGGGCTCAGCGTCGATGATGCCCAGTTGTACGTCACCGACGATTCCGGCCATGTGCGGGCGCTCGACAAACGCGATGGATCCGAGCTGTGGGCCCAGGAGGATCTTGCCTGGCGAGGGGTCTCGGTGCCGGTTCCCGTGCCCGGTACGGACTGGCTGGTGGTCTCCGATCGCGAGAATCATGTGCATCTGCTGGCCCGTGACGACGGGCGCATTGTTGGGCGGGCGCGCATCGACGGGCGTTGGGGCATATTGTCCGACCCCGTTGTGGACGCCGAAGGTCGCATATACATCCAGGGTCAGGGGGCGACGATCACCGTCTTCCAGCCTGAGTCGCGTAACTGAATCCGAGGGTATGCCGTGGATCCCGTGGTTGCCCTGGTCGGCCGGCCCAATGTCGGCAAGTCCACGCTGTTCAACGCGCTGACCCGGTCACGGCGCGCACTGGTCGCCGATGAACCGGGCCTGACGCGCGACCGCCAGTATGGCCTGGCACGCCTCGGTGGCCGTGACGTTCACTTGATCGATACCGGTGGCCTCAGTGGTGAGCAGGCCGGAATCGACGTACCCATGGCGGAGCAGACCGCAGCGGCGATCGAGGAGGCCGACGTCATTCTGCTCCTCGTGGATGCCCACGCCGGGTTGCTGCCCCCCGATCAGGCGGTACTCGACCGTCTGCGGCGGGCCAACAAGCCTTTTGCCATCGTGGTCAACAAGATCGATGGCATCGATGCCGACCATGCCCTGGCCGACTTTCACGGCCTGTCCGCCGTTGTGCCAATTCCGCTCTCCGCCGCCCGCCGGCGCGGCCTGAAGCAGCTGGGCGAGCACGTGCAGCCGTTACTGCCGCCCATTGACGAAACGGCCACACGCGGTGATGAACAAGCCGACAACGGGATTCGCGTAGCCGTTGTCGGCCGGCCCAATGTCGGCAAGTCGACGCTGATCAACCGCCTTGTCGGCAGTGAACGACTGCTGGCGTTCGATCAGCCGGGTACCACGCGGGATGCCGTCGAGGTCCCGTTCACGCGCGCGGACCAGCGTTTCGTACTGATTGACACGGCGGGGCTGCGCCGTCGGGGACGTGTCAGCGGTACGGTCGAGAAGTTCAGCGCGGTGAAGACGCTGGAAGCCATCCGCAGCGCCCACGTGGTCATCCTGGTGCTTGATGCCCGCCAGGGACTGACCGAACAGGATCAGCATCTGGCCGGCCACGTGATCGATGCCGGCCGCGGGCTGGTGCTTGCAGTCAACAAATGGGATGGCCTGGAGGCCGATACGAAACGTCGCGTACGTGCCGAACACGCACGACGCTTCGACTTCATCGACTTCGCCCAGACGCGCTACATCTCCGCGCTCCATGGAACGGGGGTCGGGCGCCTGCTGAACGCCGTGACCGCAGCCCATGCCGCGGGTGCTCGCCACTTGTCGACGGCGGAACTGAGTCGGGTGCTCGAGGACGCGGTCTTCCAGCACCCGCCGCCTGCTGCGGGAGGAGGGCGCATCAAGCTGCGCTACGCGCACCAGGGGGGCAGCCACCCGCCGCGGATCGTCATCCATGGCAGTCGCGTGAGCCGCATGCCGGGCAGCTACCGCCGGTACCTCGTCCACCGTTTCCGCGACGCATTCGATCTTCACGGCACGCCCGTGGAGCTGGAATTCCGGGCCGGACGCAATCCGTACGCACCGACCAAGGCCGCGAAACGCCGCCAGGGCAGCTGACCCGCCGGCGATACGGCGCCCCCGCGCGTTGGGGGGATGCAGTAGCTGCGGTATGATTGTCACCACTACGACCAAAGAGGTGTTTCGGCATGTCGATCAACCCGCGGGTCGCACTGGCCCTGGTACTCGTTGTCACCGTTGCGATCGGCGGTGGGCTCGGTGTGCTGGTCGCCGGCAAGGCGAATGCGGACCCTGATGCGGACGTCACGGTCTATCTCACACCCACCTGCGGCTGCTGCGGTGCGTGGGTCGATTATCTGCGTGAAGAGGGATTCAGCGTGGACGCCGAAGAAGTCGACCACGCCGAGTTGAACCGTATCAAGCAGGACGCCGGACTGGCGCCGCAGCTCGCTTCCTGTCATACCGCGTTTGTCGGCGACTACGTCGTCGAGGGGCACGTCCCGGCGCGGGAGATTCGCCGATTGCTGGCCGAGGAACCGGATATCGCCGGCATCGCTGTGCCTGGCATGCCGGTGGGTTCACCCGGCATGGAGATGGGTGACCGCAAGGATCCCTACGACGTCGTTGCCTTTCGCGCGAACGGCGATACCGAGGTCTTTGCGCGCTATCACCAGGACTGATGCAGCCGCTGTTCCTCGAGTCTGGCCTGCGCCTGGACATCGCGCCAGAAGGGCTGGAATTCCGCCTCGATGGTGTCGATGTGCCGGAAGATGTCGGCGGCCATGTCGGCAAGCGGGTTCGGTCGTGACAGACGGCGACTCATGCCCGTGAGTGCGGACGCCACGCCCGCCTCGCCGGCATAGGCCATCAACCAGTCATCGCGCCGCATGGCGTGGCTGACGCGACAGGCGCGCGGCGGCATTTCGGCGGCACGCGCATTCAGTATGGTGTAAACCCGGTGGCGGAATTCGTCGAACCCGCGGGCGTTCGCGGCCTGCCAGTCGCGGGCCAGGATATGGTCGAATGCGATGTCCAGCGCGATGCCGGCGAACCGACGCCGTGACGCGGGCAGCGTGGCGATGGACCGCTGCATGGCGGGATGGTGATCGGTGAATACATCGAGTCGGCGGTGCAGGCGGATGCCGCGAACGACGGCGTCGGGAAAGCGCCCTTCCGGACGTCCCTTGACGAAATCGCCGAGGAAGTTGCCGACAACGGCGTCGGCATCGTCACCGGCGAGCAGCAGGTGCGCGAGATAATTCATCCGGGCTGCTGCCGTGGTCCCGTACCCAGGCAGCCACTACGCAGGCAGGAAAAACGTTCATGAAAGATTCCGATGCTTCCGCCCAGGCGCCGCAACAATCGCCGGAGCCGTCCAGTGTTGAACCCGCCGAACGGCCTCCGACCTGGTTCGAGGTGGTGAAGAGCGTCGGCGCCGCATTCTTTGGTGTCCAGAGCGAGGCCAATCGGCGCCGCGATTTCACCTACGGCAAGCTCTATCCGTTCGTCGTGGTCGGCATCGTCGCGACCATCGTCTTCATCCTTGTGCTCGCGGGCATCGTGCACGTGATCGTGTCCCGGGCCGGCGTGTAACGCCGGCCCGCCTCACAGCGCCTCGATGCGCTCGCGCTGGCGGCGCAGCTCTGCCAGCGAATACTGCAGATCCTCGCGCTTCGCGCGCTCGCGTTCGACGACTTCGGCGGGCGCCTTGTCGACGAAGCTGCCATTGGCGAGTTTCTGGTCGAGACGCTCGATTTCCTTCTCCAGTTTGCCGGTCTGCCGGTCCAGGCGCTCGAGCTCGGCATCGCGATCGATGAGCCCGGCCAGTGGGATCAGCAGCTTGAGTTCTCCCACCAGCGCGGTCGCTGCCTGCGGTGCATCGTGTTCGTCCGTGACTTCATCGAGGCCGTCGACGCGGGCGAGCAGGCTCAGTGCCGGCAGATGCCGCCGAAGCGTGTCGATCTCGTCGGCATTGCCGCGGGCGAGAAGGGGGATGCGCTGGCCCGGCGACAGCTTCATCTCCGAACGGATCCGGCGGATTTCCAGCACGACCTGCTGCAGCCATTCGATTTCCCGCACTGCGGCTGGATCGATGCGATCGGGTTCGGGCTGCGGCCATGGTGCCAGCATGATGGTGGTGTCACCGCGGCCGGCCAGCGGTGCGACCCGCTGCCACAACTCCTCGGTGATGTAGGGCATCAGTGGATGGAGCAGGCGCAGCAGCGCTTCCAGTACGCGCACCAGTGTGTGTCGCGTGCCGCGCTGCAGCGCCTGTGAGGCATCCTCGGCCGTCAACACGGTCTTGGCCAGCTCCAGGTACCAGTCGCAGTATTCATCCCAGGTGAACTCGTACAGCGCCTGTGACGCGAGATCGAAGCGGTAGGTCGACATGTGCTCGGCGACGGCCTCCTCGGTCTGCTGCAGACGCGAGATGATCCAGCGATCCGCCACGGTATGTTCGATGTCCGTGGCGTCGAGGCCGGTATCGTGGCCCTCGGTGTTCATCAGCACGAAGCGCGTGGCATTCCACAGCTTGTTGCAGAAATTGCGATAGCCATCGACGCGTCCCAGGTCGAAGCGGATATCGCGGCCGGTGGAGGCGAGGGCGCAGAAGGTGAAACGCAGGGCGTCGGTGCCGAAGGCCGGAATGCCGTCGGCGAAATGCTCGCGGGTCATCTTCTCGATGGCATTGCGCATCTGCGGCTGCATCAGGCCAGCGGTGCGCTTGGCGACCAGGCTTTCGAGGTCGATGCCGTCGATCAGGTCGATCGGGTCGAGCACGTTGCCCTTCGACTTCGACATCTTCTG
>CAZJGZ010000061.1:0-13171 GCA_964545695.1 uncultured Ectothiorhodospiraceae bacterium | reverse complement strand
GCCGCTGGGCCTGGAGCCGCGCACGGCCGCCGGCCTGGTCGGCGTGCTGACGGCACCGCTCATCCACGGGTCGTGGGGGCACCTGCTCGGCAATTCGCCAGCGCTGCTGGTGCTGGGCCTGGCGATGTTCTTCGGCACGCCCAACGCCGCGCGACGCGCATTGCCGCTGATCTGGCTGCTGTCAGGATTCGGGGTGTGGTTGTTCGCCCGCGATGCGATTCACATCGGTGCCAGCGGGCTGACGTTCGGCATGCTGTTCTTCGTCTTCACGGTGAACGTGCTGCGCCGTGATCGGCGCTCGATCGCGCTGGCGCTGGGTGTCGCATTCCTTTACGGCAGCATGATCTGGGGCCTGCTACCGCTCACGCCCGGCGTATCGTTCGAGTATCACCTCGCCGGTGCGGTCAGCGGATTGGTCTGCGCGTTCTGGCTGCGCGACCGCGATCCGCTGCCGCCGCGCAAGCGCTACGACTGGGAGGATGAGGCCGACGCGGAGAGCGGCGCGGAGATGGAATCCGACGAGCCGTTGTTCTTCGATGAGCGGGGGCCGGTGGACGACGATCGGCCGCGCCGATGACGCCCGTGGCCCGGCTTCACACTGCTGCAGCGGTGCGATGGCCGTTGGCCCGACTGGTCGTCGTGGTGCGCGCCAGCCCCTGCGCGGTACAGTAGGCGCGAGCGATACGCCGGGAGTGGGCCATGAAAAAGATCAAGAACGAGGCGGAACTGGTCAAGGAAGCGCTGAAACGCGGCATGGAGTATGGCGAGCAGCGTGGCGTGGTCGAGTTCGAAGCGACGGACTCGCAGGCCGAGAAGATCGAGTACGTGTATCGCCTGCTGGTCCATGACGGCAAGATCCAGCCGCTGGCGAAGGGGGACGAATCCCTGCAGCAGTTCAAGCACAAGCTGGCGAAGTGGGTATCGCGCGAGCTGCCGAAGGATCATCCACTGCTGCAATAGCGTGCCATCCGCTGCGGGTGGCTCCGTATTCGCGCGTACGTACAGGAGCGAACATCGCCCGCAGGTCTTCATCGGGACACAGTAACCGGCAAAACGACGCCACCCCATGGAGGCAATCATCATGAGCCGTGTCCGCAATATTCCCCGGCGCGTTCAAGCGTCCCGAACCGGGTGCACGGACTGTGGTTGGGAGGTCCCTCAGGGTGTGGGCTGTCCGTTCTCGGCCGCCGCGCAGAGTTCATCGAACGCGAGGCGTTGCGCGTCCTGCCAGCGCTGAAAGCGGCGGCGTTGCCACAGGTAGGCGCCGACTGCGGCGATCAGGGCGCCGATGACAATGGGGGCGTCGAGGTCGCCCATGGGCGTGCCGGTTGCGCTGAATCCGAGCCACGGCACGATGCCGGTTACGAGATAGACCAGGATGGCAAGGTGCAGCGAGCGCAGGCGCGGTCGATAACCGAGGCGTTCGTCGGCGATGTTGTCGGCGCGGGCGTCGAGCTGACTGACGGTCTCGTCATCGAGTCGACTGCCGGGCTTGCGGGGTGCGGTCATGGCAACGCGGCCTCATGGGAGCAAGGGGACGACCAGCGCGAAGTCTCGCATATACGGGCGCGTGTGCGGAAAACCGCGGATTCCTGATACGGATCAGGTCGCGATACAGTACCCGTGCCGAGCCATCACTTCCGAGCTGACACAGGAACGAAGCGATGTTGCGCCAGAAGACGACGCTGACCTTCGACGTGGTCGGCACGGTGATCGATTTCGAGCGCGGGATTCTCGAATGGATGCGGCCGCGGCTTGCGGCAGAGGACGCAACGCTGAGCGACGCGGAGATTCTCGCAACCTTCGCGAGGGCCGAGGACGAGCTTCAGCGCAGTCGGCCCGACCTGCCCTTTACGGCGATGCTGCCGCGCATCCATGCGCGCATGATGGAATGGTGGCGACGACCCACCGACGATGTTGCCGAGGATGATTTCCGTGCGTCGATTGCCGACTGGCCCGCCTTTGACGATTCCGCACCGGCGCTGAAGGCACTGGGGCGGCACTACCGCCTGATCGCGGTCACCAATGCCGATGCCTGGGCAACCGATGCAATGGATCGGACGGTTGGCGGACGGTTCGATGGGCGTGTGACCTGTGACGAGGTTGGCGTCAACAAACCCGACCCACGCGTGTTCCAGTATGTGCTCGACAAGTTCGGCCTCACCCCGGACGAGATTCTGCACTTCGGTCAGAGCCAGTACCACGATATCGGCGGTGCCCGCGATTTCGGCCTGACCACGGCCTGGATCGAACGCCGCCACGGGGACACGGGCTGGGGGGCGACGCCCACGCCGGAGCGTGTGGTCGAGCCCGATCTCCATGTCACCAGTCTCGACGAACTGCAGCGCAAGCTCCTGGATTAGTCCGCGAATCTCGACGATCGGGCTTCCTGTTATCCTGCTCCTGATCATGGATCGGGGGCAGGGCGAATGCGACGGGGATTGTTGTCGGGGCTGACCGCGGCGTTGTTGCTGGGATGGGTGGCGGTAGCGCCAACCGCCTTGGCTGAGCCGATCCGCCTGGGTGTGGCCGGGCCAATGAGTGGCGAGGACGCGGCCAGCGGTCAGGCAATGCTGGATGCCGCCCGGCTCTACGCCGAGCAGGTGAACGCGGCGGGCGGCATCGATGGCCGCAAAGTCGAAATTGTCGCGTTCGACAACCAGCGCAGTGAGGAGCAGGCGCGCGCCAACGCCCGCGAGATCGCCGAGGGTGACATCGCCGCGGTCCTCGGGCACTACTACAGTTTCATTGCGCTCGCCGCCGCGCCAATCTATGCCGAACAGGGTGTGCCGGCGATTACCGGCAGCGCCACAGCGCCCGCCATCACGGCGAATCACGACAACTATTTCCGCGTTATCGCCGGCAATGACATCAAGGGCCGGCTGGCCGCACAGTATCTGGTCAGCTTCCTCGATCAGGACAAAGTGCACATCGTCTTCGAGGACGACCCCTACGGTCGCACGCTGATGGAAGCGATCCGCGCGACCGCACCCGAGGTCGGTCTGGAGGTCGGGCGCACCTGGGCGATTGAATCGGGCGCGGACGAGACACCCGCTCGGCTCGACAGCATCACCGTGGACATGATCGGCGCCGGCGAAGGTGAGGCGATCTTCCTCGGCACCTATGCGGGCGAATCGGCCGCACTGGTGCAGCGTCTGCGCGAGGCCGGAGTGGGTGCCGCCATTCTCGGCGGTGACTCCGTCGGCCTGGGGGCCTTCCCGCGCCTGCTGGCCGAGCGTGTGGGCGAGGAAGCCCTGCGCGAGACCATCGATGGCATCCACGCCACGACCTATTTCATCCCCGATGTCGGCAATCTCGCCGCCCGCCAGTTCGTCGACGCCTTTCTGGAACGCTACGACCGTCGCCCCGATGCACTGGCTGCAACCTACTACGAAGCCGCGGCGATCACACTGGCGGCCTACGCGGCCGGCGGTGGCGGCGAGGCCACGGATGTGGCCGCGGAGCGCGAGGCGATCCTGGCCGGCCTGCGCGGATTCGATGGACCGGGCAATCATTTTCCCGGGATCACCGGGCGTATCCAGTTCGACAACGCCGGCAATGCGGTCATGTCGGCGCCGTTCGGGGTCTACCAGAATGCCGAACTGATTTCCGCGCCGGGGCAGCTGACCCCCGTGCCCAATCCGCAAACGACGGTCGACCTGGAGGCGCAGCTGGCAGCCGGGAATATCGTCGAAATCGGGGACCAGCATCTGTTTGCCACTGATGTGGTGTACACCGGTTTCGACCTGATCCATATCGATGCCATCGATCAGGAGGCGGGGACCTTCGAGGCCGATTTCTATCTGTGGCTGCGCCACAGTCGGCCGCTGGATCATGATCGCATCGAGTTCACCAACGCCGTGGGCGATGTCGAACTGGCCGGGCGGGAATTGATCAGGCAGGAGACGGAAACAGGTTTCTACACCGCCTACCGGGTGAAGGGCACGTTCAGCCATCGCTTCGATTTCCGTGCGTATCCGAGTGATCGACAGACGCTGGAAATCCGCATGCGCCATCCGGCCAACACCCTGGAACGGCTGGTATTCGTCGCCGATGACCACGGCATGCGCGGACGCGACGTGGGTGCTGATGCCGGGCCGACCATGCAGGATCGCGCGTGGCGGCTGAATCGGGTCGGAGTGTTTTCCGAGGTCGGCGAGACCGCCTCGACCCTGGGCAATCCGCTGGTGATCGCCGCCGAGGAACAGGACACGCTCAGTTTCTCGGAATTCAATGTGCGTGTGGACATCGCCCGGGACCCGACGAGTCACCTGCTGAAGAACCTGGTACCGCTGGCGCTGTTCGTGCTGCTCGGCTACTGCATGATGTTCATCCACCCGACCGGGCCCGCATTCGTCGGCCGGCTGAGTATCGGCGTCACGGCCTTGCTGACGACCGTGTTCCAGAGCCAGCGGGCTGCCGATGAGCTGCCCGACGTGGGGTATCTGGTCGCGCTCGATTACATGTATTACGCGGTCTACGCGTATTTCCTGGTCGGGATTGCGCTCACGGTTGCCGAGCATTACGCGCTGGTGCACTACTCGGAAGAGCGTTATCAGAAGATGGACCGTTTCGGCCGCCAGTTCATGCCCGTGTTGATGTTCGGGATCCTGGGCCTGGGGCTGTTCCTCTTCCTGTAGGGGCGATGAGGGAGCAGGGGGTCAGGGCATGTCCCCGGCTTCGAGATGGCGTTCCAGCTCGGCGCGCGTGAGCGGTTCGCCGGCCAGGATGGCCGCGATCAACGGCGCCAGGTCACCCATGAGGCGAACGCCATAGGTGGTGGTCTCACCATCCCGGACGTCCTCGTGCCGCCCGCGTGCACCGATATCGACCGTGTCGTCGCGATCGAGATCCTGATTGATGGTAATGGCGAGGCGGTCGTACTCGAGACCGGTAAAGGCGCGCTCGGCATCGCCAAGTGCCGGGTCGGTCGCATCGATTGCATCCGCACGGTAGGCGATGTGGCCGTTGCGACCCCGCAGACGACCTTCACGGAGGATGACCCGATCCTCGACGTGCGTGACGGGCAGTTGACCGGACAGGGAGCCGCGGACCTCCAGGTCGGCGATCGCCAGGTCACTCACCAGCGTCGTGGCGTCGATCTCGCCCACCTCGAGGTCGAAGCTGTGGGAGGCCGACTGCGGGTCCCAGGTCCATGCGGGCATGTACAGGCGCCCGCCGCCGTAGTCGGCTGCGGCCTCGCGGATTTCGAGCACGCCGCCACGCCCGGGTCGGGGTTGGATGGCGAAGCGCATGCGTGGGTCGGCCAGTGGCAGGCCGAAATCGATGCGCTCGGCATCCAGACGCTGATCGCCGTCGGTCCGCCAGGGACGCATGCCCGCGAGATCGATCCGGCCTGCCAGGCCCTGGATCGACGCGCCGCCGATCTGCAGATCGAGGTTGTCGGTTTCGACGTAGCTGCGGCCATCCAGGCCATCGCCAGCCAGCACAAGATCGCTGCCCGCGCGCACGGTGCCGGCCACGGCATGCGCCCGCCGCGCCACGGGCACGAGGTCGCCCGGTTGCAGATTCTGCGGTGTGAAGTCGATCTCCGGCCACTCGATGTGCAGGCGTGGGTCGCCGTCGTCCGGCCATTCGCCGCCGAGCGTGAAATCCGCCCCCCCGTCGGCTAGCGCGCCCCGGCCCTGCAGACGCTGTCCCGTATCCGACCAGTCGTCGATGTGGCCCCGAACCTGCAGTGGCGCCAGCGGCAAGGGGCCACCCTCGAGTTGCAGTCGCGGGGTCCGGAAACGCACCCAGCGTTCGATGCGCCCGGGGCGGATATCGAGATGCAGGCCTTCGGCGTGGAGGGCGGGTGATTCGAGGCGAGCATCCATGTCCGCGATGCTGGCGCGCGCCAGCGGGAACAGCGGACTCGGGCCGGACAACTGCAGGGCATGAGCGCCGGTCTCCAGCGCAAGCGGTGCCGTATTGGGCAGTTCCACCGCCCATGCGGTCGGGGCCACGGCAAGCTCCAGGGACCACGCTGGTTGCTCGCCGGGGCGCAGCGTGCCATCGGTGACGCGCGCCTGCAGTGCATCGCGGCTGGCAAGCAGGGGCGGCCAGGCGATGTCTGCAGCGCTGATGTCGCCGGGCTCCGCAAGACGCCAGGGCGCCGGCTCGTCGCGGTCATCGCGCGTGAACGCGGCTGTTGCCTCGATGTCGGCGGCCGTTATCGGGTTCAGTGACAGCCGAGGCATGCGCACTTGCGCTTCGATCCGTTGTGGTTTCGCTGCGAGATCGCCCCTGAGGCGGAGTCGATCGATGGCTGCGGGCTCGCTGGCGTAGTCCTCCAGCAAGAGGTTGAACCGGCTCGGGGCGAGTGTCCGACCCGGCCACCAGTCGGCGTCCGCCGTGAGCTGCAGGCGCGTCGGCTGATCGGCATAGGTGACGTGCAGCGTGGGCGTGAGTGACAGCGCTTCGCCGGCGGCATCCAGCCGCGCCAGCGTGCCGGCGGGCCAATCGATGCGCGCGGGTGCGGTCGCCAGCGGGCGACCGAGCGCGGTCGGTACGGGGAGACGTCGTGCCTGGTCGGCATCGAGCCAGCCGATGTCGATGAACCCATCGCCCGTGGTGCGCACGATCAAGCGCTCGCCGTCGCTGGCGATCTCGCCGCCTGCAACCATGGCCACCTCGCCCATGACGTCGTCCCGCGCCAGGTCGTCGCCTTCGACATGCCACTCCCCGTGCCACTCCCCTGCGATCAGGCGCTGCACCACGTCGTCGATACCGCGTGGCAGGGCGGTGGAACCGAGCCGACCCTGGTAGTCGCCGGTGATCCGCGCCGATCCGGCGGTGGGCCACGGCAGCGGCCACCATTCGGGCTCGCGACCGGCATCGGTGTCGATGCGCGCGGCATACTGCAGTTCGGCCCGCGGGTCGTCCCAGGGTGGCATGACACGCAGGTCGACATTGCCATCCAGACCTCGACCCATCGGCAGCAGGGCGAAACTGGCGCGCAACTCGTCACCATCGTGGTGCGCCGAGAGGGTCATGCCGAGGCCGACATCGCGATCGTCGATCTGGCCCTCGAGTTCCGCGGTGCGCAGTCCATCGGCACCCCCGCGCAGCGTCGCGTCGAACTCCAGTGCCCATTCATGCCCGGCGCGCGGCGGCAGCCGGATGTGGCCGCGGCGGACATCGACGCGTGCGAGGGAGGTGAGGGTGGCGATCAGTCCACCCTGCGCGGGCGCTTCGTCGGCCGGGGCGTCGTCGACCAGCGCGGCCCGTGTGTCGTCGCCGAGCCGGACGTGCAGCCCGCTGACCTTCGCTTCGACGCCGGACACGTCACCACGGGCGATCTCGAACAGCGGGAACAGCACATCGATCTGTTGCGCCGTGGGCCCGCGCTCTGGCGTCAGTTCGAGGTCCTGCAGCGTGGCCCGGTGCAGGGAGAGGGAAGTGACCTCGAGGCTTGCTTCGGGATAGCCGCGATCGGCCAGACGCTGCAGGAGCATGCGCTCGGCGATGGCGAGGCGAAAGGTCCAGGCGAGACCGGCAGCAACCGCCAGTACCAGAGTGCCGACAATGAGGGCGCGCAGGATACGGCTCATGAGCGTCTAGAGCCGATCGCGGCTTGGTGTACCCGGCTTGCCTCGGCACGGGCGAGCGGTCGGGCGAGACCGTACGAAAGTGCGCATGAATCGAGTGTAGCAGGAACCCGGCACAGCCCGGGCAACTCCGTGAGCCGGCCGACGCGATGGCTGCAAGGGTGCTGGACGCGAGTCATGGATCGGATTCATGCCACTGGATTCAGGCGACCGGATCAGGTGCGAGATGGGCCAGGCTGTTGGCATAGAATTGCAGGATGTGATGCTCACCCGGCTGGATGTGGAAGCCGTCCTCGGTCGCCACGATCAGATTGCGCACACGCAGCATGCGCAGCCCCGCCTCGACACCGTAAGGGGCTCGCCGGCGGGGAATGAAGGCACTGGGTGCCTGCTGCTGCAGCGCCTCGACGAGGGCTGTATAGCGGGTCTGGATCTCCTCGCGGGTCCAGGCTCGGTCGGGCGCCTCCAGCAGGATGCGGCACACCAGGGGGACCGGCAGCACCGGCATCACGTGGCCGATCGCGTCCATGAGATGGCGTGTGAACCGGCGGGTGTGGACCATGCGCCGTCCGCGGCTGAGGTGGCGCGGGTCGATCCCGTGCTCACGGCACCAGGCGTTGAGTGATACCGGCTCACCGAAGCTCGCGGCGGCATAGCCCATGCGGTAGAACTGCCCGCGCCAGCGGCGACGCAGGTAGCGCGCGAGGATGATCAGCGTGCCGATCGCGGCGCCGATGGACGAGCGTTGGCGGCGCTGGCCGTCGCGACTGGCCAGCAGATTGCGGTCCTCGATGATCCGGTCGTAATTCAGCGCGACCGGAACAAACAGGATGTCGCGATCGCTCTCCGGGTCATGGGTTCGCAGCATGTAGTCGATGAGGCCGTAACGCGGTTCGCGTGGATGGCCGTCGCGGCTGAGGCCCCCTTCGGGGAACACGGCCTGGGTGACACCATTGGCCACAGCCATCTGCACATAGCGCTCGAGCACGCGACGATAGAGCGGCGACGCGGACTGTCGGCGCACGAAGTAGCCGCCCATGGCGCGCACGAGGGGACGCAGCGGCCACACCCTGGCCCATTCGCCGACCGCGTAGGAGAGGGCGGTGAATCGCTCGGCGAGATAGGCGATGAACACGTAGTCCATGTTGCTGCGGTGGTTCATCACGAACACGATGCTCGTATTCGCCGGCAGGTCCTGCTGGAGCGCGCGCTGGGAGCTGCGAACCAGGCGCACCCGATACAGCCGCTGGACCAGCCGACGCGAGAACTGCGTGCCCCAGCGGAAATAGATCCAGGCGTTGAATGCGGGAATGATCTCGCGGGCGTAGCGCTCGACCTCCGCCAGCGCCACGCCCCAGGGCTTGCCGGTCTCGTGGCAGTGGCGACGGACCGTGTCGAGGATTTCCGGATCGTAGATCAGTCGGTCGATGAGCACGCGGCGACTGGTAAGGGAGAACGTGGGGATGCGGAGACGCGCACGCCGATTGATCTCGGTGATGACGGCGTTCACGCGGCGGCGAACGAACCAGCGCACGCCGGGCAGCAGCAGGCGCTCCAGCACCACCCACATGGCCAGCACGATGACGATGGCCAGGAACCAGATTGGCAATTCGACCGTCTGGTTCAACGCGTTCCTCCCGGTCCGGTGGGAAGGCCCCAAGCCCGCAGATGCGCCGATCATACACGGCAACATTGAAATTCCCGATGGTACACGGGATGGGCCCGGCGAAGAGAAATCGCATTTTCACGGCCCGCGGCCGGGCAGGGCCGGGATGGCCTTCGTCCGGAGGTAACCCCTTGTTCCGAGGTCCCCTGGTGGCGGACCGGCTTGCCAGGTTCGACGCCGGAGCCGGGCGGTCATCGGTCGTCCGCGGGGTCAGTGGAACCGCGACGGGGCTTCCACGATCCAGGCGTACGCGACGGCTACCGCGTGTTCGGTATCACGGGTCTGGAGTGGATAGAAACCGGTGAATTCCCCGTCCTCATCCACGGCGACGCCCTCGTACTCGCCGGCGTTGTCGCGAAACAGCACAACCCTCGGCGCGTCGGGATTGCGCGCGTACAGCTGGTCGAGGACCGACTCGATCGAGTCGCGCGCGGACGGTCCTTCCTCCCCGTGGTCCGATATCACCACGGCGTCATCGCGGACGTGGATTCTGACCGTTACCTGTTCGGTTTCATTCATCAGCAGTGGGTCTCCACTCTTGATCGTGTGTTCCGATGCCAACAGCGGCATCAGGCCGCCATGACTTCGGGCTACACAGTGAATATTGGGAGTTTCGTCGCCCAGTGCAAGGGGGATGTGCGATTTCCGTTTCATGGTACCGATGTGTACTCCAGCCACTGGGTGATCATGGCGGCGCGACGAATGAGGAATGTGGTCTCGCCGTTGTGATCGTAGAATCGCGGCCGGGGAATGCGGGCGGCGAGTCGGGCAGCCTGCCAGGCATCCAGGTCGGCAGCCGCGACGCCATGGAACCGCCGGGCTGCGGCTTCGATACCGAACACGCCATCGCCCCATTCGATGACGTTGACGTAGAGCTCGATGATCCGCCGCTTGTCCATGGACTGCTCGATCATGACGGTGATCGCCGCCTCCCGTGCCTTGCGCGTATAGCTCCGCGTTTCCGACAGGAACAGGTTCTTCGCGAGCTGCTGACTGATGGTCGAGGCGCCGCGCAGCGGCCGGCCCTCATCGCGATAGGCCCGCCATGCGGTGTGCATGGCCTCCCAGTCGAAGCCGGAATGGTCCAGGAAACGGCCATCCTCGGCCGCGATCACGGCCCGGATCAGAACCGGAGAGATGTCGCTGTAGTCGACCCACTCGTGGTCGATTCGCGCGCGACGATTCTCGGCGCGCATTTCATTCAGCCGCTCGCGCATGAAGGCGGTGAGTTCGGGGTTGTGGTCACTGTAGTGGCGCACCTGCTGCAGATAGCCGATTTGCGGCAGCACGAGCACCGCCATCAGGGCGCTCAGCACGGCCAGGCAGGTGATGGTGATTCGGCGGCCCGACAGTCGGCCGCGACAGGCTGGGCAGGAGTGCATGGGAGCGAATGGGTCAGCGAGAGTCAGCGAAGCGTCAGCTTGCCATGGCGCGGGCATCAGCGGAATACCGGAGCCACCCCTTTTGGGTCACCACGCGCCGCACGGCATCCTGCCCGAGCAGGTCTTATGCCGATGTGCCGGCATGCGCTACCATGCGGCGCTGCTCTGGCGTTTCAGGATTGGCTTGTGGACAAGACATTGCTCGTCGCCGAGGCGACCTTCGATCGGGCCGGCCCGCATATCGGCGGGATAGCAGCCGGGATGACGGTGGCACTGCTGGCGGGTTTGCTGATTCTCAATGCGGGCCTGCCCGGCTGGATCACGGTGGTCTCGATCATTGCACTGCTGGTCGGGCTTGCGCTGATCAAGGCGCGCTTCGGTCCGCCGGAAATGCGCGTCGAGAAATTCGACGACGAGGAGGTCGCACGCATTGCCGGCCGCTTCGCGAATGCCACCATTCGGGACAAGTATTCGCGCGATATCGGTGAGGTCGTGATCGAGGATAACGGGGATTTGCGGATTGATCTGGCCGACGCCGGCAACCCGCACAGCGTCTGGTTGCGTCAGCCCGCCTTCAAGCGTCAGTCGCTGGAGCTGCTCGCCAACATCATGCGGGATCTGCAGGCGGTACCGAAGAGCGAGATCCACCAGCGCTACAACCGCAGCTACAACGATCTCAAGGTATATGACGCCAAGAACATGCTGCTGGTCCGACTCACCGAAAAGCCAAGCTACATGGCCATGATGTGGCTGGTTTCGGCATTGACGGTCGGTTTCTGGCTGCTGATGGCACCGCTGATTTTCGGGGGCTGACGTCATCACTCCCCACCGCGATGCCGCGGCACCGGCCAGCCGGCGCGAGATCTTCGGCTGGGCCATGTTCGATTTCGCGAACCAGGCCTACACGCTGCTGATCATCACGGTTGTCTTCGGTGATCTGTTCACCACCGTCATTGTTGGCGACCGCGGCGATGACTACCGCCTGGGCAATCTGCTGTGGAGCCTGTCGCTCGCGATCAGCTACCTCATGGTGGTCCTGAGTGCGCCGCTGCTCGGGGCGATCATGGATTTCTCCGCTGCGCGCAAGCAGTTCCTGTTCGCCAGTTACGTCGTTACCGTCGTGGCCACGGCCATGCTGTACTTCGTCGAGCCCGGGTGGATCGTGCTGGCCTGCGTGCTCATCGTGATCTCGAACTACACCTATTCCGTTGGCGAGTCCTTCATCTCCAGTTTTCTGCCCGACCTCGCGCCGCGTGAGGAGCTCGGCCGCGTTTCCGGCCTCGGCTGGGCCCTGGGTTATGTCGGCGGCCTGTTCGCCGCCGGCTTCACCCTGGTGTTTCTGGGCGAGGTCAGTGCCGAGAATTACGAGACCATCCGCTGGGTGGGGCCATTCGCCGCGGCGTTTTTCCTGCTGGCCGCCATCCCGACCTTTGTCTGGGTCCGCGAACGGCGCCGGGGCCAGGCGTTGCCGGCCGGCACCAGCCATTTCGCGATGGGCCTGCTGCGCCTGGCCGGGACGTTTCGCGAGTTGCGCGAATATCGCGATCTCGCCTTCCTGCTGGTTTCGATCTTCTTTGCCATGGCGGGCATCTACATCATCATCAGTTTCTCGTTCATTTACGGCGCACAGGTGATTGGCTGGGACGAGGAGGTGCGCACGCTGATGTTCATCGTCGTGCAGATCACCGCCGCCCTGGGCGCGGTATTCTTTGGGTTCATGCAGCATCGAATCGGCGCCCGTCGCACCTATCTGATCACCCTGTCGCTTTGGCTGGTTGCCATTCTGGCCATCTACGCCACGCCGCAGGTATCGCTCGCGCTGGAACGAGTGGCCGGGCTTCAGGTGGAGGCGCAATACGTCTTCCTGGTTGCGGGTTGCCTTGCCGGCCTGAGTCTCGGCTCGGCGCAGTCGGCCGGGCGTGCGCTGGTGGGTATGCTGGCGCCGGCGGACAAGGCCGGCGAGTTCTTCGGATTCTGGGGCGTGGCGGCAAAACTGGCAGCGGTGTTCGGGCTGGTGGGCCTGGGCCTGCTGCAGGCGGTGGTCGGGCTGCAACCGGCGATCCTGTTCTGCCTGCTGCTGTTCGGTGCGGCGATCGCGGCCTGCCTCGGTCTCGATGTCGAACGCGGGATGCGCCGGGCGGTACTTGACCAGACCAAGTGATCGTCACGACGTCATGTGTTGCCAGAGGCCGGCAGTGCTCGCCGGGCCCGTTGATTCCGTTATATGTCAGAGAGGAACGTAAGCCGCTATGGATATTGTCCTGTTCGTGTTCTGGATCGCCGTCTTCATCGGCGCGGCGGTCGCGGCCGTGTGGTGGTTCGAGCGCCGGCTGCGGCGCAGCCGACGCGAAAAACTGCGGCAGAAGAAGAAAAAGCGCCGCTTCTATTGAGCGCGCTGGGGGATGGTGAGGGTATTCCGCGGTCCACATGGCCTTGCACTGCGCTCGCGCAGGAATCTCGCCGCGAATGCTTCCCTGCAGGCTCGTCTGCAGACTCGTGGGTTCGCCTCGCACGCACGGCGCGACGCGCATACGAACGCGGGTAGGGCCGCAAGGATTCGTGCGCATTGTCCC
>CAZJGZ010000060.1:10798-13283 GCA_964545695.1 uncultured Ectothiorhodospiraceae bacterium | reverse complement strand
TCGGTCATCGCGCGATCACCGTCGCCGTGCCCTCGGCCAGTGGGTGCTCGGCAGCCGTGACGCGGAAACCGTAGATGAGATCACCGCCCTGCACGAACTGTCGCTCCACCGTGATATCCAGATCCGCGACAATGTCATCGAGGTGGTCGACGTGCAGCTGCAGGCCACGAGCGCCGGCGAGGAAGCCGGGCGGCAGCTCGCCACCGGCGCGCGCCGCCAGCAGGGCACCATGGATGGCCATGGCCTGGGCGGCGTATTCCAGCGCGTGGACCGCCGCCAGCCGGCCATTGCGGCGCAACGGATGGGCCTGCTCGCGGTGCGTGCCGCTGCGGGCAACGAGCTGATCCTCATCCCAGCTCGCCACCGCCTCGACGAGGCACATGGGCCCGGCATGCGGGATCAGGTCGATGAAATCTTCGCGCGGAATCGCCATCAGCCGTCCTGTACATCGCGGTCAGCCGTCTCGGCCGACTGCCAGAAATCGTAGAAGTTGAACCAATTGTAGGGGGCGTCGATGCTGTAGGCCTCGAGTCGTGCCGCGTAGCGCTGGACCAGGCGCTGCAGGACTTCCGGATCGCGATGCGCGGTGACTTCCTCGGCATCGGTCAGCCATTCCAGATAGACATCATAGCGGTTGCCGCCGCGATAGATGGCAAAGAACAGCATCACCGGCGTGCGCAGCGTCCCGGCGAGGCGGATCGGCCCGGTCGGCAGTTGTGCGGGGTGGCCGAGAAAATCGCAGGTCAGCGTTCGTCCGCGCACATCATCACCGGTCTCGAACACGCGATCGCCCAGCAGGGCCACACAGCCGCCCTCATCGACCCATTCCTTGGTGCGCAGCAGCGTGTCGGGACGTCCCAGCGGAATCACGGTCTCGGCGAAGCCGGGGTTCAGCGCTTCGAGGAACTGCGTGATCAACTGGTTGTGGTCATGGTGCATGAGCACCTTCAGCTTGGCGCGCCGATTCTGCAAGCCGAGCGCGCGCAGGGCGTCGAAACTGCCCACGTGGGCGCCGAGCATCAGCGCGCCGCGCTCCGCGGCCAGATGTTCGCGGGTGCCCGGGGCGAGGTGAAGCTGGATATCGAAGCGCTCCATCTCACCGCGCAGGAAGTAGACGCGATCGAGGATCACCGCTGCAAAGGTATGCAGGTGGCGCAGGACGTGCCCGCTGTGCACCCCGGGCACGCCGGCCCGCTGCAGGAAACGGCGCGACATGCGGCGCGCATGGCCGGCACTGAGGAAGAAATAGAGCGTGATCGGATAGAGCAGCAACCGCGCGGGCGGCCGCCCGATCCGCGTGGCGATCCAGCGAATGATGTGCAGCGCGAGGCTGTTGCCACGCTCGGGCTGGCTGCGCCAGTCCGTCGCCGGGGAAGAATCACTTCGCTGCGCCATGTCAGTACTCGGCCTCACACTGACCTTCGGCAATGACACCGGCGGCCGTGCGACAACGAAAGACGATCCGCTTGCCGCTGCAGTCGGCGCTTACCGTGACCACCTGGTCGGGCAGAACGAAGCCCTTGAACTTGACCCGTGGGATGGCTCCGATGCGCGCGCCATCGCGAAGCTCGGCCAGCACCAGCGCCAGTGCCCGCTCCAGCAATACCACACCGGGGACCACCGGACGGTCGGGAAAGTGACCGTCCAGGCAGGGATCATCGGCGGCGATGACGAAATCGCCCATGTCCTTCAGTTCCGACATGCGCCCTCCCCCTTGCGCGTGCGGCTTGCGCACATCACACGACTGCGTGCATGGCGCTTGTTCCTTTATCCTTTTGCGACAGTATCAGCCAGCAGCTGCGCCTTGTTCATGATCCGCCGCGAGCCTCACCCCAGGCGGCGGAAATCCGTCTGCACCAGCCGCCACCAGAACTCGCCGGGGCGATCCGGCATGCCGAAACGCCAGCACCGGACAATGAACTCGCCCGCGAAGGCCAGTGCCACGATGGCGTAATTGATGCCGTTGGCGAACAGCGACCAGATGACCGGATCGGCCAACAGCGCCAAAAGCAATGCCTGGAGCGCCAGACCGCTCAGCAACAGGGTCCAGAACCAGGTAAGTGCACGCATGTAACCGTGACGTACCGGATCATGGCGCCCCATGACATCCTCGGCGAACACCCGGATCAATGGCCTGCGCCCGGGCAGGAGGGTACGGCCGAACACCCACGCGAGAAACAGCGGGATGCCGATGGGAGGCGCATACAGCGCCACGGGCACGCCTGACAACAGATCGAACAGCCCGGCCGCGAAAATGATGGCGACGACGGCAATCGCTGCGGGCGAGCGCGGCACGCGGCCATCGCGAAAGATCAGCGAGAGCCCGATCAGGACCGCGAGACCCGGCAGACTCAGGGCGGCATGGCCGGCAGCAATCACGAAGTGTGACCAGACCGGGTAGAGCAGGATGATCAGACTCGCACCGATGCGCCGCCCCGGCGCGGGATCACCGGGCTCGGTGTTCGTCAACGTAAGTCGCCAGCGC
>CAZJGZ010000060.1:1572-10698 GCA_964545695.1 uncultured Ectothiorhodospiraceae bacterium | reverse complement strand
CCGCCCCGGCGCGGGATCACCGGGCTCGGTGTTCGTCAACGTAAGTCGCCAGCGCGCGCAGGGAAGCGAAGATACGGGCATTGTCCGGGTCATCCGAACGCAGCTGGATGCCGTAGTTGCGCGACACCTCCATGGCGATCTCCAGGGCGTCGATCGAGTCCAGCCCAAGGCCGTCACCGAACAGCGCGCCCTCGGGCTCGATATCGGTCGCCGCGACATCGAGGTTCAGGGCCTCGACCAGCATCTCCGCAAGCTCCCGTTCCGTCGCCGTCTGTTCCGCCATGTCGTCCCGTGCCTCTGTGTTGCCGCTGCCGGCGGATTGCGCATGCCTTACTTCCCCGAAGGGCGCCACATTGTACGAGGGCGGGGCGCGAATTCAACAACAAACCCGATGTTGTATGCTGATATCACGTCACGCGCGGGCGACGGACCCGGGTCTCGCCGGATGCCCCCACGCAACGCCGGAGGCTGCAATGGGCGCGATCATTGCCACCATGATACTGGCCCTCGCGGTCATCCTCGTCATCGCGTTCGTGATCCGGCAGGCACGGCGGGTACGCCGGCTGCAGTCCGAGATCGATTACAGCCGCGTGCGCCGCTGGGAAGACGAGGACGACGACGAGGAGAATGGTCCACGCTGAGCTGAGCTCGGTGTCAGGCCGCGATGCGCTCGCACCAGTCATCGAGCGCGGTCAGCGCGCGTTGGGCATGCAGGGCGGCACGCTCGCGCTTGCCCCATTTCTTGCGGCGCCCGGTCGGGGGCGGCAGGTCCGGCAACAGCCCCATGTTCGACTTCATCGGCTGGAAGGCCGCCGGATCGGCGTGGCTGATGTAGTGGCAGAGTGCACCGAGCATGGTCTCGCGCGGCAGCACGAAGGGTTCCTGCCCGCGCATCACGCGGGCGGCATTGCGCCCGGCCAGGAGCCCCGAGGCGATGTTGCCGGCGTACCCCTCGATGCCGCTCAACTGGCCGGCACAGAACAGATCCTCGCGTTCGCGGAACTGGAGCGTGGGCCGCAGCAGTTTCGGCGCTGCCAGGAAGGTATTGCGATGCATCTGGCCGAAGCGCTCCCAGTCGGCCGTGGCCAGTCCGGGGATCAGGCCGAACACCCGCTGTTGCTCGGCGAACTTGAGGTTGGTCTGGAAGCCGACGAGGTTGTAGAGCGTGCCGGCGAGGTTGTCCTGGCGCAGCTGCACACAGGCGTACGGGCGTTCGCCGGTGCGCGGATCGACCAGGCCCACCGGCCGCAGCGGGCCGTAGGCCAGGGCCTCACGGCCGCGCGCGGCAATGATTTCCACCGGCAGACAGCCCTCGAAGAAGCGATGCACACCCGCCTTCACGCCGCTCTCGATAGCCTGCTCGAAGCTGCGCAGCGGGATGCGCTCGGCGGCCAGCAGGGCGTCGACGAAGGCATGGTATTCGTCGCGGTTCAGCGGGCAGTTGATGTAGTCGCCCACGCTGTCTTCGCCACGATCCCAGCGCGACTGGCGAAAGGCGACGCTCATGTCGATGGAGTCAGCGGTGACGATCGGCGAGATGGCGTCGAAGAAGAACAGGTGCTCGTCGCCCGACAGCCGCGCCAGTTCGGCGGATAACGCGGGTGAGGTCAACGGGCCCGAGGCGATCACCGTCGGCCCCGCCGGCAGCTCGGTGATTTCCACTCGCTCCAGACGAATGCGCGGGTGCGACTCCAGCTCGTGCGTGACGCGTTCCGCGAAGGCCTCGCGATCGACGGCCAGCGCGCTGCCGGCGGGCACCGACGTCGCATCGGCGCAGGTCAGCAGCAGGGAGCCAAGCTGGCGCGTCTCGGCCTTGAGCAGCCCCGATGGCCGATCGGTGACGTCGGAACCGAGGGAGTTCGAGCATACGAGTTCGGCGCAGGCGGACGAGGCATGGGCCTCGGTCGAAGCTTGTGGCCGCATCTCGCACAGACGTACGTCGATGCCGGCTTCGGCCGCCTGCCAGGCCGCCTCGCTGCCGGCGAGGCCGCCGCCTATGACTGTCAGTTCCTGCCCCATCGCCACTCCACTGCTGCTGGTACCGTGCTCGGAACGGCAAGGATAGCAATGCCGGGCCGTCCGGATCATGCGGGCGACGGTCTCACCCTAGCCCCAAAGGGGGCATGCGGGTATAGGATAGGCGGTTTGCCCCATTGTCCAGAGCGCCATGTCGCCCCTTCCATTCACCACCAACCATCGTCGCGGCATCCTGCTGGCGGCAATCGGTGTGACCATCCTCAGCTTCGATGCCTTGCTGGTGCGCATGGCTGCGACCACGCCGGCCGATGTCGTGTTCTGGCGCGGACTGTTCATCGCCCTGTCGGTGACCGCGGTACTGCGCCTGTGGAAGGGGCGCTGGAGCTGGCATGCGGTGCGCGATGCCGGCCGCGCGGGCTGGCTGCTGGTGCTGACCATGGGTCTGCTGCAGGTCCTGTTCGTGGCCGCGATCATGAATACCAGCGTGGCCAATGTCGTGATCATGCTGACCGCCGCACCGCTGTTCGCCGCGGTATTCTCGGGGATCTTTCTCGGCGAGTGGGTGGCACCGCGCACCTGGGTGGCAATGCTGCTGTGCGCCGCTGGCATCGCCCTCGTGTTCGGCGGCTCGCTCGACACCGGCAACTGGCTCGGCGACCTGCTGGCGCTGGCCACCGCCATGGTGGTGGCGGCGAACTTCACCATCCTGCGGCGCACGCCCGGCGCCGACCGCCTGGCCCTGATCAGCGGCGGCGGTGTGGTCGCCTGCCTGATCGCGGTGGCCTTCGCCGATCCGTTCGCCGTCACGCAGACAACGCTGCTGGTGCTCGCCGTCATGGGCCTGCTGCAGATGCCGCTGGCGCTGGCGTTCATGACGGAGGCGACACGCTATCTGCCGTCCGCGGAGGTGGCGCTGTTCCTGGTCGTCGAGGCCGTACTCGGCACCTACTGGGTGTGGCTGATCCTGGCGGAGGAGCCACCCGGTGCCACCCTGATCGGTGGTGGCGTGATCCTGACGACGCTGGTGGTGCACTCCTGGCTCGCGCTGCGCCGAAGGCGCGGGTAAGACCCGGCCGGCTCACGGAACGGAACGGATCGGGTCGGGCTTGCGCCGTGTCGTATAATGCATCTGCAAAACATGTTCTCCGGAGAAACACGATGCCTGCGGCCACCGACACGGTCACGCTAGACGGCCTGACGTTCGACAACACGTTCGCGCGGCTGCCCGACGCGTTCCATGTGCGCATGGAACCGACGCCGGTGCCACAGCCCGAGCTGATCCGGCTCAACCGGGCCCTCGCAGAACACTTGCGCCTTGATCCGGACGCACTGGCCGCACCCGACGGCCTGGCCGTGCTCGCCGGCAACCGCGTACCGACCACGGCCGAGCCGCTGGCGATGGTGTACGCAGGCCACCAGTTCGGCAACTGGGTACCCCGGCTCGGTGATGGCCGCGCGATTCTGCTCGGCGAGGTGGTCGACCGCGACGGCGTGCGCCGCGATATCCAGCTCAAGGGGGCGGGTCTGACGCCCTTTTCACGCATGGCCGACGGCCGTGCGGCCCTCGGTCCGGTGCTGCGCGAGTACCTGGGCTCGGAAGCCATGGCCGCGCTCGGCATCCCGACCACGCGTGCGCTGGCGATGGTGGCGACCGGCCAGGCCGTGTACCGCGACCGTGTGGAGCCGGGCGCGATCCTCGCTCGCGTGGCCACCAGCCATGTGCGAGTCGGCAGCTTCGAATACTTCTTCCATCGCGGTGACCACGCCGCCGTGCGCACGTTGGCCGACTACGTCATCGCGCGCCATTACCCCGAGCTGGCCGACGCCGAGAATCCGTATCGGGCCTTGCTCGACGAAGTCATCCGGCGCAACGCCGACCTGATCGCCAACTGGCTGCTGGTCGGTTTCATCCACGGCGTGATGAATACGGATAACGTGTCGATCGCGGGCGAAACCATCGACTATGGCCCCTTCGGCTACGTCGATACCTATCATCCGGCGACGGTATACAGCTCGATCGACGTGCAGGGCCGCTACGCCTTCAACCAGCAACCCCGGGCCGCCCACTGGAATCTGGCGCAGTTCGCGCAGACGCTGGTGCCGCTGCTCGCCGATGACGAGGACGCGGCCATCGACCAGGCGCGGTCGGCACTCGATGCGTTTGCGCCGCGCTTCGAGGCCACGTACCACGCCGGGCTGCGGCGCAAGATCGGGCTCGCGAGCGAGCGCGATGGCGACATCGACCTCGCCTTCGACCTGCTCCAGCGCATGGCACGCGGACAGGCCGACTTCACGCTCACCTTCCGCCGTCTGAGTGATGTTACAGCCGACGGTGGCGGTGACGACGGCGTACGGCAGTTGTTCGACGAGCCCGAGTTGTTCGACGCCTGGGCGGCCCAGTGGCGCGAGCGCCTGGCGGGCGAAGCGCGCGACGACGCCGAACGGCGCACGGCCATGCGGGCGGTCAACCCGGCGTACATCCTGCGCAACCATCTTGCCCAGCGCGCCATCGATCAGGCGCTGCAGGCGCGTGACTTCTCGGTCATGGAGGATCTGCTCACGGTGCTGGCTACGCCATTTGCCGATCATCCGGGCATGGAAGCCTATGCTCAGCCACCCGGCCCGGGCGAGGCCGTAACGCGGACGTTCTGCGGCACCTGAACCGCACCCTGATCATCCAGACCAGGGCCGCCCAGGGGGCCGTCCCTGCGTTGGCGAGCACCAGTTGCCCGTGCGGCCTGCGGGGCCGAACTGGCGGACCTTCGAGTCAGCGTCTTGCGTTTCAGGCGGGGATGCGCGCGGCCAGGAACTCACCCATCATGGGGCGGAAGCGCTCGCGATCGACGAGGAACGCGTCGTGCCCCTGCAGCGAGCCGAGTTCGTGCAGATCCACCGCCACGCCGCCATCCGCAAGCCCACGCGCCAGCTCGCGCTGCTGCCAGATGGGGAACAGCCAGTCCGTGTGCACGCCCGCGATCAGGGCGCGCTCGGCGGGAATCCGCCGCAGTGCGGACGCCACCGTGCCGTCGTCGCCATGGTCGGCCACGTCGAACAGGTCCATTGCCTGCGACAGATAGAGGTAACAGTTGGCGTCGAAACCGCCGATGAACTTGCGGGCGTTGTTGTCGATATACGCCTCGATCTGGAATTCGGCGCGAAACGGATCGCTCGCCAGCGGCGTCGGGTTCTCGATGCGTGCACGGCCAAAGCGCTGCAACCACTCGTCGCCCGAACGGTAGGTCATCATGCCGAGCTTGCGCGCCAGGCGCATGCCCTCGACGGGGCCTTCCCCCTCGGCGTAGCGGCCGCCCTGCCAGGCCGGATCGCTGCGCAGGATCTCCCGCTGCAGGGAGCGCAGGCCGATGGCGAACGGCGTCGCATGCGGACCGGCGGAAATGCTGATCAGATCGCGATACTCGCCCGGGAACAACAATGCATAGGCAAGCACGTCCATGCCCCCGAGCGAGGAGCCGGCGACGGTATGCACCTGCTCGATGCCGAGCATGCGGCAGGCCTCGCGACCGGCACGGGCGATGTCCTCGACCGACAGGCGTGGAAAATCGATACCGTAGCGCTCGCCGGTCGCGGGATTCACCGATGCCGGACCGGTCGAACCGAAACAGCTGCCGAGCGAGTTCACGCAGATGACGAAAAAGCGGTTGGTATCGATCGGCTCGCCCGGACCGATCATGAACTCCCACCAGCCGGGCGCAGGGTCTTGTTCCGACGACGCCGCGTGCGCACTGGGCGACAGACCCGTGAACAACAGCAGCACATTGTCCCGATCCGGCGCCAACCGGCCCCAGGTCTCGTAGGCAATCGTTACCGACTCCAGCGTGCCGCCCCGATGCATGGGGAAGGGCTGGTCGAGGACGACGGTCTGGCGGGCTGTGCTCATGGTCGCTTGCAGTCTGGTCGGGATGGGGCTCTGGCGAGAACGGTATTTTCCCAGACCTGCACGAGGCGGTCTAAGACTTCGCTGATCGATCAGTCGGCCGAGGCGGCATTACGGATGCAGACGTCCCGCTGCGACCATGGGATGGCCGCAGTCGTCTGCCGACACCGCAGACAGGCGGACTATAACCTTGCGTTACAAGTCTAGCGAGATTCATTCCTTCACGAACGCGCTGCGCAAGCCTACATTAGGCTTCGCGTCCATCCCGCCATGTCGGCGCGAGGACATGAATTGCCGCCAGCGAGGACCCGCCATGGGCGACGTTGTAGCACTGAATCCGGAATGCGCTCACGTCCGCGCCAACCTCGATACGCGTGCGGCCAGTGAAAGCTTCGAGCCGCTGGATGCGGCCGACCGGGTCGCCCGGACGCTCGAGCAGTTTCCCGGGTGCACGGTGCTGTCCTCGAGCTTCGGTGCCCAGTCCGCCGTGCTCCTGCACATGGCAACCCGACAGCAACCCGACCTGCCGGTAATCCTGATCGATACGGGCTATCTGTTCCCCGAGACCTACCGCTTCGTCGATCAGCTCGCGGCGCGCCTGGAACTCAATCTCAAGGTATACGGGCCCGAGCGCAGCGCGGCATGGATGGAGGCGCGCCACGGCAAGCTCTGGCAGCAAGGACTGGAGGGCATCGAGACGTACAACCGTCTGCACAAGATCGAACCCATGCAGCGCGCGCTGGACGAACTCGGCGCCGGCGCCTGGCTGTCCGGGATACGCCGGGAGCAGTCAAGCAGCCGCGAGGAGCGCGACTTCGTCGAACGCCAGAACGGGCGCATCAAGGTCCACCCGATCCTCGACTGGACGGATCGCGATATCTATCGCTACCTCCAGGCTCACGACCTGCCCTATCACCCCCTGTGGGAGCAGGGCTATGTCTCCATCGGCGACGTTCATACCACGCAGCGTCTTGCCGATGGCATGGCCGAGCAGGACACCCGGTTCTTCGGGCTGAAGCGTGAGTGCGGCCTGCATACTGACGTCTGACCCGCTCCGCCCGAGCACTACTGTTACTTCATAACACACTGGACATCGGCGATCCCCCTCGCTACCGTTTTCCCCCGGCTACCACAGGCGAGGGCGGAAGATTCTGTAGCCGAACACTGACAACAGTAGGCGCAACAGGGGGACCGCCATGAACGCGATTGCCGCGATGCTCATGGGCCTTGGCGCAATGGCGCTGGGCTATCTGTTCTATTCCCGATTCATCGCCGACAAGATCTATCGGCTCGATCCCGATTTCGAGACCCCAGCCCACGAGTTCGAGGACGGCATCGACTACGTCCCGACGAACAAGTTCATCCTCTGGGGTCATCACTTCACTTCCGTGGCCGGTGCCGCACCCATCGTCGGTCCAGCGATCGCCGTGATCTGGGGCTGGGTGCCGGCGTTCATGTGGGTGGTGCTGGGCACCATCTTCTTCGCGGGTGTGCACGATTTCGGCGCGCTGTGGGCGAGCCAGCGGAACAAGGGCAAATCGATCGGGGCGCTGACCGGCGACATCATCGGTGCACGCGCCCGCAGCCTGTTCATGGTGGTGATCTTCCTCGTGCTGCTGATGGTGAATGCCGTCTTTGCGGTGGTGATCGCGAGCCTGTTCATCAATTTCCCCTCGTCCGTGGTACCAGCCTGGGGTGCCATCGTCGTGGCGCTGATCATCGGGCAGTTGATCTACCGGCGGCAGCTGAACCTGCTCTGGGTTTCCGTAATCGGCCTTGCCGCGCTGTACACCATGGTATTCCTCGGCCCCAGCATGCCGGTCGAACTGCCCGCAGACGGCGTCGCCGGCCTGCCGACGAACAGTGTCTGGATCCTGATCCTGTTCGCCTACGCGGCCATTGCCTCGCTGCTTCCGGTATGGGTGCTGCTGCAACCGCGTGACTACATCAACGGTCTGCAGCTTTTCGTCGGGCTCGGCATTCTCTACGGGGCGATCCTGTTTGCCGCACCGACGATTGTCGCGCCGGCCTTCAACGCGGAAGTACCCGAAGGCACACCGTCGATGCTGCCGTTGCTGTTCGTGACCATTGCCTGCGGCGCCATCTCCGGCTTCCACGGCCTGGTCTCGTCGGGCACGTCGTCGAAGCAGCTGAACAAGGAGACCGATGCACGCTTTGTGGGCTACTTCGGCGCAGTCGGTGAAGGGGCGCTGGCACTGGCGGCGATCCTGGCCACGACGGCGGGGATCGCGACCATCGGTGAATGGCGCGAACTCTACAGCGCCTTCGGTGAGGGCGGTGTGCCGGCCTTCGTCGACGGTGGTGCGCACCTCGTCTCCGAGGGCCTCGGCATGTCTACCGCAATCGCGTCCACACTGCTGGCCGTGATGACCGTGCTGTTCGCAGCCACGACCATGGACACCGGCGTGCGGCTGCAGCGCTACATCATCCAGGAGTGGGGCCACATCTATCAGCTCGCCTTCCTGCGCAACATCAAGGTCGCCACCCTGATCGCCGTGGGAACGTGCGTGGCACTTGCCTTCGGCGCAGGCGGCACGGACGGTACCGGCGGCATGCTGCTGTGGCCACTGTTTGGTACCACCAACCAGCTGCTCGCGGGTCTGACCCTGCTGGTGGTCACGGTCATCCTCGTGCGGAAGAAACGCCCGATGTGGTACACGCTTGCACCGCTGTGCTTCCTCCTGGTCATGACCATCTCCGCACTGTTGATCCAGCTCGGCAACTTCTACGAAGCGGGTGACTGGTTCCTGTTCTTCATGGATATCATCATCCTCGTGGCAGCGATCATGGTCCTGCTGGAATGTGTGTCGGTGCTGCGCAAGACGCTGCGGACCAACCGCGAAGAGGCCGAGCAGGGTGAAACATGACGGACCGCAACGACCCTCCTGACGACAGTGGTCGTGACGGGCAGCCATCCGGCCGCAGCCGGATGGCCGCCCTGCAGGAGTGGCTCGGTCGTGCGCGCTACTTCGCCGAAGAGGCGTACAGCGCGCGGTATCGTTCCACGATCGCGCGCGCCCGCCGTGACGAGGAAGATTTGTTCATGCTGCTGGTCTACTCGGAGATGATGGGGGTACCCAACCCGGCGGCCTATTACACGCTGGAGCTGCAGCCGTTGCTGCTTGAGCGCTTCCACGAATGGCATCTACGCATGGGCATGGAGCACTCCCCTCTCGACCATTTCCGCTGTTGCTGATGCCATTCCCGCGCATCACGGACCGTCGCCTGCTGTT
>CAZJGZ010000060.1:0-1472 GCA_964545695.1 uncultured Ectothiorhodospiraceae bacterium | reverse complement strand
CATTTCCGCTGTTGCTGATGCCATTCCCGCGCATCACGGACCGTCGCCTGCTGTTCATCGGCGGCAAGGGCGGCGTTGGCAAGACCACGACCGCCGCGGCGCTGGGGCTGCTCGCCGCCGAGCGCGGGCGGCGTTGCCTGGTGGTCTCGACGGACCCTGCCCACTCGCTCGGCGACGCGGTGGATCGCGCCATCGGTGATCACGAAACCGGGATCGTGGCCGGCCTCTGGGGACTGGAAATCGACCCCGACGCCGAAGCAAGCCGTCATATCGATCGAGTGACCGAGGACATGAGTCAGCTCGTTGCGCCCGATATGCGCAACGAAATCAAACGCCAGATGGACATGGCGCGATTGTCGCCAGGCGCCCAGGAGGCGGCGTTACTGGAGCGCGTGTCCAATCTCATTCTGGACGGCACCAAACGCTACGATCTGGTGATCTTCGACACGGCGCCAACCGGCCACACCCTGCGCATGCTGACGCTGCCGGAGGCCATGGCCGCATGGACGGACGGCATGCTTGCGCACAACAAGCGCAGCGAGGAGTTCGGCAAGATTCTGAAGCACTTGCAGCCATCGGGTAGCCGCGCCGATCTGCCGACGCCGTTCGATGACCCGCAGGAAGACCCCTTTCAGGACATGGATGCGCGCACGCGCCGGGTTGCGGAGAAGCTGCTCGAACGTCGGCGTCTGTTCCATCGCGCGCGCCATTTTCTGACCAATGCGGAAACCACCGCGTTCATATTGGTCCTCACGCCAGAGAAACTGCCCATCCGCGAAACACGCAAGGCCCATGACGCACTGGTACGGTTCGACATCCCGGTCGCAGGTGCGATCGTGAACCGAGTGCTTCCCGCCGACGCAGACGGCGAGTTTCTCGCCAATCGACGTGTACAGGAAGGTCGCTATCTCGACCAGATCGCCAGCCAGTTCTCCGGACTGCCCCAGCTGCGTATTCCGATGCTTGCGAGTGACGTGACGGGCATGGAATCGTTGAGCGAAGTAGCGCGCCACCTCGACGTGGGTGGTGCGTGACCGCGGAGAATTGAAACAGCGGAGCAAACAGCAGCGGGCCCGGCCTGATGACCGGGCCCGCGCGGGATGATGCAGGGGACCGAGAGGAGCCCTCCGTCCCCTGGGGAAGGTTACTTACCAATCGTCGCCGTCATCATCCCAGTCGTCGTCACCGTCGTCCCAGTCGTCACCGCCATCGTCCCAGTCATCGTCGGCGTCATCCCAGTCATCGCCGTCATCTTCCCACTCGTCGTCTTCATAGGCGAGCGTCTGGTCTTCGGCTGTCTGGTCGAGATCGGCTGCTGCCGAACCCATGCCGCCAAAAATCATGGCAAAGGCGAACAGCAGGGCAAGAAGAATGTTCTTGTAATGCAACATTTCGATCACTCCTCAGTGGCTTGGGTTTCACCATGTCGATTCGGCACGGGCACCGTGCCGACAACGCAGGTCGAACGCTAG
>CAZJGZ010000059.1:0-13527 GCA_964545695.1 uncultured Ectothiorhodospiraceae bacterium | reverse complement strand
GACAGGCCCCTGCGACACGGCACAAGACAGTAGCCGGCCGGCGATTGCCGGATTCACGAGTGCATTGGGGGAGAGTGGTCATGGATTATCTGGGCGCGATCGGGCCGACCGAGTTCGTTGGCCATCTGGCGTATGTGCTGACGCTTGTCGCCTACCTCGTCCGTGACATCCTGATCCTGCGCACGCTGCTGCTGGCTGCGGGCGCGACCATGCTGGTCTACTTTGCGGTCGGTATGGCCGATATCCCCTGGACGCCCTTTTTCTGGCAGGTGGTCCTGCTGCTGGTGAATCTGGTCTGGGTGGTGCTGCTGGTCCGCGAACGCCAGTCCGTGCGCTTCACCGAGGAAGAGCGTGAGTTGCACGAGACCCTGTTCCGCGAATTCAGTGCCCTGGAGTTCATGAAGCTGGTGCGCGCCGGCGAATGGCGATCGCTGACCGAGGGCGACGAACTCACCCATCGCGGGCAAACGGTCGACCGTCTGTACCTGGTCAGCAACGGCGAGGTGGAAGTCGATCGCGGTGGCGACCGCGAGCCGATCCGGGTGCGGGATGGCGGCTTGATCGGCGAGATGAGTTTTCTCAACAGCACCCCCGCGACAGCGACGGTCAAGGCCTCTTGTCCGACGCGCTGCCTGACCTGGGATCAGGCCGAACTGCGCTCGCTGCTGCGGCGCAATCCGTCGATGCGCGGTGTGCTCATGTCGGTGATCGGTTCGGACCTGACCCACAAGCTGTCGAGCCCGGGGGACGGGTTCAGCGGCGATCCCGCCGCGGCGGAACAGCCTGGCTGAAACCCGATGCTCCAACTCCGGGCGGTCGCTACCGCTGACGCTTCGTGGCCGCGCGAACCCCCCGGTTGCAGCCGTTTCATCAACTGTTCAGAAGCGATTCTTCCATTCGCGGAGCACGGCAAAGACTTCTGCGTCATCGGCCAGTGAGCGCCCGGCCTCGCGCTCGGCACTCGCACGTACCGCCGGCTCGTGGCAGCGCAGGAAGGGGTTGGTCAGGCGCTCTTCCGCCAGCGTGAAGGGCACGGTTGGCTCGTCGGCATCACGCAGCTTCTGCGCGCGCTCGAGACGGTCGGCGATTTCGGCGTTGTCCGGCTCGACCGCCCGGGCAAAGGCCAGATTGGCCAGTGTGTATTCGTGCCCGCAGCAGCAGTGGGTGGCGTCGGGCAGGGCGGCCAGGCGCTGGAGCGAAGCGTGCATCTGGTCATGCGTGCCCTCGAACACGCGCCCGCAGCCCCCCGCGAAAAGCGTGTCGCCGCAGAGTAGCCAGCCGCTGCCGTGGAAGGCGATGTGGCCCGAGGTATGGCCAGGTGTGTCGATGACCACGAACTCGGTGCCCAGGCCCTCGATGGCGACGCGGTCGCCGCCGCTCACGGTGTCGGTCACGCCGGCAATTCTTTCGCTGGCCGGACCGTAGACCGGCACCGGCCAGCGCTGGCTGACCTCCGCCAGGCCGCCGACATGATCGCCGTGGTGATGCGTGATCAGGATGGCGCGGACATCGAGGCCCTGGTGGGCGATGGTGTCCAGGACGGGCTCGGCATCGCCGGGGTCGACCACGATCGCGCTGGCGCTGTCCGGGGCGCGCAGCACCCAGATGTAGTTGTCGCCGAGGGCGGGAATGGCGATGACTTCAAGCATGTTGGTTCTCCGCGGGTCGTAGCGATCAATCGCGCCCATGAACGCAGTCACGGGCGTGTATATGCACGGCCATCAGTGTATCAGCGCGTCCTGCGTGCGCCGATCAGCGCGTGGAGGGATGCACGCCGGTCTCCGTCACCCAGCCGGTCACCAGGCGCGCGGGCGTGATATCGAAGAACACGTTGCGCGCGCTGATGTTGGCGTGGCGCGGGGCATCGAGTTCAGCACCGGGCATTTCGTCGAGCTCGAAGCTGCCGGCATGAAAGGGCACATGCTTGAAGCTCTCACAGCAGGCATAGAAGGGAATGCCGTGATCGCGGGCGGCCAGGGCCAGCAGATAGGTGCCTACCTTGTTCACGACCGATCCATCGGCAAGTACGGTGTCGGCGCCCACGAGGGCGAGTGTGGCCTTGCCGCTGAACAGGCCGAGTTCGGCATCGGTAATGTAGGTCACCTGGATGCCCATGCCCGCCAGAAACCGTGCCTGCTCCCGCCCCTCCATGCCCGGTCGCGATTCACTGACGATTACGCGCGCGGGCTGCTGACGACGGTTGCGGGCCTGGTTGAAGACTTCCCGCACGGTGGAGCTGAAGCTGTGCGTGATCACCACCGAATCGTCATGGATCAGCGTGGCAGCGTGGTCAGCGGCCTCGCCCAGGGCACTGATCGAAGAATCGCACAAGGTTTCGGCGGCCTCCGCCGACTGGCGGCGGAACGTGTCGAGGTCATCGGCCTCGAGGCGTTCCACCCAATCGCTCCAGCGTTGCACGAGGTTGTACACGGGCGCCATGCTCGGGCGTGCGTACTGCAGCTCCTCGGCAAAGGCCAGCGCACGAGCGCGGACATCGACAATGCCTTCGCCACCGCAGCTGGCGGCGTATTCGGCCAGGCTTTCGAGTGCCTGGCGCGCCAGCTGGCTGGCGCCGCTGACGCGGTCGTCGACTAGCGCCTGGCGGTGCTCGCGGCGAAACTGGGCGTCGTCGACGGCCACCCGCCTATTTCAGCTCGAGGTCATCGCTGATCTCGATCTCCAGATCCAGTTCCGGCACCTTCAGCGTCACGCTGGCGCCAATGTGCTTGCTTTCCCCCAGTTCGCCGGCTTCGTCACGCTCGCGCACGGCCTTTTCGATCTCGCGCTGCGAAGTAATGCCGACTTTCTTGAGAAAGGCGCGCACGGATTTGTTAAGGGCATCTTCGTCCATTTTCGGCTCCCGTTCCGGTTTCCTTGTACACGGCTACTGGCGTGGATCATACGCCCGGTTGTGCCGGGCGCGACGGTTTATTGTCGGGCCGCGGTCAGCGCCTGTTCGATGTCGGCGAGGATGTCGTCGACGTGCTCGAGGCCGACGGACAGGCGGACCATATCCTGGCTGACGCCGGCGCTCTCCAGCTCGGCCTCGTTGAGCTGGCGATGCGTGGTGGTCGCCGGGTGACAGGCCAAGGACTTGGCATCGCCGATGTTCACCAGTCGGGTGATCAGCTGCAGGGCGTCGATGAACTTCGCCCCCGCTTCCTTGCCGCCGTCGATGCCGAAGCTCAGGATCGAGGCGGCACGCCCGTCCATGTACTTCTTCGCCAGCGCATGGTCCGGGCTGCTCTGCAGACCGGCGAACTTGACCCAGCGCACCTGGTCGTGGCCCTCGAGGTATTCGGCCACCTTCTGCGCATTCTCGCAGTGGCGGTCCATGCGCAGCGGCAGGGTTTCGATGCCCTGCAGGATCTGGAAGGCGTTGAACGGCGACAGCGCCGAACCGGTATTGCGCAGCGGCACGACGCGGCAACGCCCGATGTAGGCGGCTGCGCCGAGCGCCTCGGTGTAGACCACGCCGTGGTACGACGGGTCGGGCTCGACCATCATCGGGAAACGGTCGCCGTGCTCGGCCCAGGGGAACTTGCCGGAGTCGATGATGGCGCCGCCCACCGTCGTCCCGTGCCCGCCCAGGTATTTGGTCAGCGACTGCACGACGATGTCCGCACCGTGCTCGATCGGCCGCCACAGGTAGGGCGTGGGCACGGTGTTGTCGACGATCAGCGGGATGCCGTTGGCGTGGGCCAGCTCGGCCAGGCGCTCGACATCGATGACGTTGCCCGAGGGATTACCCACCGATTCGCAGAAAATTGCCTTGGTGCGATCGTCGATCAGGGACGCCATGCGCTCGAGATCGTCATGCGCGGCGAAGCGCACGTCGACGCCCTGGTTCGGCATGCTGTGCGCGAACAGGTTGTAGGTGCCGCCGTAGAGCTGGCTGGTGGTGACGATGTTGTCGCCAGCGCGCGTGATCACCTGGATGGCGTAGGTGATGGCCGCCATGCCAGAGGCGACGGCGAGGCCGCCGATGCCGCCCTCGAGTTCGGCCACGCGCTGTTCCAGCACCGCGTTGGTGGGGTTCATGATGCGGGTGTAGATATTGCCCTGGACCTTGAGGTCGAACAGGTCGGCGCCGTGCTGCGTATCGTCGAAGGAGTACGACGTCGTCTGGTAGATGGGCACGGCCACAGCGTGCGTGGTCGGCTCCGGGCTGTAGCCGGCATGGATGGCAACGGTTTCAAGCTTCATTACGACACTCCGCAACAGTGGTGGTTAACGAGATGCTCAATCCTACACGCTCGGGTCCCTGACGTCGGCAGGCGGCGGCTCGGGTGGTTCATGATTTTCCGCACCCACCGCCTTCAGCAGTTCCGCAGTCGGCACGTTGCCCTCGCGGCCGCGCAACAGGCCGCGGATGTGGGCACGGGCATGCAGTGTATCGCCGGCCGTAAAGCGCTGCTCCAGGTAGACCCATTTGCGGTCCCACGAGATCAAGCGGGTGTGCAGCCGGAACCGGCGCCAGACCAGCAGGGGCTTGAAATACTCGATCTCGATGCCGCGCACGAGGGGCAGCCAGTCGTTGCGCCGCGCGGCCTTGAGCAGGCCCGTGCGTTCCATCATCGCGAGGCGGCCCAGGTCCATCAGCGTCAGGTAGCGGCCGTTGTTCATGTGGCCGAAGGCGTCGAGGTCATTCGGCAGCACGCGCATGTCCTGCTCGAGATCGTCGAGCAGGTCCATGGGCGGCTGCCGGCGCAGACGCAGCATGAGGATGAGCAGGCGGAACCAGAGGTTCATGAGCATTCCGTGGCGACGAAACGCATCGAAGGTACCACGCTCGCCGCCACCAAAGGCAGCCGCCGGTCATGCGCTGGCGAGTGGTTGCGGCCTACATCTCCACGCCGTCGTCATCGGCAGGTGGTTCCGGTTCCGGGAGGTCGTCGAGCAGCAGATCCAGCCACGGGTCCAGTGGTCGCCGCGCCAGGGCGCTCAGTGCACCTGGGGGGAATGCGGGCGCGTCGGGGCCATTGCGTTCGAGGAGTTCGTCAACCCAGTCATCCATGATCCTTCTCCAAATTGTCATCCGTGATGGTTTCTCTGCCTACAGTACCGTGCAGGCTGAGATCGTCCGCCTCAACCCGCACCAGTGCAAGATACACCATCGCCTCGGTAATGGGGTGCTCGCGGCCATCGACGCCGACGAGAAAGCCCAGCGCCCGACTCGTTTCATGGGCCCGGGACGGAGTGGTGTCACGTTCCAGCAGTGCGGCCATGATCGGCCTCCGGTTGTGGCTGCCAGCAGGGCGGCAAGGCATGGCAGCCGGATCGAACACGGGAGCAGCGTTACAGGTCGGCGTGATGACGTGGTGACGCCCGTATGACGTGGGGGTTACAGGCCGGCACCATGCTCGTGCAGCAGCGCGACAAAGCGCTCACGCGGGATCAGCTCTGCACCGAGACGCTGGAGATGGTCCGTGGCGAGCTGGCAGTCGATCAGCGCGATGTCCGCGGCCGTGGCGGCGGTGACCAGTGCGATCTTCGAGGCATCGCTGCGGCGGCTGAACATCGATTCGCCGAAGAATACGCGGCCGAGATGGATGCCGTAGACGCCACCGACCAGGTCGTCGCCGTCCCAGCATTCAAACGAGGTGGCGTAGCCGAGTTCGTGCATGTGTACATAGGCGGCCGCCATCTCCGGCAGGATCCATGTCCCGTGGTCCCCCGCGCGCGGCTGGGCACAGGCATCGACCACAGCGGCGAAGGCGGCGTTGCGGGTCAGCTCGAATGGCGCCCGCCGCAGGCGTCGGTGCAGGCGCCGGGCGATGTGCAGGTGCTCGGGGAAGATCACGCAGCGCGGGTCGGGCGACCACCAGAGGATCGGATCACCCTCGGCGTACCAGGGGAAGATGCCGTGGCGATACGCCGCCAGGAGGCGTGGCGGCCGCAGGCTCCCGCCCGCCGCGAGCAGCCCGTCGGGCGCGGCGAGTGCATCTTCCACCGGCGGAAACGGCTGGCGATCATCCCACGGGGGCAGAACGGGCAGCGACATCACTCGGCATCGGCCTCCGGCCCCTGATCCGTTGGAACGGGGGTGCGGAACGGCGACTCCCGGCTCAGGTGCGTGAAATGATGCTCGATCAGTTGCGCCTCGCGTGCAAGAAAATGGTCGATGGCGTCGCGGAAGCCCGGATCCGCCACCCAGTGGGCCGACCAGGTGCGCGTCGGCAGAAAACCGCGCGCGATCTTGTGCTCGCCCTGGGCGCCCGGCTCGAAGCGCGTGAGGCCGTGACGGATGCAGTAGTCGATGCCGAGGTAGTAGCAGCACTCGAAGTGCAGCGCGGGATACTCACCGGCGCAGCCCCAGTAGCGGCCGTACAGGCTCTCGCTGTCGCGCAGCATGATCGCCGTGGCGATGATCTCGCCGTCGCGATGGGCGAGGGCGATGACGAGCTGTTCGCCCATGGTGCGCGCGATCTCGCGGAAGAAGCCCTGGCTCAGCGTCGGCAGATTGGTCTTGCGCATGAAGGTCAGCGCGTACAGCGCGTGCACGCGATCAACCTCGGCTTCGGTCAGCTCGTTGCCGTGGCGGATCTCGGTGGTGATGCCCTGCTCGGCGACATAGCGCCGCTCCTGGCGGATCTTCTTGCGCTTGCGGTTGGTCAGCGCACCGAGAAAGGCGTCGAAATCGGCGTAGTGATCGTTGTACCAGAAGTAGTGGAAGTCGACGCGCCGGCGGAAATCGACGCGCTCCAGCGCGGCCAGGTCGGCGTCATCCAGAAACAGCGCGTGCGCCCCGGAGAGCTTGAGCTGCGCGGCCAGCTCGCGCAGGCCGCCGGCGAGGGCCGCGCGCACGTCCTCGCGCGTGCACTCCGGGTGCACCAGCAGGCGCGGCCCGGTCGCCGGTGTCCACGGGATGGCGGTGACGACCTTGGGGTAGTAGGCGAGTCCATGGCGTTCCCAGGCCTCGGCCCAGGCGAAGTCGAACACGAACTCGCCGCGCGAGTGTGTCTTCAGCCACGCCGGCACGCCGCCGATGAGCGTACCGTCGTCGCCATGCAGCAGCAGGAAGCGCGGCACCCAGCCCACCTCGGCGCCGACCGCGCCGTGGCGTTCGAGCGCGACGAGGAACTCGTGGCGGAAGAAGGGATAGTCGCCCGCGGTCAGTGCGTTCCAGGCGGCCGGATCCAGGGCCTCGATCCGGTCGGCAACCTCCAGCTTCATCGGGGGCTCCCGCCGAGCTTCCCGGCAGGGCATGGGCATGCCGGCACGCCGGTCACGGCCTCGCCGGCGCGCACGCGAGCGCGAGGCGGACTGGCGGCCGGGACGCCGGAAGGGTGCTCAGGCTGCCTTGCCGGTCTGCTGCGCGGCGAGGAACTTCTCGGCGTCGAGCGCGGCCATGCAGCCGGTACCGGCGGACGTGATCGCCTGGCGGTAGACATGATCGGCCACATCGCCAGCGGCGAACACGCCGGGCACGCTGGTCGCCGTGGCATCGCCGTCGAGGCCGCCGCGCACGATGATGTAGCCATTCTCCATCTCCAACTGGCCCTCGAACAGGCCGGTATTGGGCGTATGGCCGATGCCCAGGAACATGCCGGTGACGGCGATCTCCCGCGTGTCACCGGTCTCGCGGTCGCGCAGGCGCAGGCCGGAGACACCCATCTGGTCGCCGAGGACCTCGTCGACCTCGCTGTTCCAGATGAAGCTCAGCTTGCCCGCACGTTCCTGTTCGAACAGCTGGTCCTGCAGGATGGCCTCGGCACGCAGCCGATCGCGGCGATGGACCACCGTGACATGGCGCGCAAGGTTGGCCAGGTAGAGGGCTTCCTCAGCGGCGGTGTTGCCGCCACCGATGACGGCAACATCGTGCTTGCGGTAGAAGAAGCCGTCGCAGGTCGCGCAGGCCGACACCCCGCGGCCCTTGAAGTTCTCCTCGGATTCGAGCCCGAGGTATTTCGCGGTGGCGCCCGTCGCGATGACCAGCGCATCGGCGGTGTAGACGCCGCTGTCGCCGGTCAGCCGGAACGGGCGCGTGGTCACGTCGGCGTGATGGATATGATCGGTGACGATGGTGGTGCCGAGGCGCTCGGCATGGGCGCGCATGCGCTCCATCAGCTCCGGGCCCTGGAGGTCGTTGTTGTCGCCGGGCCAGTTATCGACATCCGTCGTGGTGGTGAGCTGGCCGCCCGGTTCGATGCCGGTGATCAGCACCGGGTCCAGGTTGGCGCGCGCGGCATAGACGGCCGCGGTGTAGCCGGCAGGTCCGGAACCCAGGATCAGCAGGCGGCAATGCCTCGCGTCGCTCATGTATAATCTCCAGCTTGAGTCAGGCCCCGCCGACCAACGGGCGGGCAATGGTACGAAACGGTCCGTGGCCGGTAAAGCGGACTGTCTGCCGATTTGCCCGTATCCCCATCGCACGAGCCGCAACGGAGATCGGCATTGGCGCAGGCCACCAGGAAACGTCAGGAGCAGCAGGGGCCACCAGCGATTGCGCGCCACGTACAACGCGCGTTGCGCGAGGGGGGCTTTTTCCTGCTGCTCGCGGTATCGGCCTATCTGCTGGTCTCGCTGGCGAGTTTCAACCCGGCTGATCCCGGCTGGTCGCACACGGGTGCGACCGACGGCGGCGTGCGCAACATCGGCGGACGCGCGGGCGCCTGGTTCGCCGATTTCTTCCTCTACCTGTTCGGCTACATCGCCTACATGATCCCGGTCATGGTCGCCTGGGCCGGCTGGCTGGTCTATCAGGGGCGGCCGGAGAACGAGCCGGGCGGGGCGCTGCGCTTCCACATCCTGCGCTGGGCCGGTTTCGTCGTCACCCTGGTGTCGGCCTGTGCGCTCGCCTCGCTGCACTTCGTGCCCTCCGCCGAGACCCTGCCCGTGGGCATCCACGCCGGCGGCGTGCTGGGTACCGCGCTGGGCAACGCGCTGATGGCCAGTATCGGGCTGCTCGGCAGCACCCTGCTGATGCTGGCGCTGTTCCTCGGCGCGGTGACGCTGTTCACCGGCCTGTCCTGGTTCGACGTCATGGACCGCACCGGCCGACTGACGCTGGCAGCCGGCGCGATGATCGTCGCGCTCGTGGCACGCGCCCGTGAGAGCCTGGCCGCGCGCCGCGCACGCAAGCAGCACACGCAGCAGTTCACCCGGGAGACCCAGCCCAAGGCGAAGGCGGCGAAGAAGAAGGCGCCGAAGATCGAGCCCAAGCTGCCCGAGCCGGAGCCCAGCGAGCGCGCGCAGAAGGAAAAGCAGATCAAGCTGTTCGATCCGCCGCCCGACAGCGAGCTGCCGGCGCTGTCACTGCTGGACAAGGCCAAGCAGAAGAGCGGCGGCTATTCGCGCGAATCGCTGGAGGCGATGTCGCGCCTGCTCGAACACAAGCTCGACGACTTCAACATCACCGCCGAAGTCGTCGCCGTGCATCCGGGGCCGGTGATTACCCGCTTCGAGATCCAGCCCGCCGCCGGCGTCAAGGTCAGCCAGATCACCAACCTGTCCAAGGATCTGGCGCGCGCGCTCTCCGTGATCAGCGTGCGCGTGGTCGAGGTCATACCGGGCAAGTCCACGGTCGGCCTGGAGATCCCCAACGAAGAGCGGCGCATGGTCAGCCTGGTCGAGGTGCTGGAGTCGCAGGCGTACGACAAATCGACCTCGCCGCTCACGCTCGCCCTTGGTCACGATATCGGCGGCCATCCCGTCGTCGCCGACCTCCAGCGCATGCCACACCTGCTGGTTGCCGGCACCACCGGCTCGGGCAAGTCCGTCGCCATCAACGCCATGCTGCTCAGCCTCGTCTACAAGGCATTGCCGCAGGATGTGCGCCTGATCCTGATCGACCCGAAGATGCTGGAGCTCAATGCCTACGACGGCATCCCGCATCTGCTCGCCCCGGTCGTCACCGACATGAAGGAGGCGGCCAACGCGCTGCGCTGGTGTGTCGCCGAGATGGAGCGGCGCTACAAGCTGATGGCATCCCAGGGCGTGCGCAACATCGCCGGCTTCAACCGCAAGGTGCGTGATGCCGCCGAAGCCGGCGAACCGATCAAGGACCCGTTCTACAAGCCCTCCGAGGCCGCTGATCCGGAAGCGCCGGTGCCGACCCTGGAACCGCTGCCCTATATCGTGGTCGTAATCGATGAGTTTGCCGACATGATGATGGTCGTCGGCAAGAAGGTGGAAGAACTCATCGCCCGCATCGCGCAGAAAGCGCGCGCCGCTGGCATCCATCTCATCCTTGCGACCCAGAGGCCTTCCGTCGACGTGATCACCGGACTCATCAAGGCGAACATCCCGAGCCGCATCGCGTTCCAGGTGTCGTCGCGCGTCGACTCGCGCACCATCCTCGACCAACAGGGCGCAGAAGCGCTGCTCGGTCACGGCGACATGCTCTACCTGCCGGCCGGCACGGGCCATCCGCAGCGCCTGCATGGGGCGTTCGTCGATGACCACGAGGTGCACAAGGTCGTCGCCAGCCTGCGCAAGGCCGGTGAGCCGTCGTATCGGCAGGACATCCTCGAAGGCCCGTCCGACGGGCAGGGCGCACTGCCGGGCGAGAGCGGCAATGCCGGCGGCGAGGGGGATGAACTCTACGACCAGGCCGTCGCGATCGTCACCGAGAGCCGCAAGGCGTCGATCTCCTATGTCCAACGCCGGCTCAAGGTGGGTTACAACCGCGCCGCTCGCATCGTGGAAGACATGGAAGCCGCCGGCGTCGTCTCGCCCGTGGGCGACAACGGCGCGCGCGAAGTGCTGGCCCCGCCGCCGCCGAAACATGACTGACCAGTCCTTGACTCATCGATCCCGAACCCATTGTTCCCCAACCCGTGGGAGTCTCTGCATGAAGCGTATCGCCAGCTGGCTGATAGCCGGCGTCATCGTCGCTGTTGCCGCGCCCGCGCACGCGGGCGGGGACGAAACCCTGGAACGTCTGCGCGCGTTCACGGAGGACCTGACCTCGTTCAGCGCCACCTTCGAGCAGACCCTGTACGACGAGGACGATTTCCCCATTCGCGAGAACAGCGGTGTCGGTAAACTGGAAAAGCCGGGCAAGTTCCGCTGGGAATACACCGAACCGTACAACCAGCTCATCGTCTCCAACGGCGAGCGCATGTGGATGTACGAGGAAGACCTGGAACAGGTCACCGTGCGCGAGTTCGATCAAGCCCTCGGCCAGGCGCCGATCGCGCTGCTGTCGGGCCGCGCGCCGCTGGCCGAGGAGTTCGAGATCGAGGCCCTTGGCGAACGTGAAGGCCTGCACTGGGTGCAGCTTGAACCGAAGGTCCAGGACACCGACTTCCGCAAGATCTATCTCGGCTTCGACGAGACTTCGCTCAAGGTGATGGAGCTGCGTGATCGCTTCGACGGTGCCACCCAGGTGGTGTTCGACGATGTCGAGATCAACACCGACATCCCCGCCGACCAGTTCACCTTCGATCCGCCCGAGGGCGTCGATGTCGTCGGCGGTGAAGCGGATCAGAGCGGCTGGTAAGCATGGGCAGCGGCGAACGCCAGGGCTCGCTGCTCGATGCCGATCCGGGCGCGGCCGCGACCGGCAACGACGAAGCCGCGCTCGCCTATCGCCCGCTCGCCGACCGTCTGCGCCCGCAGAACCTCGACGAGTTTGCCGGCCAGCAACACATCGTCGGCCCCGGCAGTCCGCTGCGCGAAGCGATCGAGCATGATCGCCTGCACTCGATGGTGTTCTGGGGCCCGCCCGGCACCGGCAAGACCACCCTCGCGCGCATGATCGCCGGGCGCTGTGGCGCCGAGTTCATCGCCGTGTCCGCCGTCCTCTCGGGCGTCAAGGACATCCGCGCGGCCATCGACCGAGCCCGTGACGTGCGCCGCGCCGACGGCCGTCCCACCGTCCTGTTCGTCGACGAGGTCCATCGCTTCAACAAGGCGCAGCAGGACGCCTTCCTGCCGCACGTCGAGGACGGCACCGTCTTCTTCATCGGCGCGACCACGGAAAACCCCTCGTTCGAACTGAACAACGCGCTGCTCTCGCGCGTGCGCACCTACATCCTCAAGGCACTGGACACCGCCGACGTACGCGGCGTCATCGACCGCGCCCTGAGTGATGTCGAACGCGGCCTTGGTGGCGAGGGCGTGGAGATGGCCGAGGCCGAACGCGACCGCCTGGCCAACGCCGCCGACGGCGACGCCCGCCGCGCCCTGCTGTTGCTGGAGATCGCCGCCGATCTGGCGCGCGGGGAGGGCGGCTGTGTGATCAGCGCCGATATCCTCGAACAGGTCTCGAAGGAAAGCCTGCGCCGCTTCGACAAGGGCGGCGACTACTTCTACGACCAGATCTCCGCGCTGCACAAGTCCATGCGCGGCTCCAACCCCGACGCCGCGCTCTACTGGTTCTGCCGCATGATCGACGGCGGCTGCGATCCCGCCTACATCGCCCGCCGCGTTGTGCGCTTCGCCTCCGAAGACATCGGCAACGCCGACCCGCGCGCCCTTCAGCTCGGCCTGCAGGCCTGGGATACCTACGACCGCCTGGGCAGCCCCGAAGGCGAACTCACCATCGCCCAGGCCATCATCTACATGGCCTGTGCCGCCAAATCGAACGCCGTCTACACCGCCTACAAGCAGGCCCTGCGCGACGCCGGCAACGACGGCACCACCGAAGTGCCCATGCACCTGCGCAACGCCCCGACCAAGTTGATGAAGGAACACGGCTGGAGCGAAGGCTACCGCTACGCCCACGACGAACCCGACGGCTTCGCCGCCGGCGCCACCTACTTCCCCGACGAGACCGGTGAACGCGTCTACTACGACCCCGTCGACCGCGGCCTCGAAACCCGCATCCGCGAACGCCTCAACGACCTGCGCCAGCGCAACAAGCAATCGCGCTGAAGCCAACCCCCTCCAGTTCCCTCTCCCCCAATGGGGGAGAGGGCCAGGGTGAGGGGGAAGCCACTACAACCAGAAGCGAAAAATCTTACTCGACACACCACACCCGGTCTGCCCCTGGCCCAAACCTGTATCATCACCACCCATCACTGCGAACCAACTCCGGAGTCAGCCATGAGCCGCTTCCCCGCCCGCAACGTCCACGGCGAAGAACTCGCCACCTGCGGCACCGCCCCCATCACCGGCTTCTACCGCGACGGCTGCTGCAACACCGGCGACGAAGACCGCGGCATCCACACCGTGTGCGCAAAGATGACGCAGGAGTTCCTCGAATACTCGCGCGCAAAGGGCAACGACCTGATGACGCCCAACCCCATCATGGGCTTCCAGGGCCTCAAGCCCGGCGACCACTGGTGCCTCTGCGCCGGCCGCTGGCTCGAGGCCCACAAGGCCGGCCACGCCCCCGGCCTCTACCTCAACGCCACCCACGAGGAAACCCTGGCCATCATTCCCCTGGATATCCTCGAAACCTACGCCCTGGACCACTCCACCCGGTCGTGAGAAACACAGCGCCTCAACCCCTCGTCCCTCACCAGGGGAAAGTGGGTTGAACGTCGCGAATTCCAGAATTCTAGGATTGAGCGGCACCTCGGCGAGCTTTATTCGGATCGTGAGGTTTATCCAGCAGGGAGAAGCTGACAAAGCCAT
>CAZJGZ010000058.1:6400-13741 GCA_964545695.1 uncultured Ectothiorhodospiraceae bacterium | reverse complement strand
GCTCGAAGACTTCGGCGAGCGCATCACTGCGGCGGTATTCCGCCTGGACAAGGGCCGGGTGCACGTACTGGCGGCGCCCGGTCTCGACAACGCCTGCATTGCGGCGATCCGCAACCGCGCGCCGCGTTCCGTCGGCGGGGCGCTTGCGGCGGCGTTGAAAGCGAGCGTGCCCACCCGTCAGAGTCGGCAGGCGACGTCGGGGCGCAGCCGGCTCGCCCGCGCCATGCGGCACGCGGGCTATGCCGATCTTGTCGCCCTGCCCGTGCGTGCGCGCGACGGCGAAGTGCTGGGATTCATCGCCGCGTTCACCGCCGACGCTTCGCCGGCGAGTGCCGATTTGCGCAAGCTCCTGCACGAATTGGCCCAGATCACGTCGATTGCCCTGGAGCAGGATCAGCTCACGCGCAGTCTGGTGGAGCAGGCGCAGTACGACAGCCTCACGCAGCTGCCCAACCGCGTTCTGCTCGCCGACCGCGTGCAGCAGCTGATCCACGATGCCGAGCGCAGCGGCGCTGCGGTGGGCATGCTCCTGCTCGACCTCGACGAGTTCAAGGTCATCAACGATACCCTGGGCCATCAGGCGGGTGACGAATTGTTGCGCCAGGTCGCCCGCCGGCTGGAGACCTGCGTACGCAGCAGCGACACGGTAGTGCGCTTCGGCGGCGATGAGTTCGTCGTGGTGGTGCCGCTCGAGAAGGTCGAGCGGGCCAGCGAAATTGCCGAGCGTATTCTCACCGCGCTGACGGCCAGCTTCGCGGTCGACGGCAACAACGTGACGTCACGCCCGAGCATCGGCATCAGCCTTTATCCGCAGGACGGGCAGTCGCTGGAGACACTGTTGCAGGCGGCCGACACGGCCATGTACGCCGCCAAACAGGCCGGCAAGAACCAGTACCGCTACTTCGACGAGGCGATGAACGCCGAGGTCAGCGAACGCCTGCAAATCGAGGGCGAGCTTCGAGAGGCGATTGCGGGTAATGAACTCGAACCGTGGTATCAACCTCGTATTCGTCTGCGCGATCGAACACCCTGTGCCATCGAAGCACTGCTGCGCTGGCATCACCCGCGGCGCGGGCTCCTGCTGCCCGGTGAATTCCTGCACGTGGCCGAGCGCAGCGATCTGATCACGGATGTCGATGCACTCACGCTGCGCAATATCGTCGACCAGATCTCGGCATGGCCGTTCGCCGGTGGGCGACTGCCTGTTGCCATCAACCTGTCGGTGCGCCAGCTCCAGCGCGAGGACTTCGCCAGCGAAATGGCGACGGCACTGGGGCAACTGGGAGAGATGCCGGGTGCGGTCGAGCTGGAGATCACCGAGAGCATGGCGCTGCAGCACTTCGACCAGGTGATCGCCCAGCTGCAGGAACTGCGCGCACGCGCCCCCGGTGTACGCGTTGCACTCGATGATTTCGGCAAGGGCTATTCGTCGCTGCAGTATCTGGCCCGCCTGCCGATCGACATCCTCAAGATCGATCGCCTGTTCATCGAGCCGCTCGATGATCCAAACAAGGAGGGGGTGCGCGCCCGCGCCATCGCCCGCACGGTCATCGAGCTCGGCGAGAACCTCGGTCTCGACGTCGTGGCCGAAGGCGTCGAAACCGAGGAGCAGGCGCGCATCCTGGTCGAACTCGGCTGCCCCGAGGCCCAGGGCTTTCTCTTTGCGCACCCGATGCCGGTGGCCGATCTGTCCGCATGGTTTGCGTTGGCCACACCGGCGGCGAGACCTTCGACCGGGTAAACGGGAAAGGTCTGAACAGCGCCGACCAGGTCTCCGTTCAGAGGTCCCCCGGCCGACTCGTCGGCATCCGTCCGCGCCCCTGAGCGAATGCGATCAGATCGCCCGCGACCAGGTCACCGTGCTCGTGGCCCGGTTCGCATGCGGCAGATAGCGATCGAACACCATGGCAATGTTGCGCACCAGCAGACGGCCCACTGGCGTCACCTGGACGAGGTCGCCACGTCGTTCCACCAGGCCATCCGCCATCAGCGGCTCGAGCGCGGCGAGTTCATCCGCGAACTCGGTCGCGAAATCGATACCGTGGCGCCGCTCGAAATCGCGCGGGTTGAGGCGGAAATCGCACATCAGACGGGTGATGATCTCGCGCCGCAACAGGTCGTCCGATGTCAGGCGCAGACCGCGGGCGGTTGGCAGACTACCGTCTTCCAGGGCGCTGTAGTACCGATCACGGTCGCGGTAATTCTGTGTGTAGCAGTTGCCGAACATGCCGATGGCGCTGACGCCGTGGGCGATGATGTCGCAGTCGCCGTGGGTGCTGTAACCCTGGAAGTTGCGCGTCAGCGTGCCCTCGTGCAGCGCGATTGCCAGCTCGTCATCCGCCTTCGCGAAATGGTCCATGCCGATATAGACGTAACCGGCCGCGGTCAGGCGAGCGACCGCCTGCTGCAGGATCGCCAGGCGCTCGCCGGCCGATGGCAGATCCTCGCTGCGGATGCGCCGTTGTGGCGGGAACTTGTCCGGTAGATGGGCGTAGTTGTAGATCGCCAGCCGGTCGGGGTCCATCGCGATGACGCGGTCCAGCGTGCGGGTGAAGCTGTGCAGGCTCTGCTTCGGCAGGCCGTAGATCAGATCCATGTTGATCGAGTGGAACCCGGCCTCGCGGCAGGCATCCAGTGTCGCGCGCGTCACCGACTCCGGCTGGATCCGATTGACCGCCTGCTGCACCTCGGGGTTGAGGTCCTGCACACCGAGACTGGCCCGATTGAATCCCAGTCGCCGCAGTCGATGGATGGTTGCCGCGTCGACGGCGCGCGGGTCGAGCTCGATGGCGTAATCGCCCGTGTCGTCATCGCGCAGCGGATAGTTGCGCGCGATCTCCCCGAACAGCCATTCCATGCGCTCGGCACCGAGGAACGTGGGGGTGCCGCCGCCCCAGTGCAGCTGGTCGACCGACGGTCGTGCCCCGAACAGTTCGGCCTGCAGCGCGATCTCGCGGGCCATGTGATCCAGATAGGGTTCGGCGTGCTTGCGGTTCTTCGTCACGATCTTGTTGCACGCGCAGTAGAAGCACAGCGTCGCGCAGAACGGCAGGTGGAAGTACAGCGACAGCGGCCGTGAGGGGTCCGCGGCGAGCGCGCAGTCGATGTACTCGCTGGAGCCGAACTCGTCGCGGAACCACGGCGCCGTCGGATAGGATGTGTAGCGAGGGCCCGGTACGTTGTACCGTTCCACCAATTCCCGATCGAAGGTTACCGTTGTATCCATGTCGCCTCCCGGCCACGACGGAGTAGGGGGCGTATTCTGCCTCGCTGCCTGCGAAGGGACCTTGATCGAGGTCAATCCCCCGCCGGATGTGCCGACCCCGGCAACCTTTCGGACTCAGACTCGCTTCAGGCCCGTCCCCGGCATACGGATGTGCGGCGCGGTCAAAAAACGGTAGGTTGTCGATCTGGAGGGGGCGCGAGGGTTCCGCCTCGCGTCGTTATTGCGCGGAGTTCGTCATGGTGATGACCCAACCGCTACGCTGGCTGGGTGCCGGACTGGCCCGATACCTGTCGCGCGACCGACCGGGGCTGGAAACGGTCGCGACCAGCCGGCCCGACCTGCTGGTGCACGCCCTGCAGCCGGGCGATGTGCTGCTGGTCGAGGGCACCAGCCGCCTGTCCGGCGCGATCAAGTATCTGACCCAGTCGACCTGGTCGCATGCCGCGCTGTTCGTGGGCGATGCCATCGACGGTGACAGCCTCTCCAGCGAGCGGCGCACCCTGATCGAGGCGGACGTGAACGAAGGTGTCCGCGCCGTGTCCGTGGGGCTGTATGCCGACTACCACACACGCATCTGCCGGCCGGTGGGCCTCACCCCCGAGGATCGTGCCCGCGTCATCGAGTACATGACCCGGCGCATCGGCGATCAGTACGACCTGCGCAACATCATCGATCTGGCGCGCTACCTGATCACGACCCCACCGGTCCCGCAACGCTGGCGGCGCCGCATGCTCGCGCTCGGCAGTGGTGATCCCACGCGCGCGATCTGCTCCTCGCTCATCGCCCAGGCGTTCCAGTCCGTACACTATCCCATCCTGCCGGATATCGATGTGCGCGCGGCGGACGATGATGCCTGCCCCGGTTGCATCGAGGAAATCCACCACATCCGCCACCACACGCTGTTCGCGCCGCGCGACTTCGATGTCTCGCCCTTCTTCGAGATCGTCAAGCCGCGGCTGCTCGACGGTTTCGACTACCGCACGCTCACCTGGTCGTCGACAACGGTGAAGGGTCGCGGGCAGGTCGCGGGATAACGAACATGCACTGTGGATCTGTGACCTTGATGCCGTCTGCGCTGTTCCAACCATGACGGATGCGCTCTTTGTGCTGGTCGGTGTGCTGCTGCTCGCCGCCGGTGGCGAGGCACTCGTCCGCGGCTCGCTGGCGGCGGCGCGCCGCGCCGGCGTGACGCCGCTTCTGAGCGGGCTGGTGATTGTCGGATTTGGCACCTCGGCGCCGGAGCTCGCCGTTTCGGTCGATGCCGCCATGAGTGGCCGACCGGAACTCGCGCTGGGGAATATCGTCGGCAGCAATATCGGCAATATCCTGCTGATTCTCGGGGTGTGCGCCCTGATCACGCCGCTGGCGGTGCATCCGTTGGTGTTGTGGCGGGATGCCGCCACCGTGGTCGTGGCAAGTGGCCTCGTTGTCATCCTGATGCGCACCACGGCGCTCGGAACGGCAGCCGGGCTGCTCCTGCTCGTGACGCTGGTCGCGTATCTCCTGTGGGCCTACTGGAGCGAGCGCTATCGTGCAGCACCAGCGGCGACCATGCACCGCGCCGAGGGTGAGGAGCTGCAGGCGGTACCGTATTCACTACCCTGGATTGTGGCGGCGGTGGTGGCGGGACTGGCGCTGCTGATTGTGGGCTCGCAGGTGCTGCTGGCGGGCGCGCTCGGCCTGGCGGATCATCTGGGTGTGCCCGAGGCGGTGGTCGGACTGACACTGGTGGCGGTCGGCACATCGCTGCCGGAACTCTCGATATCGGTCATCGCGGCACTGCGACGCCACGCGGATGTCGCGGTAGGCAATATTCTCGGCAGCAACATCTTCAACCTGCTCGGCGTCCTCGGCTTGTCGGCGCTGGTGCAACCTCTGGCCGCACCCGCGCGCATGCTGTCGTTCGATCTCTGGGTCATGCTGGGCACGGCCCTCCTGCTCCTGTTCATGCTGTTGTTGCGGCGCTCGCTGGGGCGCATTGAAGGTGCGTTCCTGCTGGCGGGTTACGGCGTCTACATCGTGCTGGGTCTGCGCGTGTTCGGCGGCTGAGTCGCCCGATCCGCGCAAGCCGAAGTAGTCATGGTCGAGGCCGCCGATATCTGGCATGATCCGCGACCTTCGCAACGCGGCGTGCCGACGCACCGTCATGAACCAGACTCAGGAAGTTGCAGCCCCCGTGCTCGAGATCACGGCCCGCACGACCACCTTGCTGACGCTGCGCGTGCACGCCTCGGACGCCGACGCCGTGCTGGCGGCGCTGGATGAACAGGTGCAGCAAGCACCCTCGATGTTCGCCGGCGCGCCCGTGACGCTGGACCTGAGTGCGCTGGATGCGCTGCCGCCTGTAAGCTTCCTGGAGGATCTCGTGTCTGCCCTGCGCGCACGCGGCATCGTGCCGACGGCCCTGCGTGGTGACAGCGAACTTGTAGGCGAGCTTGCCGCGGGTGCGGGCCTGGGCGTACTCCCGCTGGCCGGCGAGGCCGCTGGCGGGTCGGGCAAGCGACCCGCGAAGCAGGCGGGGTCCTCAGTGCGGCCGACACCCACCCGGTTCGTCAACAAGCCGGTGCGTTCGGGGCAGCAGATCTACGCACAGGGCGGCGATCTGGTGGTGCTCGCGGCGGTCGGCGCAGGGGCCGAGGTGGTCGCCGACGGCTGCATCCATATCTATGGCGCCCTCAATGGCCGGGCCATCGCGGGTGCGCAGGGGGATACGGCAGCGCGTATCCTGTGCCAGCAATTCAACGCCGAGCTGGTCTCGATCGCCGGGCAGTACCAGATCGGCGACGAGTGGTCCGAGCGCGGCCTGGGGCGGCCGGCGCAGGTATATCTCGATGGCGACGCCCTGATCATGGAGCCTTTCGATCTCGGTTGAGGCTGGCTGATGGGGCGGCGGTCGATGCGGACCGCGAATGAATGGTGTAACGGCGTCGGCCGCTGGTCGAGTCGAATCCGGCGCGTTGCGGGAACGGTCGATGAAGCCGCTCGCAACGGCCCGCGAAAGGAGAGCAGATTGTGGGACGAGTGATTGTTGTCACTTCGGGCAAGGGCGGCGTGGGCAAGACGACGACCACGGCCGCGATGGGCGCGGGCCTCGCGCGTGCGGGGCACAAGGTCGTGCTGGTCGATTTCGATATCGGACTGCGCAACGTCGACCTGATCATGGGTTGCGAGCGGCGCGTGGTGTTCGACTTCGTCAACGTGATCAACGGCGAAGCGAACCTCAACCAGGCGCTGATCCGCGACAAGCGCGTTGATGGTCTGTCGATCCTGTCGGCCTCGCAGACGCGCGACAAGGATGCGCTGACCGAGGACGGCGTCGAGCGCGTGATCGGCGAACTGCGCGAGCGCTTCGATTACGTCATCTGCGATTCGCCGGCCGGGATCGAGCGCGGTGCGCAGCTCGCGATGTACCATGCCGACGACGCGCTGGTCGTCGTGAATCCCGAGGTCTCCTCGGTGCGCGATTCCGACCGGGTGCTGGGGCTGCTGGCCAGCCGCACGCGCCGGGCGGAGCAGGGCGAGGAGCCCGTCAAGGAACATCTGGTGCTCACCCGCTACTCCGCCGAGCGGGTCAAGAAGGGCGAGATGCTCAACGTCGACGACGTCTGCGAGATCCTGTCGATCCCGCTGCTGGGTATCATCCCGGAATCCGAGTCGGTGCTGACCGCGTCCAATGCCGGTGTGCCGGTGAGTCTCGAAACCGAGACGGATGCCGGTCAGGCCTACAACGATGCGGTCGCGCGCTACCTCGGCGAGGACCGCGAACACCGTATACCGAGCCAGAAAAAGGGCCTGTTCGGGCGCATCTTCAGGAGTTGAAGCCGTGAGCATCCTCGACGTTTTCCGCCGCAAGAAGACCCGCTCCGCCGCCGTTGCCAAGGATCGGTTGCAGGTGATCATTGCCCATGAGCGCAGCAAGGGCAGCGCGCCCGATTATCTGCTGCCCCTGCGTGCCGAACTGCTCGAAGTGATCCGCAAATACGTCGCCGTCGACGAAGATGCAGTCAACATGCAGATCGAGCGCGACGGGGACTACGAAGTGCTCGAGCTCAACGTCACGCTGCCCGACAGCGAGACGCGCCGAGCCAACACGGGCTGATATCCGCACAAGGCTG
>CAZJGZ010000058.1:0-6300 GCA_964545695.1 uncultured Ectothiorhodospiraceae bacterium | reverse complement strand
CCTCTGTTCAGGGATGCCTCGATGCCCTGACCTTCGGGTACTACTCGGCGTTCGGGAAGAAGAGCTGTTCGCCGCGCCGTTCATGGCTGGCGATGGCGGTCTGCCCCGCTGCGGAGAGCAACCACTGGTGCCATGCCGCGGCCAGGTCGTGCTTGAGGTCCGGGTGGCGCTCCCGACTCAGCGGCACGCTGGCGTACTGATTGCGCATCACCGGGTCGCCCGCGTAGACGAGTTCCAGGTTCTGACGATTGTCGAACGTGATCCAGGTGGCGCGGTCGGCGTACGTGTAGGCGTCCATGCCTGCAGCCGTGTTCAGCGTCTCGCCCATGCCGCTACCCAGTTCCCGATACCACGGACCATCCGGATCGACACCGGCCTCATGCCACAGCCGCAGCTCCGCCCGGTGGGTGCCGCTGTCGTCGCCGCGGGCGGTGAACGGGTGCTCGGCTGCGGCAATGCGGCGGAACGCGTCCAGAGCGCTGTCCGCATCGCGCACGCCGGCCGGGTCCGCTGCCGGGCCGACGAGGATGAAGTCGTTGTACATGATGTCCCGGCGTTCGCGGCCGTAGTTATTGGCGATGAACGCCTCTTCGCCGGTGGCGTCGTGGACCAGCAGGATGTCCGCGTCACCGCGGCGGCCGATCTCAAACGCCTGGCCGGTGCCCACGGCCACCACGCGCACGTCGATGCCGATCGCCTCGCGGAATTGCGGCACGATGTGCTCGAAAAACCCCGACGCCTCGGTGGATGTGGTCGACGCCAGGGTGATGTAACGGTCCGATCCCGCATGCGCCGCGGTGGCGGCGAGCAGCGCCGCGGCCGCGACTGCGGCAGTGCGCAACAGGTACTGCATGGCGTTCTCCTTCGGTTGCGCCGCGCGCGAAAACGCGGGGCGCTACCAGACCAGGTCGCCCCGCACGAACGCGGCTGCCTCGCGACTTTGCGGGTGCTCGAAAAATGCCTCGACGGGTGCCCGTTCCACCAGGCGGCCATTGGCAAGAAAGATCACATCGTCCGCCAGGCGCCGCGCCTGCCCGAGGTCGTGGGTGGTCATGACGATGCGCGTGCCCTCGTCGTGGAATGCCTCCACCGCCTCCTCCACGGCCTTGATGGCCGCGGGATCCAGCGACGCGGTCGGCTCATCCATGAACAGGATCTCCGGGCGCAGGGCCCAGGCACGGGCCAGCGCCAGGCGCTGCTGTTCGCCGCCCGAGAGCACGCGCGCGGGTCGCTGCGCAATGGCCTCCAGGCCGAAGCGCTCGATGGCCTCGTCGGCGCGCAGGCGGCGTTCGCCGCGGGGTACACCCTGAACCGCCAGCGCATACCGCACGTTGGCCAGCGCCGAGCGGCGCAGCAGCACCGGCCGCTGGAACACCATGGCCTGGCGACGACGGCGGTTTTCCGTGGTGGCGCCGGTTCCGGTCCAGCGCACGCAACCGCCGGTCGGCTGCAGCAGGCCGTGGCAGATGCGCATCAGCAGGCTCTTGCCCGCCCCGTTGGGCCCCATGATCACCGTCTTGCCGGTGTGCTCGAGGCGCAGATCCAGCGGGTGCAGCAGCGTCTGGCCGCGATGGCGGAAGGTGACGCCCCGGAGTTCCAGCGGCAGCAGTGAGCGTGACGCGGCGCGATTCATCCCAGCCGCCTCTTCGCCGCTTCACCGATGATGTAGGCCACCGCGTTCACCGAGGCGACCAGCAGCAGCAGGATGATGCCCAGACCCAGGGCCAGCGGCAGATTGCCCTTGCCGGTCTCCAGGGCGATGGACGTGGTCATGACCCGCGTGACACCGGCGATGTTGCCGCCGACGATCAGTACCGCGCCGACCTCCGCACTCGCTCGCCCGAAGCCGGCGAGCACCATGGTGATCAGGCTGAAGCGTGCATCCCACAGCAGCGTCGGCATGGCCCGCAGCCGTGATACACCCAGGGACTGGAGCTGCTCGCGATACTCGCCCCACAGTTCCTCGATCACCTGCCGGGACAGCGCCGCGATGATGGGCAGGATCAGCAGGGTCTGGGCAATCACCATCGCGGTGGGCGTGAACAGGAGGCCGAACTGACCCAGCGGGCCGGCCCGCGACAGCATGAGATAGACCACGAGTCCTGCCACCACGGGTGGCAGCCCCATCAGCGCATTGAGGATGACGATGACCAGGCCGCGCCCGGGGAACGACCAGAGGGCAAGCGCCGCACCCGCGGGCAGCGCGATCAGACTGGCGATGATGACGGCCGTCAACGAGACCTGCAGTGACAGCGTCACGATCCCGACCAGCACCGGGTCCATCGACAGGATCAGTTGCCAGGCCGCCTGGAAGGCGTTGTCCATGTGCCGATCGCCCGAGTGGAACCACGGCCAGCAGTGTGTGCATAATCCACGGAATTATCAGCAAATCCTGAAATTCATGCAGTCATATGACATCAGATGACAATGACGGGCCTCACCGCTACCTGACCACCCGCGAGGTCGCCGCCTACCTGCGGATGAAGGAGCGCAAGGTCTACGACCTGGTCCGGCAGGGACTGATCCCGTCGACGAAGATCACCGGCAAGCTGCTGTTCCCTCGGGACAGCATCGACCTGTGGGTGATGAATCACCTGGAAGGGGACGAACCGCCACAGCATGCGATCCCGCCCGTGCTGGCCGGCAGTCAGGATCCGCTGCTGGACTGGGCGATCCGTGAGGCCGGGGCCGATCTGGCATCCCTGTGCAACGGCAGCGGGGATGGTGTGCGGCGGCTACTGCGGGATGAGGCAATGGTGGCCGGTTTGCACGTGATCGATGCGGGCGCTGGCGACTACAACGATCCGACCCAACTGGGGCTGGCGGGGATGCGCGATCTGGTAATCATTCACTGGGCGCGGCGCACCCAGGGTCTGTTGGTGGCGCCCGGCAACCCCCACGGTATCCGCGACGTGGCGGACCTGGCGTCGGGCCCGGTCCGCGTCGCGCACCGCCAGCGCGAGGCGGGGGCGGACGCGCTGTTCCGCGTGCTGCTGGAACGGCGCGGGATTGTGCGTGACACGCTGCGCTTTGCCCCCCACGCCTCGCTCAGCGAGGACGATCTGGCGCTTTCGGTCCGGGAGGGCGAGGCGGATACCGGCCTGGCGGTGGAAGCGGCCGCGCGCCGCCACGGGCTCGATTTCATCCCCCTCCAGGAGGAAAACTTCGATCTGGCCATGCGCCGTCGGGTGTATTTTGAGCCACCGCTGCAGCGCCTGCTTGCTTTCGCGCGGGGTGAGCGACTCCGGCAGTGGGCCGAGGCCATCGGCGGGTATGACATCTCGGCTCTGGGGGCGGTACGGTTCAACGCCTGACCGCCCGTGCGCGGGCTCGAGATGGCCCATCCGGTTGGCCGCCTGTCCGAGTTTATCGGTGGAATCTTCTGCGGTAGATTGAACCAGAGCATGGGAACCAGCACTGCAGCGCACAAACAGGAAGTGACGGATCAGCTCGAGATTGTCGCCCCGCGCAACCTGCTGAGCACGCTGCCGCGTGCCGGCAAGACCGAGATCCGGCGCGGTTCCGAGGTCCTGGCGACGATCGAGACGCCGAGCCTGTTCTCCTCCGAGCGTCCCTGCTTGCGGATCAGCCATCGGCAGTTGCGCTTCGATCGGCCCGACGACGCCGGCATCACCGAAGGCCTGGGCAATTTCCTGCGTTCCTTCTCCGGCATGCCGCAGCGTCGCGCCATCTGGCGCGCCGGCGCGGGTATCGCCACGGAAATCCGCGAAACCAGCCCCGCGCATGACCAGCTGTCGGGGCGATTCAGCCTCGACGGCCAGCCCTGGCAGGTACGCTGCACAATCCATTCGGGGCTCACCGGTAGCAGCTTCGAGGCGCGCATCAGTGGTCCCGGCGGGGTTGAGGCCACGGTCGAACCCAGCGCCGCCGATGCGAAGCGCGGATTTCTCACGCCGCAGCACCCCATGCGTCTGGATGCGCTCGTGATCGGCACCCACATGATTTCCTGGCTGATGGAAAGCGCGCACCCCGGGAAAGGCGGCGACGCCGGCGGCGGTGGGTGAGTGCAGCCCCATTCGACGCGGCACTCAACATGAGTCCATGCATCCAGTCATCGCGACCGCAATTACAGTCCGTCACGCACCAATCGGACCGCGACCGTATGTGGGTGGTTGTCCTTGGATTTGTCCGAGTCGTGAAGGTTATGGCCCGCGTTGAAGTGGACCAACCACGCCCTGGTCGGAACCATGGCAACGGGTGAAGACGACCAGAAACGGAAGGACGGCGTATCCGGGAAAACCTGTGTATTGATGGCGGGTTCCCGGGTGCACTGTTCGACGATGCTGCGCAGCTCCTTGAGGTCGGGCAGCCGCCAGCCGTCCAGGGATTCTGCTTCCTGAAGGGCTTCCTGCCAGCCATATCCCTGCACTGAGCCATCACAACGCGCCTCGGCACCGTTCCAGCTCTGGCCCAGGGCACAGCGCTGCCATTCCAGGCTGGTACGTTCGTGACGCACAACGTCGCCCTCACCGATCACAGTGAACCCCGCTGATGGTGTAGTGGGGGTGATGTTCGGGTCCGAACACGTGTGCCGGGGGATGTCGGCGTAGGCCACGCCCGTAAACAGCGCCGCGGCCAGGCCGGATAGGAGAATGTCGGCTTTCAATTTGAACATGGTCAGGACTCCTGCGTTTCGGGGTTTCCGGGGTGGATGGTCGCCATCATGGTGCAACTCGCACTACCCGGACCCGCCCATGGTTCTCCATGGCCCAGCCGCCATCGGTGCCACGTTCGAAACGGGTGTACCACGCGCTGTGCGGATTTCCCGCATTGAGCGAAGACGACCAGAAACGGGATGAAGCTGTGTTCGGGAAAAAGTCCGCGTCGATCGCCGGGTTGCTGCTTCCCAGGTGGGAGATCGAGTGCAGCTCGTCGATCGTGGGCATGCGCCAGTCGCTGGCGCCACACAGGCCCTCGGCGTTGACTGCTTCCACGTAACCCTCGGTGTCACAGCGGCTGCCGACGCAGTCGCCGCCATCCTTGACCCCGGCGCTGCGTCCGTCCACGCCCTCATAGATCGAGTCGTACCAGGTGAAGTGATGTTCCCGGCCCCGCAGCCCGACGCCGACGCCGTCCAGCTTCACCTCCCAGATCAACCCGGTGTGGTTGTCGCGAACGCAGACCCAGTCAGAGGCGATTGCCTCCAGGTCGTCGCCATCAGCATTCAGTTTGGTGTAGTCGAAGCCGGCAGCGCCTGTGCCCACCTTTTGCAGTTCGCCCTCACGGGCCCGCACATCCCGGCTATCCGGCCTCATCGCATCCTGGCCGGGCGAATTGCCCGCAACGCTCTCGCAGTTCTGGCGCTTCTGGGTCGCGTCGCCATCGCTGAAGTTGGTCGAGCCATTAGCGCACCAGTCAATGCCGGTATCGTTGAAGGCGAACTGGACCGTGAATATGAAGGCGCCCAGTTCGGCAATCCTTGTGCGTCCATCATGATCGATGGCCTCGAGGAATGCGTAGAAACGATTGCTGCCGACCGAATCGTCGATCGTAAACGGGCTGCTGACACCGACGAACTTCTCACTGTCCGCGCACTCGGTGTGGTTGGCGATGTCGCAGTTCGAATCGGACGAAACGACGACGTTGTATTCAGCGCCATCTTCCTCCTCCCATTCGAGTATTACGGTCGATCCATCGAATGAAACATCGACGTCCAGACTATCGGCGTCGTCAGTACCTCCAGACCCGTCGTTGTTACTCGACCCGCTACCGCTACCGGATGTACCTCCTCCACACCCGCTCAGCGCCAACAGGAAGATGAAGAGTGCGCAAAAACGGGAACTCGAAATGGCCTTCGGGCATAGTGTCGTGTCCATGACAGCTACTCATCAGTCGCGAAAATTGGCAAGCAGTCGTCGGGTTCAGGACCTGACGCTCTGCGAAAACGGATGAGTTCATGGACGCACGGGCGGACGCCCGCCAAGACCAACCGACGAGTCGTGATGACGATGGAATGGGAGATCGGGAGAGAGAAATCGCGTCGTCCATGAGCGCATTCCTTGGTAAATCAGCGCAGCGCTGACGTCTTCGCTTGTACCATTCGCGCGACAGCGCGTCAAATCCGCATGCAACTACAGGGTCGGATTGGCGGCGAATGAATGCAGGCCCAGCGGCGATCGTTCCGACTTCGAGAGAGTCATCCATGTCCGACAGTACATCCGTCCAACTGCCACGCGCCCCGCAGCATCTGGTCGTGCTGATTCGCGCCGATCTCGAGGCCGATTGACGAACAGCGCACTGGAGAACTCGGTGATGATCCAGTCAATGATGTAAACATCG
>CAZJGZ010000057.1:0-13792 GCA_964545695.1 uncultured Ectothiorhodospiraceae bacterium | reverse complement strand
CGCTTCGCCGTGCTCTCCGACATCCTCGGCGACGAGGATCATCTCGGCGACATGGATTTCAAGGTGGCGGGCACCGACAGTGGTGTCACGGCACTGCAGATGGATATCAAGATCACCGGCATTACCCGGGAAATCATGCAGCAGGCGCTGGCCCAGGCCCGTGATGGCCGCATGCATATTCTCGAGGTCATGAATGCCGAGCTGGCCGAACCGCGGTCCGATCTGTCCGAACATGCGCCGCGTTTCGTGACCGTCAAGATCGATCCGGAGAAGATTGCCTCCGTGATCGGCAAGGGCGGGGCCGTGATCCGTGGTCTCACCGAAGAGACCGGGGCCTCGATCGACATCGGCGACGACGGCCTGATCAAGATCGCTTCCGCCGACAAGGAGGCCGCGGAAGAGGCAAAGCGGCGCATTGAGCAATTGACCGCTGATGTCGAGGTCGGCAGCGTGTATGAAGGCAAGGTCGCGAAGATCATGGACTTCGGCGCATTCGTGAATATCCTTCCTGGCAAGGACGGTCTCGTGCACATCTCGCAGATCTCCGACGAGCGCGTGCAGCATGTCAGCGATGCCCTGACCGAGGGCCAGACCGTGACTGTGAAGGTGCTCGAGGTCGACAAGCAGGGCCGCATCCGCTTGTCCATGAAAGCCGTGGACGCGGCGTGATACGGGCCGTCTGAGCCCGGGGCGGCCCGGTAGCGCGTGAGCGCTGCCGCAACCGCCCGGGCGCTCAGGCGGATCGAACATCCGCCCGAGCAGGCGCCCGCCGCCTGTGCCCGATGCCGGTCCCGGCAGTATTCCCCTGGTGGCGATTTCAGCAGACAGTCCGTGACGGGTTTGAGGTTCGGGTGGATACGTTCCCGCTAGTGGACGAACGGTTCATGGATATCGCCCTGGCCACGGCGCGTGAGGCGGGTGATCGGGGAGAAGTTCCCGTGGGCGCGGTCCTGGTCCAGGATGACGCCATCATCGCCAACCGCGGCAATGCCCCGATCGAGCAGTGTGATCCCACCGCTCATGCCGAAATACTCGCTTTGCGCGACGCCGGCGAGCGCCTCGGCAACTATCGCCTGACCGGTACAACCCTCTATGTCACCCTGGAGCCCTGCCCCATGTGCGTCGGGGCGATGATCCATGCACGTATCGACCGTCTGGTATTCGGGGCAGCCGATCCGCGGACCGGCGCCGCCGGCAGCCGCTTTGCCCTGGCCACCGCGCCCGAACACAACCATCGACTGTCGATCACGGGTGGCATCCGCTCCGAGGTGGCGGGCGAACTGTTGCGCAACTTCTTTCGCGATCGCCGTCGTGGCGGACGTTGACTCGCTGCCGACCACCGCGTGTAACCAACCATGATCCAGTCCCTGCCACCCAAGGCGATTTCCTTCGACCTCGACGACACGTTGTGGCCGTGTGCCGATGTGATCGAACGGGCCGAACGGAAGCTCTATGCCTGGCTCGTGGAGCATTATCCGGCCATTCCGGCCGCGTACAGTCGCGAGGAAATGCGCCAGGCACGGCTCGCACTGGCGTCTCGGCGTACGGATCTCGCGGCCGATCTGTCACGCCTCAGACGGGTCAGTCTGCAGCAGCACGCACGTGAGGTCGGCTATCCGCCCGATCTGGCCGAGGCTGCCATCGAGGTGTTTCTCGCCGAGCGCCATTGCGTGAATCTGTATCCGGACGTGCTGCCGCTGCTTGAGCGCTTGCGCGGGCAGGTACCGCTGATTGCGCTGACCAATGGCAATGCCTGCGTGAAGCGGGTCGGAATCGGCGACTATTTCGACCTGTCGTTGTCGGCCGCCGATGTCGGCGCAGCGAAACCGGATCCGGCGATGTTCCGCGCGGCCTGCGAGCACCTCTCGCTGCGCCCGAACGACCTGCTGCACGTGGGTGATGACCCGCTGCGGGATGTTCATGCGGCCCGGTCGCTGGGCGCGCGCACGGTCTGGGTGAACCGTGCCGGCGCGAGCTGGCCGACGGAACTGGCGCCGGCCGCTCATGAGGTGACCGACCTCGGCGCGCTGGAACATGTATCCGGTCTTGCCGGTCGGGGCTGAGCGGGGTTACCGTGCCGCTTGCTCTCGCCCCCCTGCAGCGGTTCCCGGCCGGTTTACCCGGCGAGCAGAGATTCGAGCTCGGTCCAGATATTCTGCAGGATGACCTCCTGGCCGGCTTCGTTGGGGTGGATCTGGTCGTCGAGCATGAGGTCGCGACGGTCCTCGAAGCCTTCGAGGATGCGCGGCACGAATGCGAGCTCGTGGCGTTCCGCGAGGTTGGCGTAGACGCCGCGGAACCGATCCAGATACGCGCTGCCGTAGTTGGGCGGCAGGCGGACACCGGCGAGCAGAACCCGCGCGCCGCTGTCGTGAGCTTGCTCGATCATGGCGTCGAGATTTTGTTCCATGGCGTCGAGCGAAAGACCGCGCAGGCCGTCGTTGCCGCCGAGCTGGAGGATGAGGATGTCCGGCGAATGGCGCTCCAGCGCGCGCGGCAGGTTCCCTTTCGCGCTTGCCGTCGTGGCGCCGCTGACACTTGCGTTGGTGACCCGGTGCGGATGACCCTCGGCGTCAAGCCGTCGCTCCAGCAGCGCTACCCAGCCGTCCTCGGTGGCAATGCCATAGGCGCCGCTGATGCTGTCGCCCATGACCACGATGCGGGGTGCATCCGCCATCGCCACTGGCGTGAAGACCAACACGACGAACAACAGGAGCATGCGCATGGCTGAAATCTCCGATCAGGTAGTACGGACGGTCGCGCTGGATCGATACGTTCACGGTCCGCGGGGCGACCTCGGTATTATCCGCGGGGTTGATCTGCATGTGAACGCAGGCGAAGCACTGGCCATTGTCGGGCCCTCGGGCTCGGGCAAATCCACATTGCTCGGTCTGCTTGCCGGCCTCGACGCGCCTTCCGCAGGCGACGTCCATCTCCTCGGTCAATCACTCAGCCGCCTCGACGAGGATGGCCGTGCGGCATTGCGCGCCGGGCGCGTCGGTTTCGTCTTCCAGTCGTTTCATCTGGTGCCTGGCCTGACTGCACTGGAAAACGTCATGCTGCCGCTCGAACTGGCCGATCGCGACGATGTCCGCGCGACGGCAACGGCAGCGCTCGAGCAGGTTGGCCTGGCCGATCGCACGGACCATCTGCCCAATCAGCTGTCCGGCGGTGAGCAGCAGCGTGTCGCTCTGGCACGCGCATTCGCCATCGACCCAGTCGTGCTGTTTGCCGACGAACCGACCGGCAATCTGGACGGCGATACCGGGCGGCAGGTGATCGATATCCTCTTCCGACTGCGGGCGGATCATGGCACAACACTGGTCCTGGTGACGCACGATGACGCCGTGGCCGCGCGCTGTGACCGGCGCCTGAGCATGACCGACGGCACCCTGGCGGCAGCGGCTTGATGAACCCGGCAACCCATGGTTGGCGTGCGCTGCGCCGGGATCTGCACGCTCGTGAACCGCGGATCCTGGCAGCCGCGCTTGCGATCGCCGTCGCGGCCCTGTCCGCGGTCGGGTTCTTTGTCGACCGCGTGGAACGGGGCATGGAGCAACGGGCCACAGCCCTCCTGGCCGCGGATCTCGTCCTGGAGAGTTCGCAGGAGATTCCGTCTGGATTCCGGGATGCCGCCGCTGATCGTGGTTTGGCAACGACGAGTACGGTTTCGTTCCCCACGGTGATCGTCAGTGATGATCGAACCGAACTGGTATCCGCGAAGGCCGTCGGGGACGGCTATCCGCTGCGCGGTGAGGCGCGCATCGCAGCGGAGCCGACCGCCACGGGACGGGCGACCACCGAGCCGCCATCCACCGGCACGGTCTGGCTGGATCCGCGGCTGTTCACCCAGCTTGATGTCCGCGTCGGCGATCAGCTGCCGGTAGGCGCCACTGAACTCGAAATCGCCGCCGCGCTCACCTATGAACCGGATCGCGCCGGAGAATTGTTCCAGCTGGCGCCACGCCTGATGCTGCACCTGGATGACCTGGCGGCCAGTGAGTTGATCAGCAGTGACAGCCGGGTCACGCATGCGCTGCTGGTGGCGGGTGAAGCGGAAAGCGTGGCGGCATACCGGACGTGGGTGGAAGAGCAGGGCGAAGCCGATGTGGAGGTCAGTGGCGTCACTGATGCCCGCCCCGAGGTCCGTGCCACACTGGATCGGGCCACGGCATTTCTCGGTCTTGCGGCGATGATGACGGTGTTGCTCGCGGGGGCGGCGATTGCCATTGCGGTCCATGCCTTCAGCGCACGCGAGGCTGATGTCAGCGCGCTCATGCGCTGCTTCGGCGCGCGCCAGCGAACGGTGGTCAGCGGTCTGCTGTTGCGTTTGTTCGCGTTCGGTATCGGCGCCTGTCTGGTGGGCGTGGTCCTGGGCTGGCTCGGGCAGGCCGGGCTGGTGGCGCTCGTGGGGGACTGGTTTGGCGAGGGCCTGCCATCGGCGGGTCCGGCACCGGCTGTGGCGGGGATCATTGCCGGCCTGGTGACGCTGATCGGCTTCGGTCTGGTGCCGGCATTGCGCATTCGCCGTGTCTCGGTTCTCCGCGTACTGCGCCGTGATGAGGGTGTGCCCGAACCATCGGCAATCCTGGCGGGGCTGCTGGCGGTGGCGACGGTCGGCGGACTGTTGCTGTACCAGGCCGGAGATCTGCAGCTCGGCGCCTTGGTCCTGGGCGGTACATTGAGTCTTCTTGGCGTGCTCGCGGGTGCCGCCTGGCTGTTGATCCGAGGCGTTGGACGCGTGCGCGGCCATGGCCTCTCGCCCTGGCGCTTCGGCCTTGCCGGCATTGCGCGGCGGGCGCGCACGAGCATGGTTCAGATTGTTGGCTTCGGCCTCGGACTGCTGGCATTGCTGCTACTGGCCGTCGTGCGCGTGGATATCCTGGATGCCTGGGAAGGGCAGATACCCGCGGATGCGCCGGATCAGTTCATGGTCAACATCCAGAGCGACGAGGTCGAGCCCCTGCGCCAGCGCCTGGAAGCCGCCGGGGCGGAGACGGGGCGCTTCTATCCGCTGATTCGCGGACGCCTGGTCGGCATCAATGACCGCGATGTCCATCCCGATGATTACAGTCAGGATCGGGCCCGGCGCCTGGTTGATCGCGAGTTCAATCTGTCGTGGGTCGAGGAGGTCCCCGGCGGCAACGAGGTGGTTGCCGGCTCCTGGTGGACGGAAGAAGAGGATGCTGCCGAGTGGTCCGTGGAGGAAGACGTGGCGGATCGCCTCGGCATCGAACTGGGCGATGAACTCACGTTTCGTATTGCCGGCGAGGATGCCACCGGACGCGTCACCAGCCTGCGGAGCGTGAACTGGGAAAACTTCCAACCCAACTTCTTTGTGCTGTCGAACCCGGCGCTGTTGAGCCATTACGGCGGGGAATGGATGACCGCGTACCGCGCGCCGCCGGACGGTCGTGGCGAGGTCGCCGATATTGCGCGAGAGTTTCCCGGGGTTACCGTCCTCGATGTCGCGGCGCTGATCGAACAGATCCGCGGCATCATCGACCAGGGTACGCGTGCCGTGGAATATGTCTTTCTCTTCACCCTGGTGGCCGGCCTGACGGTACTGGTGGCTGCGGTCAATGCCAGCCGCGAGGAACGGCGGACCGAGATTGCCCTGTTGCGCACGCTGGGCGCGAGCCGGGCACGAATCCGGCGGCATCTGATCGCCGAGTTCGGCAGCCTCGGTGCCCTCGCGGGTGGTATCGCGGCCGGCGGTGCCGCGGTTACCGGCTGGGCGATCAGTACTCGGGTACTCGAGCTGCCCTATACCTTCAATCCCTGGCTGCTCGGGTTCGGTATCGGTGGTGGCGCACTGGTCATCGCTGCCGCCGGTCTGATCACCACCCGCAACCTGGTCGAGGAGCGGCCCATTGCCGTCCTGCGTGCCGCGTAACCGGGCGTCCACCTACTCCCGGCGCACGGCAATCGGGCCGCAATTGCACGGGGCCGTCGGCGGCAGTAGCCTGACGACCGCCGAGGCGGGCGTGTCGCTGTGCGCCGTGCCTGCCTGCTCCTGATCGCCATGCCGAGCTGGTGTCTGCCCGAATGAAACCGCATCCCAGCGTGAGCCCCGAACACCTCCTGGCGGATCTGTGTGACCGGCACCCGGCCGATGCCGAGCGCCTGCGGCGGGCCGCCGAGACGGCGCAGGCCCATGGCGAGCGGCCCGGGCAGCCCGGTGGGTTGGTGGTCGCAGGCATCCTCGACGACCTCGGCGCGGACGGCGATACCCTGGTCGCGGGCCTGCTGAGCGCGCCGACGCCGGGCATGGAGATCGACACCGGCGAATTGGTGCCGATCTACGGCGAGCGCGTTGCGCGGCTGGTGCGGAATGCGCGTTGGCTGAACGCCTTCCGCGAGGATGACGATGGGCTGCGCGCCAACGAGCCCGCCGAGCGTTTGCGGCGGATGATCCTGGCGCTGGCGGAGGACGTACGGGCGGTACTGATACGCCTCGCCTATCGCACGGCGCGCATGCGGCAGCTCGCGGATGAACCCGCGGCGACCCGTGAGCGCGTGGCGCGGGAAACACTGGATCTTTATGCGCCCCTTGCCAACCGTCTGGGCGTGCATCGCCTGAAGTGGGAACTCGAGGATCTGGCGTTCCGCTTTCTCGACCCGGATCGCTATCGTTCCATTGCAATCGGCCTGGCGGAGCGGCGCGAGGATCGTGAACGCTTTGTCGAGCAATTCACCGCGGATCTGCGTCGGGCGCTGGCCGAGGATGGACTGCGTTCGGCCAGCGTGTTCGGCCGCCCGAAGCACATCTACAGCATCTGGCGGAAGATGCAGCGCAAGCACGTTGAATTCGATCAGGTTTTCGATATCCATGCAGTGCGTGTCCTTGTCGATCGGGTGCAGGATTGTTACCTCGCGCTGGGGACCGTGCATGGCTGCTGGACGCATGTCCCGCAGGAATTCGACGATTACATCGCCAATCCCAAGGAGAATGGCTACCAGTCCCTGCATACCGCGGTAATGGGGCCCTGGGGCCGGCCCGTCGAGGTGCAGATCCGCACCCATGAGATGAATGAACATGCCGAACGCGGCGTCGCCGCGCACTGGCTGTACAAGGAGGGCAGTGGTGAGGCGGCGCGTCTGCAGGACAGCATCAATGCGCTGCGTTCACTGCTGGAGAGTGGGGGTGACGATGGCCTGGGGGAGGCCTTTCAGCGCGAACTGCTCGATGATCGGGTGTTCGTCTTCACACCGAGGGGCGACGTCATCGATTTGCCACAGGGCGCGACCGTGCTCGACTTCGCCTTCCATATCCACACTGATGTCGGCTACCGCTGCCGTGGCGCCAAGGTCAATGGCCGTATCGTCCCCCTCAACCAGGTGCTGGCGAATGGCGACAGCGTTGAGGTACTGACCACACGCGAGGCGCGCCCCGGGCGCGACTGGCTCAATCGTGACCTCGGCTACCTGCGCACCAGTCGGGCCCGTGCCAAGGTGCGTGCGTGGTTCAATCAGCGCGACCGGCAACAGCATATCGAGGATGGGCGACAACTCCTCGAACGCGAACTGCGACGGTTGAACGCGCGCTCGATACCGCTGGGTGATCTGCTGCGGGAAGTCGGCCATGCGCGGGCCGAAGAACTCTACGTAGCCCTCGGGCGCAACGAGATCGGCGGACAGCGTATTGCTGCTGCCGTGCAATCATTGACGCGTGCGGTCGGCAAGCAGGAGGTGCAGGCCGAGACCGTACAGCCGACAACCGATCAGCAGACTGCCGATGTGCGCTCGCCCGATGCCGTCCACATCGACGGGGTGGGTAATCTCCTCACACGCATGGCCAGCTGCTGCAAACCTGTCCCCGGTGATGACGTGATCGGGTACATCACGCGGGGGCGCGGCGTCACCGTGCATCGGCGCGATTGCCACAACGTTCTGCGTCTGACCGATGGTGATCGGGACCGCCTCATCGAGGTTGACTGGGGTGCGGGCGTGGGCGGTCGCTGGCAGGTCGATATCAGCGTCGACGCGTTCGACCGCTCCGGGCTGCTGCGCGATATCACGCAAGTCCTTACCGAGAAGGGCGTGCACATCGCCGACGCGGGTATCGATGCGACGGACGACGCGCCACGGGTTCGGGTGCGGCTCACCATCCAGGTGCAGGACATGGCGGAACTCAACCAGGTTCTGCAGCGCATCGATCAGCTGCCGAACGTGCTCGAGGCCGTGCGCAGCGGTTGACCCACAGCACCCGTCGCTGCCGGATCAGGTGGACGGATTTTCGTGCGGGCCGACGGGGCGAACCCGGTGCAAATGGGCTACAATCGCGGCCCATGTCCGGTAATACCTTCGGCAAACTGTTTTCCGTCACGAGCTTTGGCGAGAGCCATGGCGCGGCGCTCGGCTGTGTCGTCGATGGTTGTCCGCCCGGCCTGGCGCTGACCGAGTCCGACCTGCAGCACGATCTGGATCGACGGGCCCCCGGGCGGAATCGATACACCACGCAGCGCCGCGAACCCGACGCCGTACGGATCCTCTCCGGCGTATTCGAAGGCCTGACCACGGGCACGCCGATCGGGCTGTTGATCGAGAACGTCGATCAGAAGTCGAAGGACTACAGCGACATTGCGCCCTTGTTCCGCCCTGCGCATGCCGATTACACCTATCAGCAGAAATACGGCTTGCGCGATTATCGTGGCGGCGGACGCTCGTCGGCGCGCGAGACCGCGCTGCGAGTGGCGGCGGGTGCCATCGCGCGCAAGTGGTTGCACGAGCGTTATGGTGTCGTGATCCGGGGTTATCTCGATCAACTGGGAGACGTCGATCTCGACGAGTCGCGGTTCGAGCCCGAAACCGCGGATGACAATCCCTTTTTCTGGCCCAATCCCGATCAGGTGCCGCAGCTCGAGCATTTCATGCAGCAATTGCGCAAGTCCGGCGACTCCGCGGGCGCCCGTGTGGTGGTGCAGGCTACCGGCCTGCCGCCCGGCTGGGGTGAGCCCGTGTTCGATCGCATCGATGCCGATATCGCCAAGGCCCTGATGAGCATCAATGCGGTCAAGGGGGTTGAGCTCGGCGCCGGGTTCGCGGCCGTCAAGCAGAAGGGCACGGAACACCGCGACGAGATCACGCCGGAAGGATTCCGGTCGAACCATTCCGGTGGCGTGCTCGGCGGCATCACCAGTGGCCAGGATATCGTCGCGCGGCTGGCGTTGAAGCCGACATCCAGCATCCACCTTGCCGGGCAGACGGTCGATGTTGCCGGCGAGACTGCGGAAATCCGTACCAAGGGGCGTCACGATCCGTGCGTGGGCATACGCGCGACTCCCATTGCCGAGGCCATGCTGGCGCTTACCCTGATCGATCATGCCCTGCGTCACCGCGGCCAGAACGCGGACGTGAAGTCGGCAACCCCGGTGATCCCCGGCCATATCGGCGATTGATACCGGTGTTTCGGGCGCGCGCTTGCAGCCGATTCCGGCAGGCCCCGGCGCGCTTGCCCGGCGGCAGGTTCTTCCCCGCCGAGGCCGGTGCCGGCATTCCCTGCGCGATCACCCGATCCGCGCGCGGTGACTTGATCGCAGCCAGTACCTGATGGGGTCTGACGCCACCCGAACCGAGCTGCCGTACTGGCGCCTGTCGGCGTTCTACCTGTTCTTCTTCGCGGCCCTTGGCGCCTTGCTGCCCTACTGGGGCATGTACCTGCGCGACCTCGGCTTTGCAGCCGATGAAATCGGCGCATTGATGGCGATCATCGCCGGTACCAAGATCATCGCGCCGAACGTGTGGGGCTGGGTGGGTGATCGCACCGGCCAGCGCATGCGGATTGTCCGACTCGGCGCCGGTCTCGCGTTCTGCCTGTTCCTCGCCGTGTTCGTGGTCGAAGGTTTCTGGCCACTCGCCATCACCATGGCGCTGTTCTCGTTTTTCTGGAACGCGGCGCTGCCGCAGTTCGAGGCGAATACCTTCAACTGGCTGGGCGAGCGGCGTGAGCGTTATCCGCATATCCGGCTCTGGGGATCGGTGGGCTTCATCGTCGCCGTGGCCGCCATCGGGCCGCTGCTCGATCGCCTGGGCTCGGCGACGCTGCCCTGGTTCGTGGCGCTGTTCTACCTGGCGCTGTGGTCGGCAAGCATGGCGGCCCCGGCAGCCGGCAACGGCACACGTGGGCGGGAGGATCCCGGTCCGTTACTGACGGTACTGCGCCAGCGCCGAGTGTGGCTTCTGCTGCTGGTCTGCTTCCTGATGCAGGCCAGCCATGGACCGTACTACGCTTTCTTCACCATCCATCTGCAGGACCACGGCTATTCAGGGGAATTGATTGGCGCCCTGTGGGCACTCGGCGTCCTCGCCGAGATCGGGGTCTTCCTGCTCATGCATCATCTGCTGCCGCGTTTCGGTGCCTGGCGGCTGTTGCTGGCAAGTCTGGTATTCACCGCACTGCGCTGGGTACTGATCGCCGCCTTTGTCGACGTACTGCCGGTGTTGCTGGCAAGCCAGTTGCTCCATGCCGCCAGTTTCGGCCTCTACCATGCGGTCGCCATTTCGCTGATCGATCGCATGTTCACCGGGCCGCACCAGGGACGGGGGCAGGCCTTCTATTCCAGTCTGTCATTCGGCGCCGGGCAAGCGACTGGCTCACTCGCGGCCGGCTATCTCTGGGTTTTTGCGGGCGGGGCGTGGACGTTCTTCATTGCCGGCGGCGTGGCGGCAGTGGCTGCGATCATGGCCGCCTGTGGTTTGCGTCGGATTGGTCAGTAGAGAAGGTCTGGTCCATTCAGACCTTCCCGCTGCACATGGATTTGCCGACAGATCAACGACTGTAACTCGTGGATCTGAAGCGCCATGACAATCGCATTTTCATGGCCCGCGCCTGAACAAGGTCAGGATGACCTTGTTCAGCGTTTTCTTGATTCTCAGGACTCGGCGACGTCTAGTGGTATGTCACGCAGACTGCCGTCGGTGTCTGCCAGCAGCATCGATCCCTGTTCGAACCAGTCACCCAGGACCCGGCGCTCGACACTGCGGCCGTCGAGCTGATGGTCGTGGTGTCCCGGCCGGTGAGTATGCCCATGGATGATCGTGTCGGCCCGGTAGGTGGCCGCAGCGCGCACGACAGCGTCGGCATTGACGTCCATGATGGCGGCAGCCTTGTCACTCACCGAGGCCCGACTCGCGGTGCGCATGCTGCTGGCAATTTCACGGCGCTCGACGAGCGGCCGTGCCAGAAAGGCCTGCCGCCATTCGGGCGTGCCCACTTCATCGCGGAACGCCTGGTGGTCGGTGTCATCGGTGCACAGAGCGTCGCCATGGGTGAGCAGGGTGCGCCGGGTGCCCAGCTGCAGCAGGGTGGGATCGGGCAGACGCTCGATGCCGGTGCGGCGAGCGAATTCGTCACCGACAAGGAAGTCCCGATTCCCCGGCAGAAAATAAACGCCGATGCCGGCCGCCGTCAGTTCCCGCAATGCCGACTCGGCCTGTTGCCAGGCCGGATCATCGTCATCATCACCGATCCAGACCTCGAACAAGTCCCCGAGGATGAAGACCTCGGCCGCGTTGCGTGCGGGTTGCCGGCAGAAATGCACGAAGGCCGACATGATATCGGGGCGCTCCGGTGCGATATGCAGATCGGCAATGAACAGGGCCGGCAGTTGCGCGTTTTGTAAGGCCGTGGACATGGGAATTCCCGGAGCGAGGGTGACGAGCAGGGTGGCCTCAGGGCGACCCGCTTGCGCGGAGCGACAGGCCGGGAAGCATACTGATCATGGCGTCGAGGAGAAAGTCGATCTGCTACCATCCGCATCCATGAACCAACGTCCAGCTCGTACGCGCTTTGCGCCCAGCCCGACCGGGAGTCTGCATCTCGGCAATGCCCGCACTGCGCTGTTCAATTGGTTGTTCGCCCGTCATGCCGGCGGACGCTTCGTGCTGCGCAGCGAGGATACCGATCAGGCGCGCAGTGACGAGGGACTGCTGGCCGGCATGCAGCGGGATCTGGACTGGCTCGGCCTTGCACGGGACGAGGGCCCGGATGTCGGTGGCGACTTCGGACCCTACCGTCAGCGCGAGCGCGCCGACCGCCATGCTCAGGTACTGACCGAGCTCCTCGCAGCGGATCGCGCTTATTACTGCTATTGCACGCAGGAAGAGCTGGCAGAAGCCCGGCGACGGCAGCTGGCCGCGGGGCAGGCGCCACGCTATCCGGGGACCTGCGCCCATCTCGCGCCGGCGGATCGCGAAGCACTGCAGGCGTCGGGGCGACAGCCGACCCTCCGTTTCCGGGTGCCGGATACGGGTGAGGTGGTATTCGATGATCTGGTCCATGGCCGCCAGCGTTTCCGTCTGCGCGATATCGGCGATTTCGTCATCGCGCGCGCCGATGGCACGCCGGCCTTTTTCCTGGCCAATGCCGTCGACGATGCCGACATGGGGATCACGCACGTGCTGCGCGGCGACGACCACCTCGCGAATACGCCGCGGCAATTGTTGATTCTGGCCGCGCTGGAACTTGACCAGCCGGCATACGGCCACTTCGGCTTGATTACGGATACGGCGGGGCAGCCGCTGTCGAAACGGGCTCAGGTCGCCTCGCTAGAGGACCTGCGAGCCGCCGGCTATCTGCCGAGCGCGGTGCGCAACCATCTCGCTCGGGTGGGACTGAGTGGCCTGCCACAGACATGGCTGGAGAGCGATGAACTGGCCGCGCATTTCGATATCGCCCGTGTCAGTCGCGGTCCGGCCGCACATGATCCGGCGGCCCTGCATGGCTGGCAACGGCAGGCGGTCGATCGGCTCGACGACACCGCATGGCTCGCCTGGGTGGAAGCAGTGTCCGGCTGGCCTGAAGCATTGCCGCGCGATGGCAATACCGCCGCGGCGTTCGCGCGCATCGCTCGCCCGAACGTGTTGCTGGCGCAAGAGGCGAAGGAGTGGGCGGAACGGCTGTTCGGTGACGAGTGGACCCACGATGAGGCCGCCCTGGAAAGCGTGTGTTCCGCGCAGGACGATCTGTTGCCGGCCGCATTGGAGATGCCCGCGCCCCACGATGCGGATTCATTCCGCGAGTGGACACGGGCGCTCGGTGCCCGGACGGGGCGCAAGGGCAAAAGCCTGTTCCAGCCGTTGCGCGCAGTCCTGACCGGGACGCTGTCCGGCCCCGAGCTGCCGGAGATCGTCAGCCTGGTGGGTGCGGACCGCGTTACCCGGCGCCTGCAGCAGGCGCAGGCCATCGCCGAAAGGGCAACGTCCTCGTGATTTGCGGGCGTGATGATGGACGACGCCGATTGACGACCATGGGGCGCTCACCTAAACTCTCGCGACTGCGCCCGAGCGCGAAAATCGGTCCGGCGTCGGGGCATAGCGCAGTCTGGTAGCGCATCGGCTTTGGGAGCCGAGGGTCGGGGGTTCAAATCCCTCTGCCCCGACCATTACATCCGGCGCCGCGTCTGCAGACGGTTGACCGCTTGCGGCGGCTCGGGCTGGCGGGGCCGGCAGACGTACATGCGCCCGTAGCTCATGCGGATAGAGCATCGGCCTTCTAAGCCGAGGGTAGCAGGTTCGAATCCTGCCGGGCGCGCCAGGTGGCGAATCCTTGCAGTCAATGGTGAGCGTAGCTCAGTAGGTAGAGCCCCGGATTGTGATTCCGGTCGTCGTGGGTTCGAGTCCCATCGCTCACCCCATATTCAGTGTCCACTGGTCGACGCCCTGGTCGCCGATGGAAAATCCGATGCAGGAAACATCGGGGCGCCGGCTCAGCCGGCACGCAGGTTATTGGCGATTGCGTCGTCGATAGCCGTGGAGGCACGCGGCAGGAGCCGCGTTGCCGACAGAAACC
>CAZJGZ010000056.1:0-13817 GCA_964545695.1 uncultured Ectothiorhodospiraceae bacterium | reverse complement strand
CAACCCGGGCGTCGGTGCGAATGTCAACGCCCGCATTGCGCGCGGCGACTTCGAGCGCCTTGACGAGGCGCTGGCTGCCGCCGGCACTGAGCATCGGCGCGCCGTTGAACAGCGTCTGGCGCAGCAGCCAGGAGAACACCGTATTCGGTGAGCGCGGTCCATGATCCGTACCCAGCACGGAGTCCAGCGCGAGCATGCCGCGTACGGCATCGGCCTCGAAGTTCTCGTCGATCAGATCCGCCATGTTCATCGAGATGATGCGCAGCAGCTCACGCATGGAAGCGCGGCCCTGGCGCCGGACGGACCAGCCGAGACGGGCAAGCTGCATGAGATTACCCCGTTCGCTGAAGTCGAGGCGCGGCGGTGTATTCTCGATCAGCGGGCGCAGGGCCTCGACATGGCGCTGCATGCGCGCATGGAAGTCACGCCAGGCCGCGCCATCGGCCGCGGAATGCGCGCCGATGGCATGCGCCGCGGCCGCCGGGTCGGGGTCGATGTGCAGGTCATCACCGTCATCGCGCAGACTGATGGTGCTCACCCGCTGCAGATCCTTCTCGAGCCCGGCGCCATCGAGATCTAGGGCGCGAATGGTTCGGGCATTGAGTCCGGGCACGAGGTGCGCCAGCGACGGCGCCTGGAAGCCGGGATGGATCTCGTGCCAACCCGCCATGCCGCCGACTTCCGACCGGGCCTCGAGCAGCAGCACTCGCAGTCCGGAGCGCGCCAGCCAGGTCGCCGTGACCAGACCGTTGTGGCCTGCACCGACAATCACTGCATCGTATTCTTGCTGGGTCATGCCGCGACCTTGCGTTTGAAGTCGCGAATGATCTCGCGCGCCGCGTTGTAGCCGGGCGCGCCCATGACGCCGCCGCCGGGATGCGTCGACGAGCCGCACATGTAGAAACGTTTCAGCGGACCGCGATACTGCGCGTAACCAGGCAGTGGCCGATTGAACAGGAGCTGATCGAGAGTCAGCTCACCGTGGAAGATGTTGCCCTCGGTAAGACCGACTTCATTCTCGAGCTCATGCGGCGTGCGCACCTCGAGGTCGACAATCGAATCGCGGAGACCCGGCGCGTAGCCCTCGATGGTCGACAGCACATTCTCGCCGAAGGCATCGCGCTGCTCGGGCGTCCAGTCACCGCTCGCCAACTGCGGCGGCACGTACTGCGCGAAGACGGTCATCATGTGCTTGCCGTGCGGGGAGACCGTGGGGTCGATGCGCGACGGTACGGAGATGTCGAGCCACGGCTCACGCGACCAGGTGCCGCGTTTCCAGTCATCGTAGCCGCGCTCGAGATAGGTCATGTCCGGCGAGATGGTGATCGTGCCCGCTTGCAGTTCCGGTGCCGAGTCGGGGATGGCACTGAACTGCGGAACCCGATCGAGACCGATGTTCAGCTTGCCGGACGAGCCGCGGATCTTGAACTGCTCGACCTGATGGCGGAACTCGTCCGGCAGCGCGGCCTGCGGCATCAACTTGCCGTAGGTGCGTTTCGGGTCGAGATTGGAAACGACGGCACGGGCGCGGATCTCCTCGCCATCGGCCAGGACAACCCCCTCCACCTGCTCGCCGCGCGTCAGGAATTCGCTCACTTCGGCATCGGTGCGGATCTCGCCGCCGGCTGCCTTGAACGCTCCCGCGAGGGCTTCACTGACGGCCCCCATGCCGCCACGGGCATAGCCCCAGGCACCGATGTTGCCATCGACATCACCCATGACATGGTGCAGCAGCACATACGCCGTGCCCGGCGAATAGGGCCCCAGTGCCGTGCCGACAATGGCGCCCCCCGCTAGCGCACCCTTGAGGAGGTCGCTCTCGAAGTAGCGGTCAAGCCAGTCCGCAACACTCGAGGTCCACAGCCGCATGGTGTCCGCCATGCCGCGCTCGCCCATGGCGGAATAACGCTTGCCGAGCGTCATCAGGTCCTTGACGTCCCGCAGCGTGCGAATGGTCGGGTCCGGTGGCGTCTCCATGAGCATCGGCCGAATGAAGCGGCACTGGCGCATGATGTCCGCAGTAAAGATGTCGTACGCCTCGGCATCGGCCGGCGAGTGACGCGCGATCTCGCGCCGGGTGCGGTCGTGATCCGAGAACATGCCGAGATAGCTGCCGTCGCGACCCAGGTTGACAGCGCCTTCAAACGGCAGGATCTGCAGCCCATGCCGATCAAGTTGGAGATCGGCAATGATCTCCGGGCGGAACAGACTGCAGACATAGGAACAGGACGTGAACGTGTAACCGGATTCACGGCGATCACTGTAGGTCGCGCCACCGATCTGGGAGCGCCGCTCCACGACCAGCACCTTCATGCCCGCGCGGGCAAGATAGGCGGCCGTCGTCAGCCCATTGTGTCCTGCCCCCACGACGATGACATCGTAGCTGGCCATTGCTCATCCCCTCCCGTAAGCAGTACCGGGCCGTGCACAAGGCACCGGCCGATTCGAGCGGGCATTCTGACCAAACCGCATGCCACTGTCCAGCAAATTTGACTGACCCATCGATCAAATATGCAGCCTTGCGACCACGTAGGCTATTGTGTGCAGGGCACATTTCAGATACCTTCGAACTTCACAATCGGCTGGAGAAAGCGCGTGACGAAGCCCGAAAAAGCCGCTGATATGGACCGCAAGGACAAGCGCAGACAGCAGCTCATCGAGGCTACCCAGACCGTAATCGCGCGGCAGGGATTCGCGGGCACACGGCTGGCCGACGTCGCACACCAGGCGGGCGTCAGCTACGGCGTTGTGAGCTTCTACTTCAAGTCCAAGGACGACCTCCTGCTGGCGACGCTGCAATGGCTGGCCGACGAGTACACTCAGGTATGGCGCAAGGCGGTGGCGGAAGGCGGTGACGAGCCGGCGGACCGGTTGCGGGCGATTATCGAGGCCGACTTCTCGACGCGCATTGCCAGCGAAAAGAAGATCGCGGTCTGGTTCGCTTTCTGGGCCGAATCACGCGTCCGGCCCAATTACCGCAAACTCTGTGCCGAACTGTTCAATGATTATCACTGGCAGGTGCGCACCATTGTTCAGGAACTCATCGATCAGTACGGCTACGACCATCTCGATGCCCATCGCATCACACTGGGCATCAACGGCATGACGGACGGCATGTGGCTGGACATGCAGATCCAGCCGCGCGGCTTCGACCGCAAAGTCGCGCGCCAGACCATCGAGGACTTCCTCGTCAACATATTCCCGGATGCCTTCGGGGCCGAAGGCACCGAGGGCCAACCACAATCCACCAAGAGGTCTCAATGAATCTGACACAAGCTCGGGCGCTGAGCGCGCAGGACTGGCAGGCACGCGCCACCCGGTTGAAACCCGAAGGGCGCCACTTCCTCGACGGCGATTTCGTCGATTCCGTCGATGGCGGCACCTTCAGCAAGACCAACCCGGCGACCGGCGAACACCTCGCCGAGGTCGCCCGCGGCCAGGCCGCCGACGTCGATCGCGCGGTCGAGTCCGCCTACCGCACGTTCAAGGCCGGCACCTGGTCACGCATGGAACCGCGTGCGCGCATGCAGGTGCTCTATCGCTACGCAGAGCTGATCGAGGCGCACGCGGCCGAGTTCACCCTGCTCGACGTCCTCGACATGGGCAAACCGGTCGGCGACATGCTGGGTGCGGACGTGCCCATGAGCGTCGACTGCTTCCAGTACTTCGGCGAGACCATCGACAAGATCGAGGGCCAGGTGACCAACACGGCCTCCGATGCCCTGCACTACATCCTGCGCCAGCCCCTCGGCGTGGTCGGCTGCATCACGCCCTGGAACTATCCGCTGATGATGGCGGCGTGGAAGGTCGCCCCCGCCCTCGCCGCCGGCAACTCGGTCGTACTCAAGCCGGCCGAGCAGTCGCCGCTGAGCGCCAACCTGATGGCCCAGCTGTTCATCGAGGCCGGCGGCCCGCCGGGCGTGTTCAACGTCGTGCACGGCTTCGGCCCCGACGTGGGCGAACCGCTGGCACTGCACAACCGCGTCGCGAAGATCGGCTTCACCGGCTCGGTCGAAGTCGGCAAGCTGATGATGGTGTATTCCGGCCAGTCGAACCTCAAACGGGTGACGACCGAGTGCGGCGGCAAGACGCCACAGATCTTCATGAATGACATCGAGGACATCGAACGCGCGGCCCAGTACGCCGTCAACGGCATCTACGGCAACCAGGGCGAGGTCTGCAACGCCGGTTCGCGCCTGCTGGTGCACAAGGACATCCTCGACGATTTCCGTGAACGCTTCATCCGCATCAGCCAGGAGTCGTTCACGCCTGGTGATCCGCTCGACCCTGCAACATCGATGGGCTCACTGGTGAACACCGAGCAGCAGAAGCGTGTGCTCGACTACATCCGCATCGGTCAGGAAGAAGGCGCCAGGCTCGCCTTCGGCGGGAAGGTACCCGAGCAATACGCACAGGGCGCCTATGTCGAGCCGACGCTGTTCACTGATGTGCGCCCGGACATGCGCATCGCCCGGGAGGAGATCTTCGGCCCCGTCACCGGCATCATCCCCTTCTCCAACCCGGAAGAGGCAGTCGAGATTGCCAACGATTCGATGTTCGGCCTCGCCGCCGGCATCTGGACCAGCAACCTCGGCCTGGCGCACCGCATGGCGCGCGATGTGGAAGCGGGCGTGATTTGGGTCAACTGCTTCGACCACGGCGACATGACCCAGCCATGGGGTGGTTACAAGCAGTCGGGCAACGGTCGGGACAAGTGCTTCCAGAGCATCCTCGACCACACCCAGACCAAGTCGGTCTGGGTTGATCTCGGCGGCTGAGGCACAGGGCTCCGCGGGCACCAGGACGTGCCCGCTTGCCGATTCGGCGAGTCGGGTACCGTCAGTCGGCCCGCAGCGCCAGCACTCGCAGGGATTCCGGCGGCAGGCACACATCGACGCGATCACCGTCGCGGTACGGCTCCATCCGCCCGGTACTGTGTATCTCGCTCTCGAGATGCATGCCGTTGTCGAGTTCGATCAGCAGCGTCACGGAATTGCCGAGATAGAGCTCACGCCGCACGGTCGCCCCGATCCAGTTGTCCCCGGGACGCTCACCACCATCCGCGCGCTCAAGCCATACGCGCTCGGGCCGGATGGTGACCTTCACGGTGCCACTCAGGCCGTGATCGGGATGTGCGGCGACCACGGACGTACCGGCCAGATCCAGTCGGGTTCGACCTTCCTGATCCTGACCGCGAACTTCTGCATCCATGAGATTGGATGAACCGAGGAAATCCGCCACGAACGCCGTGGCCGGCGCTTCATAGATATCCTTCGGCGTCCCGAGTTGCTCAACACGCCCACCATTCATCACGGCAATGCGGTCGCTCATGGTCAGCGCTTCGTTCTGATCGTGGGTCACGTAGATAAAGGTGATCCCGACTTGCTCCTGCAACGCCTTGAGCTCCACCTGCAACTCACGCCGGAGCTTGGCGTCGAGCGCGCCCAGCGGCTCATCGAGAAGCAGCCCCTGCGGGCGAAGCACCAACGCACGCGCGAGTGCCACTCGCTGTTGCTGCCCGCCGGAGAGTTCCGACGGCCGGCGCTCGGCGTATTCACTCAGTTTGACCATTTCGAGCGCTTCGCCGGCGCGGCGGTTGCCCTCCTCGCGCCCTACTCCGGAGTTGCGCGTGCGCAGGCCGAACGCGACGTTCTCGAAGACATTCAGATGCGGGAACAGGGCATAGTTCTGGAACACCGTGTTCACCGGGCGCTTGTTGGGCGGCGTGTGCTCGACGTTGCGACCACCGAGCTGGATGTGACCACTGTCCGGCTCCTCGAAGCCGGCGATCATGCGCAGTGTGGTCGTCTTGCCACAGCCTGACGGGCCCAAAAGTGAGAAGAACTCGCCATCGGCGATGTCCAGGTTGATTGCGTCGACGGCAACATACTCGTTGAAGCGCTTGGTCAGGTCGACGAGGCGGATGGTGCCGTCACTCATCAATGATCTCCTTTGTCGTCGTTGATGGGCGTGCGCGCCCGCTCATGCCGCGTCAGGAAACGGTATGCACCGAAGCCGAGCGCGACTGCCGTCACCGACATGAATACCATGATCGTTGCCAGCGCATTGATGGACGGCAACGGTGACGAACGCGCTGCGGAATAGACGCGCACCGGGATGGTGTCGCAGCCCGATCCACATGACAGCCACTGCGTGATGACGAAGTTGTCGATGGATATGGCAAACACGATCATGGCCGAGGCCACGATGGCCGGCATCATGAGCGGAACCAGGACCTTGGTGAACATTTCCAGCCGCGTCGCGCCAAGGTCGGCGGCCGCCTCCTCGTACTGCATGCCGATCGAGGCCAATCGTCCGCGGACCACAATCACGACATAAGCGAGAGCGAATGTCACCTGCCCGAGCATCTGCGCGATTGTGCTCGGATTGATGAACACGAAGATGTGCATGAACACCATGTACAACGCTACGGCGAGCACGATTTCCGGTGTCACCAGCGGAAACAGCATCAGGAAGTTGGCCGGGCGCTGCCCGCGGCCACGCCAGCGCGCAAGACCCAGCGCCAGCAGGACGCCGATCGGCGTGGCCACCAGGATCGCCAGGCCAGCCAGGGTCAGGCTCTGGAACAGCGCGCTCTGCAGGCCGGAATTCTGCCAGACGGACAGTACGGGATCGCTCCAGTACCAGCGCGTCAGATCGAATCCCTGCCAGGCCGAAATGGAGCGCCCCGCATTGAACGAGAATTTCATGGCGATGATGACCGGCAGCAGCGCCCAGAGCATGTAAAGCCAGGTAATTGCGGCCAGGCCATACGGCCTGGAGCGCACATGCCAGACCACCGATCTCAGCGCATGGAACCAGCTCCGCGCCGGAGCGGTAGCGCCGCCATGCCGGGGTGAAGTCTTGTCTTGGGGGGTTACCGTAGTCACTGGATATCTTTCTGCGCCTTCGCGACGCTGTACATGTAATAGATCATCAGCACGGCCAGGAACAGGGAGAGCAGCAGCGTCATCATCGCGCCGACGTTCGGCTGCGGCCCGCCGTGGAAATAGAGGTAGATCTGATTGCCGATCATGCTCGTGCTCGCCGAGCCGGAAATGATGTCCGGTGTGTAGTAGTCACCGAACATGGGCAAGGCGATGATCACGCAACCGGCCATAATCCCCGGCTTCGAAAGCGGGATGGTAACCCGCCAGAACGCCTGTGCCGCTGTCAGGCCCAGATCGCGAGCGGCCTCGATGAGACGGCCATCGATGCGATCGAGCGAGGCGACCAGTGGGAGAATCATGTACGGAATGTAGCCGTAGACCAGGGCGAAGATCACCGAGCCGGCGTTGCCATCGAGCCAGTTGGGCGGAGTCGGGTTCAGGCCACTCCACATCAGGAAGCTGTTGACGTAACCATCATGCGCGAGCAGGCCCACCCAGGCGAGCATGCGCATCAGGTAGCTGACCCAGAAGGGCAGCACCAGGAGAATCAGCAGCAGGATCTTGGTCCGTCGGGCATGGCGGGTGATGTAGTACGCCACGGGATAGGCGATCAGCAGGCTGATCACCACGGCCGTTCCGACGTACGTGATCGTGCGGCGAAACACGCCCCAGTAGGAACTTCCCGGCGCGAAGCGCTGAAGGATTTCCCAGGCGGATGCGTAATGCCACTCGAACGGATTCCAGACCGGTACGGGCATGCGCAGGATCGGCTCGATCTCGCCGAATGCCACACCCAGGACCGCGTAGAACGGCAGCACGAACAGGAGAATCAGCCACAGTATTCCCGGCGCTGCGAGCGCCTGCCAAAGCCATCTTGGATACAAAAACCAATCCCCCCGTTCGGTGCCGTTACGGTCGTGCCTGCAGGATTGCCGAGGGCAATCAGACGCCGGACATGAACTCGGCGAAGGCGTCCTGATAGCTCGACAGGCCGTCGAGCGTCAGCGTCATCATCACCTGGGCACCTTCATCGAAGGCATCCGGCGTGACAACCGCTTCCCGCAGGTTCTCGGGAATGACGCCTTCTTCGCGCAGGCGATCAAAGTCGATCGCCTTGATCGGCGGCAGATAGCCCAGATAGTTGGCGAAGTTCTGATAGGCGTTGTCATTGTCGAGCATGAAGTTCATGAAGTGGTGCGCCAGCACCGGCTTGTTGCTGTTTGCCGGTACCGCCCAGCAGTCATTCTGCACCGGCGCCTTGCCGTGCGGTCCAGCGTAGTAACGCAGCACCTCGGGTGAGACCCCTTCGGCCATGTACCAGCGCGAGCCCAGAACGGCATCTCCCGACCAGGTCTGGCCGAGCACACGGCTGCCCTGGGGCACGGTCTCGTACTGGCGAATGTCGACGCGCGGATTGCAGATCTCGATCAGCGCCTTCAGATCCTCGACCGCCCGGTCGATGATGTCCGGGTCCTCGGTATTGACGTCGAAATGGCCACGATACTGCATCGCGAGGTAGAGCACTTCACGCGGCGAGTTCAGCAGGCCCACGCGGCCATAGTAATCCTGCGCGTTCCAGAAAATGCCCCATGGATTGTCGAGCGCGGCAATGTCCTCTTCGACGAGGTCACTGCGCCAGGTGATACCGGTCGAGTAGACCATGTACGGCACCGTGTACTGCGCACCGACGTCGTAGAAGGGATCCTGCAGCGTGTCCCAGACATTGCTCAGATTGGGCACGTAGCTGTGATTCATCGGCTGCAGAAGGCGACCCGCGGATGCCTGAGCGAGGCGATCCGGCAGCAGTTCGACCACGTCCGCGTCGACCGAACCGCCCGCCAGGCGCGAGATCATCTGATCCATGTTGTCGAACGTTGTGAGCTGTACATCGACGTCATACATCTCGCCGAACTTGTCCATGAGTTCGGGATCCATGTACTCGGGATAGTTGAACACGTAGAACGTGCCACCGGTCTCCGGCTCCAGACCGTCCGCAATCGGATCCCGGTGCACCGGCAACGTCACTGGATTGTCCGGTCGCGCCAATGCCACCCCGCCGGGTCCGCCACCAGCGTGGGCAAGGCGGCTCAGCAGCGGCGCAGCCGCCAGACCCAGTCCGCCGATGCCCAGCATCTTGAGGGCTTCACGGCGGGACATCCCACTGCGTCGGATTACTGCGTCCAGTGCATTCAGTCGATCATTATCACTTCGTCGAGACATCGTTCTCTCCCCTTGCACTCAATTGTGCTCGACCGGGCGATACCCGGATTGTGATTGACTCATCAATCAATACAGCAATGCCCGAGTGGCGTCAAATATTGTGGCTGGCAATCCGGCGATCAGCATGCAGTGCCGGCGCGCCGATTGGCCAGCCTCGCTCTTCCCCTCGTGCGCAACTGAATTGACAGTTGCGAGGTGCTAGCGTAGCGTCATATTGACTGACCAATCAACCAATAGCGAGTTCGTATCATGAGAGAAGAATCGAGCAGCCAAGCGACAGGCGTGGAAACCAGTGCAGCGATTGCCGAGCGCCTGGGGACTGAACAGGTACGCGTTGCGGACAACCAGTTCATGCACCCCTGGGAGGAACTCGAGACCTACGGGAAGAATGAGCGCACCGTTATGGCGCGTGGCGAGGGCATCTACCTGTATGACAGTGAAGGCAATCCCCTGATCGATGGCCCCGGCGGCATGTGGTGCGTCAACGTCGGCCACGGCCGCACCGAGATTGCCGATGCCGTCGCGGCGCAGATTCGCGAAATGGCCTATGTCAGCCCCTGGTCACTGACGCACGGGCCGGCAGGCGTATTGAGCCGTCGGCTGGCGGAATACTCGCCCGGCGACCTCAACAACGTCTTTTTCACGACCTGCGGCTCGACGGCCGTGGACTCTGCCCTGCGCTTCGCCATGTTCTACAACAACGTGCTCGGGCGCCCGGAGAAGAAGCACATCATCACCCGCATGGATGCGTACCACGGCAGTACCTACCTCGGCGCCTCCGTATCCGGCAAGGGTCGGGACAAGAACTGGTTCGATTTCGAGACCGAAACCATCCACTTCCTGCCCTCGCCCAATCCCTACCGGCGCCCGGCGGATCAGTCCGTTGAGGACTTCTGCGCCGAAAAGGTCGCCGACCTGGAGAACCGGATTCTCGAAGTCGGCCCGGAGCGGGTTGCCGCGTTCATCGCCGAACCCGTACTCGCCTCGGGCGGCCTGATCATTCCGCCGGACGACTACCACCATCGATGCCAGGAAGTCTGCCGCAAGCACGATGTGCTCTACATCTCCGACGAGGTGGTGACAGCCTTCGGTCGCCTTGGCCACATGTTCGCGAGTGAGGCGGTGTTCGGCATCACCCCCGATATCATCATTTCGGCAAAGGGCCTGACCTCCGGCTACGTGCCGATGGGCGCGGTGCTCATCTCCGATCGCATCATCGACCAGATCCGCGGCGAGAACTCGCATAGCGCGATTTTCTCCAACGGTTTCACCTACTCGGGCCACCCGGTCTCCTGTGCGGCGGCGCTGGCCAACATGGACATCATCGAAAACGAGGATCTGCTCGCGCATGTGCGTGATGTCGGCCCCTATTTCCAGGAGCGCCTGCAGGAGCTGCGTGACCTGCCGATCGTCGGCGATGTGCGCGGCAAGGGCCTGATGGCCAGTGTGGAGTGTTTCATACCGGGTGCCGACGGTGATCAGTTGGCGCTGGATTACGACATCGGCAAGCGTATCGACGATCACTGCCAGGAACTCGGTCTGCTGGTGCGTCCGATCATCAACATGTGCGTGATGTCTCCGCCGCTGACCATTACCCGCGAACAGGTCGACGACCTGGTGGACAAGTTGCGGGTCGGCATCGAGCGCGCGATTCAGGACCTGCGCGACGAGGGTATCCTTGAGCGGCGGGCAATCTGATGGGCCTGCCATGAGCCCTCGGGGCGCGTACCCGTGATCGCCCCGGACTTCCTGCATTCGCCGCGCCCGGCGCTGCCGGTGGACCGGGTAATCGCCGTGCTGGCTGACATCTGGGGCATCGACGGGCCTGCGCGGGACGTCGGCGGCGATCGCGACCAGAATCTCGTCGTCACCACGGCGGACGACACCCGCTACCTGGTGAAGATCGCGCAGTCCGGCGAAGTGCCGGGCGTACTGGACCTGCAGATTGCGAGCCTGCTCCACATCGCGGGACAGGCTCCCGATCTGCCTGTACCCCGCGTCATCCACACGCGCGGCGGTGAGCGTACCCATGGTTTGCCCGCCGCCGATGGCGGCGAACACATCATGCGGGTGTTCAGCTTTCTTCCGGGCCGGCCGATTCTCGATGCGGAACGCCCACCCCGACTGATGCACGGCATTGGCCGACTGCTGGCGCGAGTGGACCTTGCCCTGCAGGGGTTCTTTCACCCGCACGCCGGCCATGCCCTGCTCTGGGATCCACGCCAGGCGCCCGCCGTGCGTGACTGTACGGTAGATATCGTCGATACCGAGCGCCGCCAGACGATCGAAGGCGTGATCGATCATTTCTGCCACAACGTATTGCCCGGGCTTGATGGCTTGCCGGCGCAGGTCATCCACGGTGATGCCACTGCGGAGAATGTGCTCGTGGACGCCGCCTCACCCGGCGCGGCGGGCCTGATCGACTTCGGCGACGTACTCCATGCGCCGCGCGCCATGGAGGTCGCCATTGCCATGGCCGACGCAACCTGGGGGGCCGAAGCACCGTGGGAGGCTGCCTGCGAACTGGCCGCGGGCTATGACGAAGTCCTTGCCCTCGGCGATGACGAGATCGCCGTGCTCTACGATCTGGCGCGGGTCCGCCTGGCGGCCTGCGCCGCCATCATGGCGACCCGCGGGCGGCATCGCCAGGAGGGAATGGGTTCCATGACTGCGCTGGTGGAACCCGGTTGGCGCCAGCTCAGCGCCCTGAACGCCCTTGGCCCGGTGGCGGCCCATGAGCAGCTGCGCCGCGTACTGCGTCTGCCTGCCGGGCGGGTGGCACCCTCCACGCCGACCACACAGGCCCTGGAGCGCCGCCGGCAGGCCCTCATGCCGGGCCTCGAGCTGTTCTATCCGGATGCGCCGCTGCACGTCGAGCGCGGCAGCGGAGTATGGCTGTACGACCGCGCCGGTGAGCGCTATCTCGACTGCTACAACAATGTCCCGCACGTGGGTCACGCGCACCCGCACGTCAATCGTGCGGTCGCGCGCCAGACAGCAACCCTGAACACGCACACGCGCTACCTCTTCGACAGCATTCTCGATTATGCCGAAGCGCTGGGCACACGAATGCCGGGCAATCTGGGCGTGGCACTGTTCGTCAACAGTGGCAGCGAGGCCATCGATCTTGCCTGGCAGATCGCGCGCCACTACACGGGCCACGAGGGTGCTCTCGTCACTGCCCACGCCTACCATGGCGGCACTGAAGCCAGTGCAGCGCTGTCGCCGTACAGCCATCCCGCGGCACACGTGGCCGGATTGGCCGTGGCCACGGAACGGGACGCCGCAGCACCCGCCAGTGACCCGGACGCGGCCATTGCCCGCCTCGCCGCCGCCGGCCATCGCCCGGCCGCCTTTTTCGTTGACTCCAGTCTTTCGTCCGATGGCATTCTTGATCCCGCGCCCGGGTTTCTGCACCACGTAAGCGAGCGCGTGCGCGCCGGCGGCGGCCTGTGCGTCGCCGACGAAGTCCAGGCGGGTTTCGGCCGCATGGGCAGGTGGTGGGGCTTCGAGGCGCGTGGATTCACGCCGGATATCGTCACCCTCGGCAAGCCGATGGCAAACGGCTATCCCATGGGTGCGGTGATCACCACGCCGGAGATCATTGCCCCCTTCGCCGAAGGCACCGACTATTTCTCGACCTTTGGCGGCAATCCAGTCGCCTGCATGGCAGGCCTTGCCGTGCTTGATGTCATCGAGCGTGAGGATCTGTGTGCCAGCGCCGAACAGGTCGGAGCCCGACTGCGGCATGGACTGCGGGCGCTGAAGACACGCTACCCCGTGATCGGCGCGGTGCGCGGGCGCGGTCTGTTCATCGGCGTGACGATCGTTGACCCGGATGCCGGCGGCACGCCTGCACCGGCTCGCGCTCACCGCGTCGCCCTCGCCCTGCGCCGGCGCCACGTGCTGGTCGGTCTGGAAGGGCCGGACCGGAACGTATTGAAGATCCGGCCGCCATTGGCGTTCCACCATGAGCATGCCAGCCTACTGGTGCAGCGCCTCGCATCTGTCCTGGACGAAGACATGCCATGAAAATCGCATTTTCATGGGCCGTTGCTGAACAAGGCCAGGATGGCCTTTTCAGAGGCTCCCCAGCGGATCTGCAGGATATCGATGCGACGCGTCCGGCTACTCATCCCCTGCGCGCCATTCCTTCCAGCGCAACAGGGCGTTGGCACCGAGCTGGCGGAATGGCTGGGGCGGCAGGCGTCGCGGGCGGGCTTCGGCGGTGAAGTGATCGGTGATGGCACTGGTGGTGCCGCAGGCGAGCTCGGCCGCGCCGATGCCGGTGAGGGTGCCGCGTGTGAGGCCGAGACCGTTCTGCACGCAACCGGAAAATACGCCCGTGTCGACTTCGCGCATGACCGCCACGCCATTGAGGCTGAGACAGAGATGCCCCGCCCAGGCGTATTCCATGCGCATGCCCGCAAGCTGTGGGAAACGCTGGTCGAACTTGCGCTGCATGACGGCGGCGGCACGCTTCATCGCCGTACCCGAGGGCTTGGTGTTCGGCTGCAGCGTGGCACAGGTGCGGACGATGATCCGGTTGCCGCCCTGCCCCATGTCGATCCGGCGCACGGTGGTGCCCATTGGATCCGCGGGCGTAATCCCCCAGCGCGACTGCCCGCCCAGTCTGGCCAGCACCTCGCGGTCCAGTTCGGGCGTCATCACCGCATAGAGGAACACCTGCATCAGGCGGCCGCGTTC
>CAZJGZ010000055.1:7496-13920 GCA_964545695.1 uncultured Ectothiorhodospiraceae bacterium | reverse complement strand
CCAATCGTGCCTACGTTCACGTGCGGCTTCGTGCGCTCGAATTTTGCCTTGGACATGCCCTATCTCCCGAACCGTCAAATATCTGCGTTCTGTTGAACTGGAGCCCATAACCGGATTTGAACCGGTGACCTCTCCCTTACCAAGGGAGTGCTCTACCACTGAGCTATATGGGCCAAACCTTCACCGCAAGCCCTGCCCGCCCGACTCGCGGACCGGAAGCTGGAGCGGGTGACGGGAATCGAACCCGTATCATCAGCTTGGAAGGCTGAGGTTCTACCGTTGAACTACACCCGCCGAATGCGCCGGGCACTGCTCCCGCCACGGCATCCGCACACCCGCGCCGGCGGGTACCGATCGACCAGGAACGGGCCGCGCATATGGCAGCACCCCTGATCGGTCCGGCCTCATGCTGGTGGAGGGAGGAGGATTCGAACCTCCGAAGGCTGAGCCAGCAGATTTACAGTCTGCCCCCGTTGACCGCTTGGGTATCCCTCCCGGACGCAAGCCGTGCATTTTGCAGCCATGGCGCTGTAGCGTCAAGGCGAACCGGCAGAAAAAGTACAGGGGCGGGGGATTGCGGGAATCCTGGAGCTGGCGACAGGAATCGAACCTGCGACCGGCTGATTACAAATCAGCTGCTCTACCGACTGAGCTACGCCAGCGCCGGGCTGCAAGGGTACAGCGCTGAGCGCCGCCGGCAAAGGGTCTGGAGAAAGACAGCCAGCAGCAGCATGTCAAGTCCTGACCGGAACGGTGACGGCGCGTAGAATGCCCGCTCCGCCCGCGATCGCGATACCCATGGCAGACCTGAACCCACAGCAGACCGCCGCCGTACGCCACACCCAGTCGCCATTGCTGGTCCTGGCCGGCGCCGGCAGCGGCAAGACCCGCGTAATCACACGCAAGATCGCCCATCTGGTGCAGGAATGCGGCTACCCGGCCCGCTCGGTGTTCGCCGTGACCTTCACCAACAAGGCCGCGCGCGAGATGAAGGAACGGGCAGCCGCGACCCTGGCCAGCGACGCCGGTCGCGGCCTCACGGTGGCGACGTTCCATACCCTGGGCCTGCAGATGCTGCGCGCGGACGGCCATGCGCTCGGCTATCGCCGTGGCTTCACGATCATGGACGCCACCGACAGTCTGACCGCGATCAAGGAATTGGTGCGTGGCGACGACGGCGGGAATCTGCAGGAGGAAGAGGACCTGCGGCGTGTCATCAGCCGCTGGAAGAACGACTTCGTCCGCGCCGAGCAGGCGGCCGCGCAGGCCGCGGATGCCTTCGAACAGCGTGCCGCCGAAGTCTACGCCCGCTACGAGCGCCAGTTGCGCGCCTACAACGCGGTCGATTTCGACGACCTGATCATCCGCCCGGTGGAACTGCTGGCCGAGCACGCCGAGCTGCGCGAGAAGTGGCAGAACCGGGTGCGCCATCTACTCGTCGACGAATACCAGGACACGAACAACGCCCAGTACGAACTGGTGCGGCAGCTGGTCGGGCCGGCGGGCGGGCTCACTGTCGTCGGTGACGATGACCAGTCGGTCTACGCCTGGCGCGGCGCGCGGCCGGAGAACCTCGCGCGGCTGCAGGACGACTTCCCGCGCCTGAAGGTCATCAAGCTGGAGCAGAACTATCGCTCCAGCGGGCGCATCCTGCGCGTGGCCAACCACCTGATCGGACACAACCCGCATATCTTCGACAAGCGCCTGTGGAGCGATCTCGGCGCCGGCGATCCGATTCGCGTCATCCCGTGCAGCGACGGCGACGACGAGGCCGACCGCGTGGCCAGTGAAATCCTCTCGCGGCGCGCGCACCACGGCCTGCGCTGGGGCGATTTTGCCATCCTCTACCGCGGCAACTTCCAGGCACGTCCGTTCGAGCGCGCGCTGCGCGAGCGCAATATCCCCTATCAGGTCAGCGGCGCGGCATCGTTCTTCGACCGCGCCGAGATCAAGGATGTCCTCGCCTATTGCCGACTCCTGGCCAACCCCGATGACGACACGGCGTTCCTGCGCGTGGTCAACACACCGCGGCGGCAGATCGGGCCGGCAACCCTCGAGCGCCTCGGCACGTACGCCCGCGAGCGTGGCGTGTCGATGCTCGCCGCGAGTTTCGAGCTCGGCTTCGCCGAGCGCATCGACGAACGTGCCGCGCAGCGGCTGCGGCGCTTTACCGAATGGGTGGTCGGCATGGGCGACAATGCCGGCCGCGGCGATCCGGTCGCCGTCTGCCGCGGCGTGATCGAGGATATCGACTACGCCAGCTGGCTGGAGGATATCTCGTCCGACGCCCGCACGGCCGACAAGCGCCTGGCCAATGTCGAGGAGCTGCTGGACTGGATCGGGCGCATGGCGACCACTGACGACCACGAAGAGCGTGATCTCTCCGCCATCGTCTCGCGCCTGGCGCTGATCGACATGCTCGACCGCACCACCGGTGATGAGGGTGGTGACGCCGTCTCGTTGATGACCCTGCACGCTGCCAAGGGCCTGGAGTTCCCCCACACCTTCATGGTCGGCGTCGAGGAAGAGAGCCTTCCGCACCGCGCCAGCATCGCCGAGGAGCGGATCGAGGAAGAGCGCCGACTGATGTACGTCGGCATCACCCGCGCCCAGAAGACGCTCGCCATCACCTACGCCCAGCAGCGCCGGCGCTGGGGCGAGGACATCGATTGCGAGCCGAGCCGGTTTCTCGAGGAACTGCCCGCGGCCGACCTGGACTGGGAAGGCAGCGGCCCGGAGCCGGACAGCGAAACACGCCTCGCCCGTGGTCGTGAGCAGTTCGCCGGGCTGCGCGCCCTGCTCGACTCCGACTGAACCGCCCCGCGTCGGCGGCCGCCGCGCATCCAGCCTCCCCCTCCCCCGGAACGTGCCCGCGCGGAAGCGCCCGGTATTCCGTGCCCATCAGCACGAGCGTATGTTATGTTATTACATCATCAAGCGTGCACATGGAGTACCCCGCATGAATGACGCTGGCACCAACAACGCCGCCTCCACCGATACCCGGCTGCCCGTGACCGTCCTTTCCGGCTTTCTCGGCGCCGGCAAGACCACCCTGCTCAATCGCGTCCTCAATCAGCGTGACGGGCGCCGCGTCGCCGTCATCGTGAACGACATGAGCGAGGTCAACATCGATGCCGACCTGGTGCGCGCCGGCGGCTTCACACGCTCGGACGAACAACTGGTGGAGATGAGCAACGGCTGCATCTGCTGCACGCTGCGCGACGACCTGATGCTGGAAGTGCGGCAACTGGCCGAAGCCGGGCGCTTCGACTACCTGCTGATCGAGTCCACCGGCATCTCCGAGCCGCTGCCGGTGGCAACGACGTTCGACTTCCGTGACGAGGCCGGCCACTCGCTCGGCGACATCGCCCGGCTCGACACCATGGTGACGGTGGTCGACGCCGCCAACCTCGTGCGCGACTACGGTTCCACCGACTTCCTGCGGGACCGTGGTGAAAGTGTCGGCGAAGAGGACGAACGCGCGCTGGTCGATCTGCTGGTCGAGCAGATCGAGTTCGCCGACGTCATCCTGCTCAACAAGCTCGACGCCGCAAGCCCGGAGGATGCGGACAACGCACGGCGCATCATTCGGGCGCTGAATGCCGAGGCCGAGGTCATCGAGACCCGCTTCGCCGATGTGGATCCGGCGCGCGTGCTTGATACCGGCCGCTTCAACTTCGAACGCGCACGCGAACACCCGCTCTGGTTCAAGGAACTGTTCGGGCCCGAAGAGCACGTCCCCGAAACCGAGGAATACGGCATTTCCAGCTTCGTCTATCGCGCACGGCGGCCGTTCCATCCGCAACGCCTGCATGCCTTCTTCGGTCGCAGCTGGGCCGGCGTGATCCGCGCCAAGGGTCATTTCTGGCTGGCCACGCGGCCCGAATGGGTGGGCGAACTCAGCCAGGCGGGTGCCCTGGTCACCCATCAGGCAGCCGGTTTCTGGTGGGCCAGCGTGGACCGTGACCAGTGGCCGGAGCAGGAGGAATGGCGCACGATGCTCGAGCGCTACTGGGATCCGGTGTTCGGCGATCGGCGCCAGGAGCTGGTCTTCATCGGCACCGGCATGGACGAGGCTGCGCTGCGCAGCGAACTCGACGCCTGCCTGATCGACGCCGACCAGGCCAGCCACTTCACCCCCGAGCAGTGGGCCCGGCTGCCGGACCCGTTCCCGGCCTGGCGCCTGGCCGCGCCCGACGAGGACGAGACCGAGGAAGACGAAACCAAGGAGGAAGCGCCGACAGCGGCCGCCGACACGGAGCCGGCTCGGGCGTGACCCGCATGGCTCACTAGCTCACGGCACCGCGCGCCGGCGACGTGATGTCACCGGCCGCGGCAATCTCCTCCAGCAGCGCCAGCATCGACGCCGCCTTGTCGAAGCTCTCCTGGTATTCCTGTTCCGGATCCGAATCGATGACGATGCCGCCCCCGGCCCAGAAGCGCGCCCGACCGTCGGTGCGGGTCAGGGTGCGGATGGCGATATTCGTGTCCATTGCGCCATCAAACCCGACGTAGCCGATCGAGCCGCAGTACACGCCGCGCCGGTGCGGCTCGAGTTCATCGATGATCTCCATGGCACGGATTTTCGGCGCCCCCGTGATCGAGCCGCCGGGGAAACAGGCGCGGAGCAGATCGAGCGCATGCATGTCGGCGGCCAGCGTGCCGGTCACCGTGGATACCAGGTGATGCACCGTGGGAAAGCTCTCCAGCTCGAACAGCCGTGGCACGCGCACGCTCCCGGGACGGCACACGCGCCCCAGGTCGTTGCGCAGTAGATCCACGATCATGACGTTCTCCGCCCGGTCCTTCGCACTCGCCAGCAATGACTCCGCCAGCTCCCGGTCGCGCAGCGGGTCGGCCGCACGCGGGCGCGTGCCCTTGATCGGCCGGGTTTCGACGCCCCCCTCGGCATCCACGCGCAGGAAGCGCTCGGGCGACGCCGACAGCACCTCGACACCGGGATGACTCAGCCAGGCGCCATAGGGCGCCGGGTTGGCACTGCGCATGCGCCGATAGGCCGGCCAGGCGTCACCCGTGGCCGGCACGGTGAAGCGCTGCGCGAAGTTGACCTGATAACAGTCACCGGCATGCAGATAGGCAAGGATGCGCCGCAACCGCTCACGATAGGCGTCGCCATCGAGGTTGGCCTGTGCCCGGCCCGTGACGACCAGCGGCGCACGCGTGGCGGCGGCCGGCGGTTCCGCCAGCCGCGCGCGAAGCTCGGCCCAGCGCTCGCGCGTGCGGGGGTCGCGATCCGCGCCCAGCAGCCAGGTCTGCTGACGGTCGTGGTCGGTGACGACGGCCCAGTCATAAATGCCGACCGCCATATCCGGGACGTCTTCATCGGCCGCGGCCACCGCCGGTAGCGCCTCCAGCCGGCGGCCGAGATCGTAGCCGAAATAACCGATGGCACCGCCCGCAAAGGCCAGATCGCCAACCGGCGGCGAGATGCCCCCGAGTTCGGCGCGCAACAACGCGAAGGGATCATCGTCTCGGTGTTCGCAGCTGCCGTCGCGCCGAGTGATCACGGTAGTCCCACCGCGCGTGACGAGGGTCACGCCGGGATCGGCCGCCATGATGTCGTAGCGCCCCGGCAGCATGCCGGCGGCACCGCTGTCGAGCAGCACACTCCAGGGTTCATCGACCAGCGCCTCGAACGTGACCGTGCTGTCGGCACGGTAGGGCAGCTCTGCGATCAGATTGGGCGTGGTCATCGCTGGACTACCGGCTGACAGAGTGGGAAGGGCCGTTGGCGGTGTACAACCCGAAGTCGTTCGGCTGACCCAACACGTACGGATGAATGACTTCGGACCACCGGTTTGCGCCGGGCTGGCGAGCAGCCCGACCGCGTGGCGATGCTAGCAGCTTGTCGGACCCGGGTTCATCTACCGCGGCACAAGATGCCCACGTCCGAAAGGCGGCCGGCAGAACACTGCGCAGACGCGCGCCATCGCGGGTCACTGGCCAAAACGGTGGGTCAGCTGCGCCTCGTAGATGGCCCCCATGGTGTCACGCGGATAGGCCGCGCCGCTGCTCGCAAGCGCGTCGGGCAGCACCTCCGCATCGAACACGCGCACGGCAATCAGCGCGTAATCCGCGTTGGCTTCACCGGTCTCCACCCAGAAGTGGTACAGCCGCAAATAACCCTCGGCGATACTGGTCCGGTCGGCGGCGCTCAGATCGCCCGGCTGCCCCTGCATCGACGGCAGCAGCAGCTGCTGATCGATCGCCAGCCGATCGGGGTTGGGCAGTTGGCCATGATTGTGGTTGTAGATGTGCGGCCAGTAATACGGATCCAGGTAGTTGCGCGTGGCGATAGCCCACAGGGTGTCACCCGGCTCCACGGCGTAGTCTCGTGCCGTAAACCACGCTTCGCCGGCGGCGCCGGCAGCCGGATCGGTCGGCGTCCCCACCGGATCGGCGG
>CAZJGZ010000055.1:0-7396 GCA_964545695.1 uncultured Ectothiorhodospiraceae bacterium | reverse complement strand
TCGGCCGCTGCCTCGCCCGTCGGCTCGGGCGCTGCGGTGAGCGCCGGAACACCCGCCGGATCAAGATCGCTGCCAAGGCTCGCGAGCACCTCATCCAGTGTCGCCAGCGTCGCGGCGTCGCTCGCGGCAATGTCGGGCTCGACGGGGGCGGTCGCCGGATCGACGGGCGCGGCGGCGATGCCGGGGGCCACCTCCACCGCTTGCCCGTCCGCGAGCGCCGGCGGCCCCGACGGCAGATCCTCGGCCTGAACCGGCGCCTCCGATTCGACCGGGCCTCCTGCCAGCTCGGGCGGCACGGCCGGCACTTCGGCACCGACCGCAGCCGGTTCGTCCGGTGCCATCGAGGTCTCACCGGCTGCGTCCGCCGGCGCTTCATCAGCGCGCACGATCGGTATCTCGTCGGTCTCGCGTACCGGCGCGGCGCTCGGCCACAGGAGCCAGGCGAGCAGGCCGACGAGCGCGATCAGTGCGAGCAGCGCAAGCGCGCGATAACGGTAGCGGGGCTCGCGCTCGCCGGCCTCGCCCGTGTCGGCAGCGGCACCCTTGTTGGCGGCGTCGCGGTCGTCGGTCGGACCGGCCGCAACCGGCTCGGCCGCTGCCACCGGCGTCACCGCAGGTGGTTCGGCTGCCGGCGCCGACGCGATATTGGCGTCATCGGTCGGGCCGGGATCACGGTCGCGCGTGGATCGCAGCGTGGCATCGGGCATGGCCGCGGCCGCGACCGATGGACGCTCGCCTGTCACCGACCCTTGTGCGGGCGCCGCCCCCGGCGGCACCTTGCCGGCGGCGGCGGTAGTCGATGCAGTGGCAATGCCCGCCAGCAGGGCCTCGCGCGAGGGCTGGGGCTCGTTCAGGAGCACCGCCCTGGCGGGGTCCGGATCGACCCGTTCACGCAGCGCCTTCGCCGGCCGGAAAATCACCCGGTGCCGCGCCGGCACCATGATGCGCTCACCGGTCGCCGGATTGACGCCGGCATGCGCGCGGGTCTCGCGGAGCTGGAACGTACCGAAGCCGTGGACCCGCACCGTGCCGTCGCGTACCAGACCATCGCGCACGACCCCGACGAGGGTGCGGGCCACGGCCTTCAGGCGTTCGGTTCGAGCGGCGTCGTCGCCGGCGATGCGCTCAGCCAGGCGGCCATCGAAGATACGCTCCTTCATGGCTCCGGCTCCCAGGCCTGCACGGCATCGCGCAGGCCTTCCGCCGTACGGAACGTGACCTGGCGTCGAGAGGGAATTTCCAGCGCCTCGCCATCACTCGGTCGCCGGCCGCGATGAGCCGGGACTTCCCGTGTATCGAAGGTACCCAGTCCGCGCACCACCACCCGGTTGCCGATGGCGAGCTCATGGGCAATGGCGTCGAGATGGGCGTCAAGTAGTCGCTTGGACTCCGCCTTGCTGTAACCGAGGCGCTGCGCGAGCGCCGCGATGATCTCGCTCTTGTTCACGGTGCTGCGGTGCCCCCGGAACACCTGCCGACCTGCTGCGCTGCAATCCACCGTTCCGATGAATCCGGCATGCCGACGCGGGCGTTTCCGCCGCCAGGTTCATTCAACCTGGCCAAAAGTATAGCGCATAAGCCCGAAGCAGCCACAAACGCGGGCTGGCGGGCCATGCCGGCGGAATCCGGTTGCCAGCCAACCCCGTGAGCAATAACCTTGCGGTTTTCCCCACTCGACTCAGGAGCCCTCATGGCCGCCAAGCGCTCATCCTCCCGCCCTCTCGACCCGCGTCACTACTCGGCACAGGTCGTGGACGGCCCCGAACGCGCGGCCAGTCGCGCCATGTTGCGTGCGGTCGGCTTCAGCGAGGACGACTTCGCGCGGCCGCAGATCGGCATCGCCTCGACCTGGGGCATGATGACCCCGTGCAACATGCACATCGACAAACTCGCCGATGCCGCGGTGGCAGGCAGCGACGAGGCCGGCGCCAAGGGCGTGCTGTTCAACACCATCTCCGTCTCGGACGGCATCTCGATGGGCACCGAGGGCATGAAATACTCGCTGGTCTCGCGCGAGGTCATTGCCGACTCGATCGAGACGGTCACCGGCTGCGAGGGTTTCGACGGGCTGGTGACGATCGGTGGCTGCGACAAGAACATGCCGGGCTGCCTCATCGGCATGGCGCGGCTGAATCGCCCGTCGATCTTCGTCTACGGCGGCACCATCCTGCCCGGCTGTCACAAGGGGCGCGACGTCGACGTCGTGTCCGTGTTCGAGTCCGTCGGCCAGGAAGCCAAGGGCCAGATCAGTTCGGACGAGCGCCTCGCCGTCGAACAGTGCGCCATCCCCGGTGCCGGCTCCTGCGGCGGCATGTACACCGCCAACACCATGGCTTCGGCGATCGAGGCGCTGGGCATGAGCCTGCCCGAGAGTTCGGCCCAGGCCGCAACCTCGGAAGACAAGCTGGCCGACTGCCGGCGCGCCGGTGCGCAGGTGCTGGAACTGGTCAAGCAGGATCTCCGCCCGCGCGACATCATGACCCGCAAGGCCTTCCAGAACGCCATCACCGTGGTCATCGCTCTCGGCGGCTCGACCAACGCCGTGCTGCACCTGCTCGGCATGGCCCACGCCGCCGGCGTCAAGCTGAAGCTCGATGACTTCACCCGCATCGGTCGCAAGGTGCCGGTGCTCGCCGATCTCCGGCCCAGCGGCCGTTTCATGATGTCCGACCTGATCCGCATCGGCGGCATCGCCCCGCTGATGAAGATGCTGCTCGACCGCGGTCTGCTGCATGGCGAATGCCTGACCGTGACCGGTCGCACGCTGGCGGAGAACCTGGAAGGCGTGAAGCCCTACCCCGAGGGCCAGGAAATCATTGCCTCCTTCGACCAGCCGTTCAAGAAAAACAGCCATCTGGTCATCCTCTACGGCAATCTGGCTCCCGAAGGCGCGGTGGCGAAGATCACCGGCAAGGAAGGCGAAAAGTTCACCGGCAAGGCCAAGGTCTATTCCTCGGAAGAGCAGGCACTGCGCGGCATCCTCGATGGCAAGGTCAAGGCCGGCCATGTCGTGGTGATCCGCAACGAGGGACCGGTCGGCGGACCGGGCATGCGCGAGATGCTGTCACCGACCTCGGCGATCATGGGCCGCGGACTGGGCAATGATGTTGCCCTGATCACCGATGGCCGCTTCTCCGGTGGCAGCCACGGGTTCGTCGTCGGTCACATCACGCCCGAGGCGGCGGTCGGCGGCCCGCTGGCCGTGGTCAAGAACGGCGACGTCATCACCATCGATGCCACCACGAACGCGATCAAGCTGGAGATCACGCAGAAGGAAATGAAACAGCGCCTCAAGGCGTGGACGCCGCCGCGGCCGAAGTATCGCCGTGGCGTGCTGGCAAAATACGCCCGGCTGGTGGCACCGGCATCGATGGGGGCCGTCACCGACGGCGACGAATAACGGTGGCGGCAGCACTGCCCGCCGCGCGGGAGATGATCGCCGAGCTCATCGCCACGCCCTCGGTCACCAGTCGCGGCGACCCCGATCTCGACACCAGCAATCGCCCGGTCATCGACCGCATGGCGAACTGGGCGGAGCACATCGGCTGCCGCTGCGATATCCGCGCCGTGCCGGGCGAACCCGGCAAGTACAACCTGATCGCGACCCTTGGCGAGGGCGACGGTGGCCTCGTCCTCGCCGGCCATGCCGATACCGTGCCGTGGGATGCGCTGCGCTGGACCCATGATCCGTTTCGGGCTACCGAGCACGACGATCGCCTGTACGGCCTCGGCAGCTGCGACATGAAGGGCTACCTGGCGCTGGCGCTGGCCGCGGCGTCGACAGCACCGGCGAAACGCCTGCGCCGACCGCTCCACCTCGTGGTCACCGCCGACGAGGAAACCACCATGTCCGGGGCACGCGCCCTGGTCGCCGATGATGACCTGCACGCCGATGCAGTGATCCTGGGCGAGCCCACTCGGCTACGGCCGGTGCGCATGCACAAGGGCATCATCATGGAGCGCCTGCGCCTGATCGGTCGCTCGGGCCATTCCAGCGATCCGGGCTACGGCAACAGCGCGCTCGACGGCATGCACGCAGCCATGACCGCGCTCCTGCAGCGACGACACGAACTGCAGGAGGATTACTTCAACGACGCCTTTCGCGTACCCACGCCGACCCTGAACCTCGGGCAGATCCGCGGCGGCGACAGCCCCAACCGCATCTGTGGGGAATGCGTGCTGGCCTATGATCTGCGTGTACTCCCCGGCATGGATGCCGAGTACGAGCGCGCGCGCATCCACGAGCGCGTCCATGCCGCACTGGCGGACAGCGGCCTCAGGGTCGAGTTCGAATCGCTCACCGACGGTACGCCGCCGGTGGAAACGCCCCCCGACACGCCGATCGTGTGTGCCGCGGAGGAATTCACCGGCGCCACCGCCAAGGCCGTCGCGTTCGGCACCGAGGCGGCTTTCTACCAGCGTCTGGGCATGGACGTGGTCATCCTCGGCCCCGGCAGCATCGCCCAGGCCCACCAGCCCGACGAATACCTGGCACTCGATGCCCTTGATCCCACCGTCGATCTGCTCGGACGCTTCATCCAGCGCTTCTGCGTGGAGCCCGGATGATCACCGGCGGGCACCCGCCGGCCCTGCTGCCGGCTGCGGTGCGCAAGGCGGCATCATGCAGCTCACACTGACAACCAACCCGGGTCTCGAAGACTGCGTCCGCGACGAATGGCGCGAGCTGCTGCTCGCCGCCGGCCTTGCCGAGCGCGACTGCGATGCGCCGGGGATCACGCTCCAGGGGCGAGTGCCGGTCGTCGTGGATGCGGACGCCAGCGAACTGCGACCCCTGGCAGCCCGGTTGCGCGGCGTTCACCACGTCATTCGCGATATTGCCGCCTTCGATCTGCCTGCCACCGACCCGCTGCCGGCAATCCGCTCCCGACTCGCCAGTATCGACCTTCCCGGTCTCGACGCAGACACACCCTTTCGGGTTACCAGCATGCGCACGGGCACGCATGCCTTCACCAGCATGGATGTCCAGGTCGCCGCGGGCGCAGGTATCCAGCAGCGCAGCGGCGCACCGGTGTCGCTGCACAACCACGCGGTGCATGTCGAAGTCGATGTCGTCGACGATCGGGTGCTGGTCGGCACGCGCTGGAGCGAGCATCCGCTCAGCCGCCGTTTCGCCCGCCCCTACCAGCGCCGCGTGGCCCTCGCGGCCAATGTCGCGCATGCCATGCTCCGCCTGGCTGCGCGCAAGCACGAGCCGCGGGCCCTGCTCGACCCCTGCTGCGGCACCGGCACCATCCTGCTGGAGGCCGGACACATGTTCCCGCACGCCCGCCTCGTGGGCGGTGACTCGGATCCACGATCGGTGGCGGGCGCCGCCGAGAACCTCGCGCATTACGATCTGGCCGGTCGCGGCACGATTCGCCATGGCGACTGCCGCGAACTGTCCGCCATGGCGGACGCGGGCCCGTTCGATGGCATCGTCACCAACCCGCCCTTCGGCCGCCGCCTCGGTCAGCGCATCGATTTCCGCCGGTTCTACCGCGAACTGCTCGACGGGGCGCGCGCCCTGATCACCGCCGAGGGACGCCTGGTACTGCTGGCCGATCGCCGCGGTCTGTTCAATTCGGCCGTGCGCGACAGCGGCCGCTGGCACATACGCGATGTGCGCATTATCGAACTCGGCGGTATCCACCCCGGTCTGTACGTGCTCGAACCCACCTGAAGGTCCAGCCGGCGCCATCCATCCCCGGTCGAGCCGGGCCGGCATCCCGACATCCCGCGCCCGGAGCGGCCGGCATCAATCCGCATCGGTTACAATGCGCGGCTTGTCCCCCTGCGCATGGACCGCATCGATGAATGCCGCCGCCGATCCACACGGTCACCTGACCTGGTTCCGCAACGCCTCGCCCTATATCGCGGCCCATCGCGGATGCACCTTCGTGCTCGCCTTCGGCGGCGAGGCCACGGCCGAAACGGCCTTCCCGGGGCTGATCCACGACATCGCCCTGCTCGCCCGTCTCGGCATCCGTCTTGTCGTCATCCACGGCGCGCGCCCCCAGATCGACGCACGCCTGCAAGCCGAGGGGCTGGAATCGACCTACCACGCCGGACTGCGCGTCACCTCGACCGCCGCCCTGCCGCTGGTGTGCGAAGCCACCGGTCGCGTGCGCCAGGAGATCGAGGCCATGCTGTCCGCAGGTCTGCCGAACACGCCCATGGCGGGCGCCGGCATCCGCGTCGTCGGCGGCAACTTTGTCACCGCCCGCCCCTGGGGGGTGCATGATGGCGTGGACTATCAGCACACCGGGCTGGTTCGTCGGGTCGACACCGCCGGTGCCGCTGCCGCGCTCGACCAGGGCAACATCATCCTGCAGTCTTCATTGGGCGTGTCGCCCACCGGCGAAATCTTCAACCTGCACGCCGAGGATGTAGCGACGCGCATGGCGGTTGCCCTGCATGCCGACAAACTGCTGTTCCTGATGGACCATGAAGGGGTGCGGGGCGCTGATGGCACGCTCATCCGGGAGCTGGATCCGCAGGCGGCCGAAGCCTGGCTCGCCGCCGATGGCCGCGACGACATCGAAGCCGCCCGCCACCTGAACAGCGCGGTTACCGCGGTCCGGCGCGGCGTGCGGCGGGCACACCTGATCGCGCGTAGTGACGGCGCGCTGCTGGCCGAACTGTTTACCCGTGATGGTGCCGGCACGATGCTCACCGCCGAGGTGTACGAGGGCCAGCGAACCGCCCGTATCGACGATATCAGCGGCATCCTCGAGCTGATCGAGCCACTGGAGAGCGAGGGTACGCTGGTCCGGCGCTCGCGCGAACAGCTGGAACTGGAAGCCGACCACTTCATGGTCATCGAACGCGACGGCGCCATCATCGCCTGTGCTGCGCTCTATCCGCTGCCCGATGGCATCAGCGGCGAGATCGCCTGCGTGGCGGTCCATCCCGAGTACCGCAACACCGGCCGCGGGCGCCAGCTGCTCGACGCCGTGGAACAGCGCGCACGGGCGCGCGGGCTGCAGCACCTGTTCCTGCTGTCGACGCAGACCATGCACTGGTTCCGCGAACGCGGCTTCGAACCGGGCGACGTCGCCGACCTGCCCGCCGAACGCCAGGCCCTCTACAACTGGCAGCGCAACTCGAAAGTCTTCGTCAAGACGCTCGGGGACGGAGCGAAGTAAATCTCGCAGAGACGCAGAGCTCGCGGAGGGAATCATCATCTCTGCGGGCTCTGCGGCTCCGCGAGATTCCAGGCCAGCGCGTGATCGATAGCGTGCCGCACCCGCCTCTCGCAAAGGCGCGAAGCACGCGAAGGAAATGATTTTTTCTTGGCGAGCTTCGCGGGCCTGGCGTGAGGTAATGCCGCGCAGGACGGACCGATACCGGTCAATATCTCTCGCAGAGACGCAGAGCTCGCGGAGAAGATTTTTCC
>CAZJGZ010000054.1:0-14234 GCA_964545695.1 uncultured Ectothiorhodospiraceae bacterium | reverse complement strand
CCGGTGATTGCGCAGGCGCGCATGGTACGGCATCCAGCCGACCGGGCGAAGAGGCGGATTCTGTGGGTCTCGGAGGCGCGGCAATACCTCTCGCCAGGACGCCAAGCGCGCGAAGTGGAAACTTGGGCTCTTGGCGTGCTTTGCGTGCCTGGCGTGATTTCAGTGCGGCGCGATCCGGGAGACGTCCTGAACATGAATCTCGCGGAGACGCGGAGCTCGCAGAGGAAAAATTCCTCTCCGCGAGCACTGCGGCTCTTCGAGAGAGTCTTTACGGCGTTGACGCGTTCTGCGCGGTATTGCCTCGCGCCTTCGCGACAGGTCATTCGGCCAGCGCGGCGATGCCGAGTTCGAGGCTGTCGACCAGGTACGCCATGAAGTCGAAATCCAGCGTTTCGATGCGGTCGGCCGGCAGGTGGTAGTTCGGGTTCCGGAAAAAGGCCGTGTCCGTGACCATGACCGCCGGGTAGCCCTGATCCCAGAACGAACTGTGGTCGCTCAGGCGCGAGGCGAACAAGGGCCAGCCACGCAGCGGAATGGTGATCGACTCGGTCGGCAGCGCGGGGTTGGTGCGGAACGCGCGGGTCAGGGTCTGCGTCAATCGGCGCGATCGGCCGTCGCCGACGATGCCGATGAAGTCGCCCGTCTGCGGGTAGCCGGCCCAGCGCAACGGGCCTGGATAACGTTGCTCGGCGGTGGTGTAACCGACCATCTCGAGAATGATGGCGCCCCGGGTCGTCGCGCCGGCCGCCTTCATGCGGCGGGCGAACACGCGGCTGCCCTGGTGGCGGGTGTGGAAGGCCGGCGGTTCTTCGAGTGTGAAGGCCACCAGTCGCACCGGGACGGTGGGTGGCGCCTGCACCAGGCGCTCGGCCAGGGCCAGCAACACGCACACGGCACTGCCGTTGTCGTCCGCGCCTTCGGTGCCCGGCACGGTGTCGTAATGGGCGCCGACAATGACGGGTGGCCCCTGCTGCGGACCCGTATCGCAGAAAAGGTTGGCGACCTCGGTCGTTGCATAGGCATAGGTCTGGCGCTGGATGTCGAGACCGAGGTCCGCGAAGGTGTCCTGAATGTAGTGTTCCGCGCGCGCAAGACCCCCGCCGGCGATGGTGCGTTCACCAATGCCGCGAATGAAGCCCAGGGCGTGGCGCTCCACGGTTGCGCGGGCGGTTTCGAACGCTGATAGCATGGCAGCAACCTCTGCGCGTTATAAGTGGCACGGCAGTTGCTTGGCAACGAGCAATACATCGCGCCGGCAAGGCCGCGCATCACTGTGCCGCGGTCGCCGGCAAGGGAATGATGATGTCGGGATACAAACGCCTGTCACCGGATGCCTTCCGGCGCATGCTGGAACACCTCAGCGCGGAGCAGATTCGGGAATTGCCCGATAGTCTCCTGCCCGATCCCATACCCGTGGAAATAGTGGACGAGATCAGCGATCCGGCCAAGCGCGGCGTGATCGAGGAGTTGATCTGGTCCCGTTCGAACCAGGATCTGGCCTTGTCGCGCGACGTGCAGGACCGGCTCAGCGGGCCCGTGCTCGCCGCACTCGAGACCGTCGACGGGACCCATGGGGCGGGATCCGAAGAGCTGGACCGTCTGGTCACGCAGGTGTCGCAGGATCAGGGGCAGAAGAGTTTGAACGAGGACTGGCTCGATGACTCGGATCAGACACTGAAGCGTGCCCGTGAACTGGGACGGACGCTTTCGACCGAGCTGATGAGCCTCGAGCGCGCTGCGGCCGTGCTCGAATCAAGGCCGAGCGAGGATGTTGCCAAGCGCGTGGCCGCGGCACACAAGCGGGCGCGTCACATCATCGACAAGCTCTATCCCGTGCTGCGGCGCTACCACCTGCTGGAACTCGACATTGCGCATCGGGAGATGAAATTCCGCCAGTGGCAGTGCGAGAGCAGTCTGGTGCGCATGCGCGAGCTCGACAAGAGCATCCAGGTCGTCAGTGAAAAGCTGGAATATCAGCGCCGGCTGACGGTGCGCCTGCTGCGCCCGCGGCTGGCCCAGCGGCAGCGCGAGACGCTGCTGGAGCGGTTGCAGAAACTGACTCGCCAGCGTGACGAGGTCGAGATTCCGCTATCCGAGGAGGAACTGCTCCACTGGCTGGATGTGCTTACCGATGCCAGCCTGTTGATCGACGCGGACATGCTGCAGAACCAGGCTCAGCGCAAGCGTCTGCTGCTCTATCGGCTGCTGAATGCGTACTGCCTGCAGCAGGAGGAGTCGGCCCGCCGGGTCGCCAGCAATCCGCTGAGCCAGGTGGATGCCCGTGAGGCGATTGAATACTTCCTCGGCAGCGAGAAGTTCATCCTGCGCTACTTCAGCGAAAAACGGCAGGACGTCACGCTCTGGGTGGCTGGTGCCGCGCGTGAGCGCCTGGAGACCCTGGAACGCGTGCGCGATCTGATACTGTCGGATTATCGACGCACCACCCGTCTGCATGGTCATTCCAGCGACGCCGCTCGACTCACTCCGGGGGCGCAGTCCGGCTCGCAGCTCGAATCACCCGGCTGACCCCTTGCGGCGGCCGGGCTCTGCAGCGCGAGGCCGCACCGAGCGCGGCGTACGCCGTCGCGGAATGACTCCACTCGTTCTGTGGTCCGAATGGGTATACCCGCGGGGCGCGTCCCGGGCTATCCTGAATCGCCGGTCAGCGATGGGCTGGCCGGGGTGATCCCGGCCGCTGGGGCGGCTCAAGGGGCCAGCGGAGGCGAAATGAGTCGACAAGCATGCAACCTCCTGGCACTGCTTCTGACCTGCGGGTTTGCCGCTGACGCCGAGGCGCTGCGTTGCCCCGACGGTCTGATCAGCGAGGGCGATCGCCGCTTCGAGGTCGAGCGAAAGTGTGGCGAGCCGAACCATATCGACGCGGTGCATGATCCTGTCTACGCCCGCTACGCACCCCATGACGAAATCTGGCACTACAACTTCGGGCCGCAGCGCATGTTGCGGGTCCTGCATTTCCGCGATGGGCGCCTGCGCCGTATCGACACCGCCGGCTATGGGTTCCGCGAGAGCGAGATGGGAGCCGGCCGTCCCTGCCGGCCGGCGGACTTCAGCACCGGCATGACTGCCTATGAGTTGTTGACTCGTTGCGGTGAGCCGGCCGAGCGGGCCTACAGCCGCGTGACGCCGCCGCGTGAGTGGCGCAACCGTCATGGCCATGGTCAACGCACCGTCGAGGATTGGTACTACCATCAGGACGAGCGCTATCAGCCGCGCCGCGTGCGCATCCTCGACGGCATCGTGGTCGATGTGTCGACGCGCATGAACTGAAGCGCGTCAGCCACCGGGGTCCGGCGCGATGCGCGAGCCGTCAGCGCGCCGGCAGTTCGCGGGCGACTTCCCGGGCCACACCGGGGGCGAAGCGCGGACCGTACTCCACGATCATGCGGGCGGCCGCGGCGTTGGCAAACGCACCGGCCTCGGCAGACGTACAACCCTGGCCGCGGGCGTGGAGAAAGGCGCCAGCGAACATGTCACCCGCACCGACCGTGTCCAGCGGCGTGACTGATCGCGCCGGCACTTCCACGGTCTGCCTGCCGTCATGGATGATCGCCCCGCGTGCCCCGCGGGTAATGGCAAAGCCGGTCGTGATCCCGTGCAGCCAATCCATGGCGCCGTCGATGTCGGCAGCGCCGCTCATGCCCAGGGCTTCGTCCTCGTTGGCGAAGACGAAATCCACGCCGCTGCCGATCATCTCCCGCAGCTCGGCGCCGAAGTGGTGGACGATGTTCGGGTCGGACAGCGAGATGGCCGTGGGCACGCCCGCTTCGGTTGCAATGGCGCGCGCCTGGCCGACGGCCTCGCGCGCGCTGGGCGAGGTGGCCAGATAGCCCTCGAGGTACAGCCATTGCGCTGCCCGCAGTGCGTCGGGGGCCACGGCATCGGGCCCCAGATCGCCGGTGATGCCCAGATAGGTCTGCATGGTGCGATCGGCGTCGGGCGTCACGAACACGAGGCAGCGGCCCGTATCGCCATGATCGCGCTGCGCCCGCGCGTTGCTGTCGACACCATTGGCACTCAGGTCATCCGCGTAGATGTCGCCCAGCGCATCGTCCCCGATGCGGCAGCTGTAGAAGCCGCGGCCGCCGAACTGGCTGACCGCGATCACTGTATTGGCGGCCGAGCCTCCGGCGCTGCGGTGGACTTCGCGCGCGCTCAGCGCCGTCATCAATTCGGTCTGGCGATCCGCATCGACCAGTGTCATCACGCCCTTGTCGATGCCGAGGCCCGCGAGGTCGTCAGGCTCGACGCTGTATTCGACATCCACCAGCGCATTGCCGATGGCATAAACATCGTACGTCGTCATCGCAGTCTCCGATGGGTTGGGCGGGCCGGTGGCAAGCTTCCCGTCAGCCCCGGGTCGTGGATCGTCCGTGAGGGCGCAGGATTGTACCGCAAGCCGTGGAATCTGACAGGCCGCGAGACCGCCTGCCCGCAAGCCCGGTCAGGGATGGACCGGGCCGGCCAGCCAGGGGAAACCGATGGCGCCCGGCATCACACGGACTTCCAGTTCGTCGCCGCGTTCCAGGTCGGCATAGACCGAGCGGCTGACGGCCACAATCAGCAGTCGGCTGGATGGGGCGTCGAGCCGGACCTGCACATGGTGGCCATCGCCGAGGTGGCGCTGCACGGCTGCGGTTTCCTGACGGGCCGAGCCCTGATCGAAGGTGCCGTTGACCCCTGCGAGCAGTCCCGGCGTGAAGGTCAGCAGTCCAATCACGGCGGCCCCCACGGCAATGCCGAAGTCGCGCAACGCCTGCGTGCGCCCCCGCAGGACGCGATAGGCAAGCAACGCGTAGGCAATGAGCAGCAACAGTCCACCGGCGAGGCCGAGCAGGTAGAGGTCCCAGGTGATGGGCGGATAATCCGTGCCCCAGAGCAGGACCGCCGGCCCCGCAAGCATCAGAACCGGACCAATGAGTACCAGCTTGCCCCACGGATGACGACTGACCGTCGCGTAGAGGGAGTCCATTTCGGAGAGCAGGGCGGGCGCGCCGGTATCCGCAGACTGGGTTCTCTCCGCGTCCGGGGTGTCCGTTGCCGGCGCTGCCGGCCTTCGTGCGGACTGCGTGCGCAGCGCCGTCCTGGCGGTATCGGCCAACTGATAAAGATCGTCCAGCGTGGCCTGCGCCCGGTTCGGCTCTGCCGGGCGCCGCAGGCCGGTGCCCGGCAGGAAGCGTTGGCCCCGGTAGATGACACGAACCCCGCCGGGCCGGGCTTCGACCCGCGTACGCCGGTCGCGAATCAGTCGCAACAGGGCCTCGCGGACGCCGGCGTCCGCCGTCAGCGGTTCTATGTCGGCGTCGTTCTCGGCCTCGGCTGCAATCCACCGGTGGAAATCGCGGTCGGCGGGGCCGATCTCCGGCAGCAGGCCGAAACGCAGCGCCAGGCGGTGGAGCAGACCCTTGCGGCGGAATGATACGCGGCCGCGCAATGGCAGCTCGCGCGTGATCTGCAGGCGCAGTTCATCAGGCTCGTACCAGGCCGTGCTGACGTGCACCACGCTTGCCGGCGCCGACGCCCAGCGGCCGGTCAGGGTGATGCGGTCGTCGCCGTCGTCGTTGGACTCGGCATCATGGCGCAAGCCGAGCCGTTCGCCGAGCGGGCCGATGAGCGCCCGACGTACGGACCGCCGCAACACGCCAATGCCGACCGCGAGAATGACGGCGGCAAGTGTCAGCAGCACACTGATTGCAATCATCTGCCAGTCCATGCCCGAGCTCGGTTACCAGGGCCGCGGACCGCCAGTACCCGGCGTGATCCGGCCCCGTTCACGATGATCTATGTGGACTGAATTGGGACGCGGTCCGGCGGGATCAAGTCCGACTCCCGGCAGTGGGCGCGCAAGGACACGTCGGGATGTTCACGTTTCTTCGAATCAGGTATTATTACGCGCTTATGCCCGGCAGGCCGTAATGGCGTGTCGGATTATTGCTGACGGAGGTAGGTGCGTCGATGGTTTCAATTCGGCTCAATCGAGGAGGCGCCAAGCGGCGCCCGTTCTACGACATCGTGGTCACGGATAGCCGCAGCCCGCGTGATGGGCGCATTATCGAGCGCATCGGGCTGTTCAACCCGGTGGCGCGCGGCCAGTCGCCGCGGCTGCGCCTGGATCTGGCGCGCGTCGAGGCATGGGTCGCCGATGGTGCGCAGCTGAGCGCGCGGGTCGAGAGTCTCGTGCGCGAACAGCGGCGCGCGGAGCAGGCGGGCAGCTGAGGCCGGCCGTGGATCCGGGGGCGGGCGAGGATTCCCTCATCCCGGTTGGTCGTGTCGGTGCGCCGCATGGTGTGCGCGGCTGGATTCGCGTCGATTCGTCGGCGCGACCGCCGGAATCGATACTCGAGTTTCGCGAGTGGTGGCTCGGCCCCGCCGGCAGTGAGCGGCCGTACGAGCTCGCTTCGGGGCGCATGCAGGGTGAACGCGTCGTGGCGTCTCTGGCTGGTGTCGACGATCGCGATGCCGCGGCCGAACTCCGCCATGCGGTGATTTCGGTGCCGCGGCAGCAGTTGCCGCCGCTGGCCGAGAATGAGTGGTACTGGGCTGACCTGATCGGTCTGGAAGTACAGACGCCGGACGGTGTGGTACTCGGTTCAGTGATCGACCTGCTCGAGACGGGTGCCAACGATGTACTGGTGGTTCGCGGCGAGCGTGAGCGGCTGATTCCGTGGGTGCCGGACCAGTTCGTCGTCAGCGTCGACCGCGGCCAGGGTGTGATGACCGTGCACTGGGATCCGGAATTCTGAGTGTGACGGCCGCCGTCGTTGGCCGGGCGGATGGTTGATGCGCATTGAAGTGGTAACACTGTTCCCCGAGCTGGTGGAGGCCATCGCCGGCCACGGGGTGCTCGGCCGGGCCCGCCGGCACGGGGTGTTCGCGCTGACCAGCCACGATCCGCGCAACTGGACGCACGACCGGCATCGCACGGTGGATGACCGGCCCTTTGGCGGCGGTCCGGGCATGGTCATGAAGCCGGAACCGCTGGCGGCGGCGCTGGATTGCGCGCAGGCGGCGGCACCGCGCGGTAGTCGACGGATCTATCTCAGCCCGCAGGGGCGACCGTTGACGCAGGCCGCGGTTGCGCAAATGGCCGCAGCGCCGGGGCTGGTACTGCTGGCCGGGCGTTACGAGGGTGTCGATGAGCGTGTCCTCGAGACGCGGATCGACGAGGAGTGGTCGCTTGGCGATTACGTGCTGTCGGGCGGCGAGCTGGCCGCGATGGTGCTGATCGACGCGGTGGTACGGCTGTTGCCCGGAGCGCTGGGCGGTGCCGAATCGGCGGGCGACGACTCGTTCGGCGACGGCTTGCTGGAAGGGCCGCAATACACGCGGCCCCCGAGTTTCGAGGGACGCGGGGTGCCCGCGATTCTGCGTTCCGGCGACCACGCGGCGATTGCACGCTGGCAGCGCCAGCAGGCCCTGGGCCGAACCTGGCTGCGGCGCCCGGATCTGCTGACCGAGCGCGAACTGACAACGGAAGAGCGGCGACTACTGGACGAATTCATTGCCGGTTACCGCGCGGCGGAAACCGACGACAAGGCATTACGGGAGCATGACGATGAGTAACATCATTCAGGAACTCGAAGCCGAACAGATGAACCGGGAAATCCCGGTGTTCGGATCCGGCGACACGGTCAGCGTTTCGCTGCGGGTGAAGGAAGGCAATCGCGAGCGCCTGCAGGCGTTCGAGGGTGTGGTGATCGCCAAGCGCAATCGCGGCCTGAACTCCGCGTTCACCGTGCGCAAGACCACCCACGGCGAGGGTGTGGAGCGCGTGTTCCAGACCTACAGCCCGCAGATCGCCGAGATCAAGGTCAAGCGCCGCGGCAAGGTGCATCAGGCCAAGCTGTATCACCTGCGTCAGCTGACCGGCAAGGCAGCCCGCATCAAGGAAAAACTCGCCAAGCGGTGAGTGTGATCCGTCGCGCCACGATGGCCGACGCGCGCCGGTTTCCGGCGCGCGTCGGCGCATTGGGCGCGCTGTTGTTCCTGCTTCTGACCCTGAGCCCTGCCGCCCAGGCCGAGCGCCGAAGCCTGTCCTCGATCGTCGAGACGGCGGATGCCGGTGCGCCCGGATTGGCGCTGGAGCTGCTCGAGCATCACCAGCCTCCGCCTCACAGTGCGCCATCCTCCTGGCAGCGCTGGGAACGTGCCCGTATCCACATCCTGGTCAGCGAACGGGCGTGGGACCGCGCACTTGCCCGACTGACCGACCTGCCGGCCGCGGCACCCGACGAGCATCGACGCTGGGCGCTTGAACGTCAGGCCGAAGTCCACCTCCAGAGAAGTGATGCCGCGGGTGCCCTCGGAGCACTGCGTCGCCTGCTGTGGCAACCCGGCGTCGGAGCCCCGGACGAGCGGGCGCAGTGGCGCCAGTGGGTGGTGCGGGCCTATCTCGCCGGCGGACGCATCGAAGACGCCGTGACCGCCATGCGGCGGTTCGATCAGGATTACGCCAACGCCGGGGACGACACCGATTGGCAGTTGCTGCGTGGACGCGTGCTCATTCGTGGCGAGCGCATCGACGAGGCGCTGTCGGTACTGCCGACCGAGGCAAGTGGCGAAGGGCTTGCCCTGCGCCTGCTGGCCGAACTGCGCGCCGGCAATCGCTCGCCCGAGGCCATCATCACGCGTGCGCAGCAGGCGCTGGAGGAAGACTCGCTGGCACGCGAGGATCGAGCCCGTCTCCACGCTGTGATCAAGCAGGCGTCGGAGCGCCAGCGGGCGCACGCGCGTGCTGCGCTTGCCGCCGAGCGCGCGTTTGCGCTTGGTGACGCCCTGCCATCCGAGGACTCGCTGTTCCGTGTCGATGCCGACGCGCTCTGGTCGGCCTGGCTGACTTCCGGGCAGCGCGTCGGCAACGAGCGCCAGCTGCTGCTGGGCGATGACGCTTCCTGGCTCGCCGAGGTCGATGCGGCCCTGCCGCGCTATCGCGGGCGTGCGCACGCGCTGTTGGCGGTGGTTGCATTGCGCGGCAGCGAAGCGCGCGAGCAGGCTCACGCGGGCCTTGCGGATGAACTCATCGAGCACGGGCCCGGTGCCGGCATGGTACGCCGACTGTACGTCGACAGTGAACGCTTCAGCGCTGTGGCGGACATTCCGACAATTGTGCGTTATCGACTGGTGGAAGAGGCATTGAGTCGGGACGATCTGGCGGTTGCCCGCGAGTTCATGCGTGATCTGGCGGACGCGCCAGAGGGCCGTGATCCCTTCGACTGGCGTCTGTTGCGGGCGCGCGTGCTGGTCCTCAGCGGGGAGCCGCTGGCGGGCGCCGAGCTCATCGAGGAGCTGCTGGAAACGGAATCAACCCTGGCATCGCGCCAGCTCGATCGCGTGCTGCAGGTGCTGTTCGATCTGCAGGGTGCGAACGAGCACGAGCGGGCGCTGGCCTTGCTGGAGAAGGTGGGCGACTACGAAATGTCAGGGCAGCGCCGACGTGAGCTGCTCTACTGGCAGGCCGAGTCACACCAGTCGCTGGGCGATCACCGGCGGGCCGCCGAACTCTACATGCGCTCGGCCACGCTGCTCGACGGCACCGGCGGCGATCGCTGGGGACAGACCGCGCGGTATCAGGCGGCCGGCGAGCTCGCGCGGATCGGTCTGGTCAACGATGCCCGCCGGATCTACCGGATCCTGCTGAACGCAAGCGAGGACTCGGGGCGGCGGGCACAGCTGCGCAATCGCCTCCAGCAGCTCGGCCTGCGCGACCCCGGGCCCGATGACCTGCCGCTGGTCGAGGACGAGTAGCCGGTGTCCCCGTGCCGCATGGCCCACTAGGGCGTATGATCAAGCGGACCGGGGCTCGTTCGGGAAGGGGTGACGCATGGCACATGAAGCGCGGGTACACACCCCCCTGGGTCGTATCGGCCTGCACACGGATGGCCACCGCCTGACCGGTATCGACTGGCTGGCGGACGGCCCCGAGTGGTGGCCGGATCACGGCGTGGCGCGGGAGGCGGCAGAGGCACTGCTCGCCTGGTTCCGCCAGCCGGGTGCTGCGTTGCCCGAATTGCCGCTGGCTCCCGCGCCGACCGCATTCCAGGCCGACGTGCGCGCAGCCATGCTGGCCATCCCGCCGGGGCATACCCGCACCTATGGTGACGTTGCCGCCGATCTCGGCTCGTCGCCGCGCGCGGTCGGCGGTGCCTGTCGGGCGAATCGCCTGCCCATCGTCGTGCCCTGCCACCGCATCGTCGCGCGTTCCGGCCCCGGCGGGTACAACGGCGACTGGGAGCGCGGAGCGGTCCAGTCGCACAAGCTGCGCTTGCTCGCCCTGGAGCGCGCCACTCACTAGTGGGCCATGCGGCACCTGGCGCCGTTGCGCCTCCTCGCGGCGATCCCCGTTGCGTGTGCTGTGCTGCTCCCGCAGGCCCGAAGTACCTTGCCGGCACTTTAGACCGCCTTGAAACCGGGCCGGATCGACCCTATCCAATGGGTCTGATCATTGGTTGTGGGGCAGCTCCCACGACCAGCCCACATGATTTTCGATAACAGGGAGAATCCGCAGATGGCGACTGGCGACACCGGTAGCGAAACCCGAGAATTCCAGGCGGAAGTCAAACAGCTGCTCAAGCTGGTAATCCACTCGCTCTATTCGAATCGCGACATCTTTCTGCGCGAGCTGATCTCGAATGCCTCCGACGCCTGTGATCGGCTGCGCTTCGAGGCGCTGACGCAGGAGGAACTGTCGCCGCTGGTGTCCGACCTGCATATCCGGGTCGACCATGATGCGGAGGCGCGCACGGTCACGGTCAGCGACAACGGCGCGGGCATGACGCGTGATGACGTCATCGCCAATATCGGCACGATCGCCAAATCCGGCACCCGCCAGTTCCTCGATCAGTTGTCGGGTGACCAGCAGAAGGACGCGCAGCTCATCGGCCAGTTCGGCGTCGGTTTCTATGCCGCCTTCGTCGTTGCCGAACGCGTGGAGCTGATTACCCGGCGTGCCGGCGAGCCCGAGGATGCGGCCGTCCGCTGGGCATCAGCCGGCGATGGCAGCTACACCCTGGATGCCGCAACCCGCACCGAACCGGGCACGGACGTGATCCTGCACCTGTCGGAGGACTGCGAGGAGTTCGCCGATCGCCAGCGGCTGCAGCAGATCATCAACCACTATTCGGATCACATCACCTTCCCGATCCGCATGCCCGCCGTCGATGACGAGGGCAATCGCAAGGACGATGAACTGGAGACGGTGAACCGCGCGTCCGCGCTGTGGAAGCGGCCGAAGAAGGACATCTCCACCGAGGAATACGCTGAGTTCTACAAGCACATCGCGCATGACTTCGAGGATCCGCTGCTGTGGACGCACAGCCACGTCGAGGGCAAATACGAATACACCACGCTGTTCTACATCCCGCGGCGCGCACCCTTCGATCTGTTTGACCGTGATCGCGGCATGCACGGGGTCAAGCTCTACGTGCAGCGTGTGTTCATCATGGACGAGGCCGACAAGCTGCTGCCGCGCTACCTGCGTTTCGTGCGTGGCCTGGTCGACTCCAACGATCTGCCGCTGAACGTATCGCGCGAGATCCTGCAGTCGAACAAGGTCGTCGACAGCATCCGCAACGCCTCGGTCAAGAAGATCCTGGACCTGCTCGAGGATACGGCGAACAAGGACCCGGACACCTACGCGACCTTCTGGCGCGAATTCGGCCAGGTGCTCAAGGAGGGCGCGGTCGAGGACTTCGCCAATCGCGAACGCATCCTCGGCCTGCTGCGCTTCGTCTCGACCCATGCCGAGGCCGACGGCGAACAGACCGTCAGTCTGGCGGACTACATCAGCCGCATGGGTGAGGACCAGGAGAAGATCTGGTACGTCACTGCGGACAGCCTCAAGGCCGCCCAGAAGAGCCCGCATCTCGAGGTCTTCCGCAAGCAGGGCATCGAGGTGTTGCTCCTGCACGATCGCGTCGACGAATGGCTGATGGCGCAGGTCGCGGAGTACCAGGGCTACAAGTTCGCCTCGGTGGCCAAGGGCGAAATCGATCTTGGCGAGGACGCGGAACAGGAAGACACCAAGGGCGGCGACGACCTGGCCGCGCGCATCCGTGCGGTACTCGACGAGCGGGTCGCGGATGTGCGCGTATCGCGCCGCCTCACCGATTCACCCGCGTGCCTGGTCCTCGGCGATTTCGACGTTGCCCTGCACATGCAGCACCTGCTGCGGCAGGCCGGTCATCACGTCCCGGAGAGCCGCCCGACGCTGGAGATCAATCCGGCACATCCGCTGCTGCAGCGCATGGCCGCACTCGGTGATGACGACCGTTTCAGCGACTGGAGCGAGGTCCTGTTCGATCAGGCGGTACTGGCCGAAGGTGGGCAGCTCAACGATCCGGCGGCCTTCGTCAGCCGCCTGAACGGCCTGCTTGCGTCGTGGCCGAGTGAATCCCCGGCGGCGGACTCGTCTGCCGCGGCGGAGGGCACGGCCGAAAGCGGGGTGACTGCCAGTGATCCGGCCGCGGATACCGCGACGGACAGCGCGGACGGGGCATCCACGGGTGATGACGCGGCTGCCGCCGAGCCCGAATCGGAGGATCGCCCGTCCTGACGCATGACTGAACCGGGGCCGGCGGGCCCCGGTTCAAAGGCCATCCGTGGGTGGCTACCCGGGAGTGGCTATCCGGGAGTGGCTATCCGGGAGTGGCTATCCGGGAGTGGCTATCCGGGGGTGCGCAGTCCGCTGCGGGCTTGCCACAGCAGATGCGCACTGCCCCAAGCCAGGCCGGCGAGCGCGCCCAGCAAGTGACTTTCCACCAGCACCGGGCCGTCGGCCAGGTTGGCCGTGCCCGGTGTCGGGCCGAACAGCATCTCGCTGCCGAGCTTGATCGCGAGCAAGGCCAGGATCACGCCGCTCAGGGGGCGCTGGCGCGGCAACGCCCGCATCGCGCCGGCGATGATCAGACCGTGAAGTACACCCGAGAGCCCGGCGAAACGTGTCGTCTCCGGCTGCCACAGCCAGATGCCGATGCTGATCGTCAGTCCGCACACCAGGCCCAGTGCCAGCCACTCTCCGGGCGTCAGTTCGCGTCCGACCAGCACCATCACGACCACCAGCACGGCGCCATTGAGGAGCATGTGGCTGGGCCCGAGGTGAACGCCATGCGCGCTCACCAGCCGCCACCATTCGCCGGCACCGATAGCGTGGCGATCGAATTGCAGCGCCTCGGTTGCACCCAGCCACTGGGCGAGCGCCATCACCGCCAGCGCGCCGCCCAGCAAAAGGCGCCGGCGGTGGTCATGACACCATCGCCATGGCGCGATCATGTACCGGTGTAATGTGACGGCGGCAGCTGCAGGTAAAAGCCCTGGCCCTCGATGTCTGCAAGCACGCGGGCGGCATCGGCCCGTGCCAGCCGCCGCTCCGGTGTGAGCTCGAACGCCAGCGCGAACTCCAGCCGCCCGACGCGCTCGCGTACCGCCTGCGGGAGCTCGATGTCCTCGGGCGGTTCGGCCAGGTACAGGTACATGTCCGGATAGCGCGAGCTGCGATAGACCAGGCAGTGCATGCGGTTCCTCCATCGTGACAGGCGGCGTACATTCGTGGTCGCGAGCGCTGCAGTCAAGTCCGGGATTTCCCTGCCGCGGGCACCGCTTGATGTGGGATATCCTGTCAACATGAACCGACCCACGCTGCCATCCGCTGCCACCAGCGAGCCCGGGAAGATGCCCGTCGCGGTACCCATCTCCGTGATCGTGCCCGCCATCGACGAAGCCGAGACCATCGAGGCCATGCTGGCGACACTCGCGCCATTGCGGGCACGTGGCAGCGAAGTCATTGTTGTGGATGGCGGCAGTCGCGATGACACGGCGGAACGCGCGGCCGCTGGCGCCACGCGCGTGATCCACGCGCGCCCGGGGCGGGCAGCGCAGATGAATGCGGGTGCAGCCGTCGCCGCGGGCGAACTGCTGTGGTTTCTGCACGCGGATACGAAGGTGGACGAGCCCGTGCTCGCAGCCATGGAGGCGGCCGCGCACGATCCGGGGGTGTCCTGGGGGCGAGTGGGTGTGCGGCTCGACTCATGGCGCCCCTTGCTGCGGCTGACCGCCGTGCTGATGAACATCCGCTCGCGGCTGACCGGCATCGCCACCGGCGATCAGGGCATCTTTGTCCGCCGCACGCTCTTTGACCGCAACGGCGGCTTTCCGGAGCAGCCGCTGAGGGAGGATGTCGAGATGAGCGCCCGGCTCAGGGGCCACGCCGCTCCGCGCTGCCT
>CAZJGZ010000053.1:7789-14506 GCA_964545695.1 uncultured Ectothiorhodospiraceae bacterium | reverse complement strand
CGTCGATCAGGTCGATCGGGTCGAGCACGTTGCCCTTCGACTTCGACATCTTCTGGCCTTCGGAATCGCGGACCAGGCCATGGATGTAGACCTCGTGGAAGGGCACATCATCCATGAACTTGAGTCCGAACATGATCATGCGGGCAACCCAGAAGAAGATGATGTCGAAACCCGTCACCAGCACCGAGGTCGGGTAGAAGGTCTTCAGGGCATCGGTGTCTTGCGGCCAGCCGAGCGTGGAGAACGGCCACAGGGCCGAGGAATACCAGGTATCGAGGACATCCTCGTCGCGCTGCAGGGCGATCTCGTCACCCAGGCCGTACTTGCTGCGCGCTTCGGCTTCATCGCGGGCGACATAGATGTTGCCGTCGGCGTCGTACCACGCCGGAATCCGGTGCCCCCACCAGATCTGGCGCGATATGCACCAGTCCTGGATCTCCTCCATCCAGTTGTAGTACGTCCGCGCCCAGTTGTCGGGGACGAAGCGGATGCGACCATCGCGCACCGCCGCAATGGCGGGCTCCGCCAGCGGCCGCGCGCGCACGAACCACTGGTCGGTCAGATACGGCTCGATGACGGCACCGGTGCGGTCGCCGCGTGGAATGGTCAGCGTGTGCGATTCCACGCCGGCCAGCAGCCCGGCGGTCTCGAGGTCGGCGACGATGCGGTCACGGGCATCGAAACGGTCGAGATCGCGGTAGGCGGCCGGCGCTTCCTGGTTGATGCGCGCATCCGCGGTGAAGATGTTGATGCGCGGCAGATCATGGCGCTCGCCGACTGCGTAGTCGTTGAAATCATGTGCCGGCGTGATCTTCACGCAGCCGCTGCCGAAGGTCGGGTCGACGTATTCGTCGGCGATCACGGGGATTTCGCGCTCGACCAGCGGCAGCATGACGCTGCGGCCAATGAGATGCTGATAGCGTTCGTCGTCCGGATGAACGGCGACGGCGGTGTCGCCGAGCATCGTCTCGGGGCGGGTCGTGGCGACCGTAACCTGGCCGCTGCCATCGGCGAGCGGGTAGCGCATGTGCCAGATGTGGCCCTGCTCTTCGGCCGATGCGACCTCGAGGTCGGATACGGCCGTGTGCAGCACCGGATCCCAGTTGACGAGGCGCTTGCCGCGATAGATCAGGTCTTCGTCGTAGAGCTGGACAAAGGTCTCGACCACGGCCGCCGACAGTCCGTCGTCCATGGTGAAGCGTTCCCGGCTCCAGTCCGGCGATGCGCCCAGGCGGCGCAGCTGTTGGGAGATCTGGTTGCCGGATTCTTCCTTCCATTGCCAGATGCGATCGACAAACGCTTCGCGACCGAGGTCGTGGCGCGTGATGTTCTCGGCTGCCAGTTGACGCTCGACCACCATCTGGGTCGCGATGCCGGCATGGTCGGCACCCGGCTGCCACAGGGTCTGGTCGCCGCGCATGCGGTGATACCGGGTCAGCGCATCCATGATGGTGTCCTGGAACGCATGACCCATGTGCAGCGTTCCGGTGACATTCGGGGGCGGGATCATGATGCAGAACGGCGGGCCGTCGCCCTGCGGCTGAAAATATCCCTGCCGCTCCCACTCCTGGTACCAGCGCGTTTCGATCGCGTGCGGGTCGTAAGTCTTGTCCAGCGTTGTCATCGCCTCGGATCCGGTAAAGCCGTCAAAGCGCGTGAAGATAGCATATGCAGGCTGCCGGGCCCGAGCCTAACGACAGGAGCAGCAGTGCCGGGCGTCTGTTCCCATGCGGGCATTCCGGTTGCCACACTGTCGGGCAACTCGCTATCGTCACCCGCATGGCCCCTGGTTGGCTTGCCCGCTTCTTTTACCCGATCGCTGGAGTCCCATGCCATGGACCCATGGCCGCGACGCATCGTCTGCCTGACCGAGGAGACAACCGAAACCCTCTATTTGCTGGGTGAGCAGGATCGGATCGTCGGTATTTCCGGCTTCACGGTGCGGCCGCCCGAGGCGAGACGGGACAAGCCGAAGGTCGCTGCCTTCACGAGTGCGAAGATCGACCGCATCATCGAGCTGGAGCCCGATCTGGTGCTCGGTTTTTCCGATCTGCAGGCGGATATCGCCGCCGCGCTGATCCGTGCCGGCATCGAAGTGCACGTCTTCAACCATCGCAGTGTCGCCGGAATCCTGGCGATGATCCGGCGTCTGGGCGCACTCGTCGGCGCCGACGCCGCCGCCGCGCGTCTGGTTACCCGGCTCGATGCGCGCATTGCTCGCGTGCGCGAGGCCGCTGCGCATGATCTCGTGCGCCCGCGCGTCTATTTCGAGGAGTGGGACGATCCCCCGATCAGCGGGATCCGCTGGGTCAGTGAACTGATCGGGATTGCCGGCGGCGAGGACTGCTTCGCCGATCGCGCCGAGCGTGCCGACGCGCGCGGTCGCATCCTCGAGGATCCGTCGGAGGTCATCCGCCGAAGTCCCGACGTCATCATCGGTTCCTGGTGCGGCAAGCGCTTCCGTCCCGATCAGGTGGCGGCACGTTCCGGCTGGGAAAGCATCCCGGCTGTACGCGCCGGCCATGTCTACGAGATCAAGTCACCGCTGATCCTGCAGCCCGGGCCAGCCGCCCTCACCGACGGTCTCGACGCCCTGCGTGCCTGCATCGAGTCGGTGGAGAAGGGCGATGGTGCGTTGCCCTCAGCGTGAATCGTCGTCCTCTTCGGAGGCGGCATTGCGTTCACGCAACGCCAACGCCTGACGGATGGCTCGGGCCACTGCCATGCTGATCTGTTCGGTCTGACGCTCGACCACGCGGCGGGCGATGGCCTCGATCTCCGCATCGCTCAGCCCGGTCGAACGTGCGCCGTCAGCGCGTTCGGGATCGGGACCGGGCTCGGGGGGCGGGGTGGATTCCGGTGCCGCCTGCGGGCCGGCAGTGGGTCGCGGCGTCGGCTCGTCTTCTGCCCTTGACGCCGCAGCGGCACGCGTCCCCGGTCGAATCAGGTCACGCAGTGTGGGGATGTCGCCCTGATTGCTGTCGTTCGCCATTCAATCCACCCGATGGTGATGCAGTTCACAGCCGGCATCGCGATAACGCGCATAGCGTGACCGTCCCGCGTCGCGTATCGCCGGACTCTGGTTGACGACTTCCGCAATCCGCGTGGCTCGGCAGCCGTCATCGACGATGTTGCCCTGCTCGTTGATCAGGAGGTCCGGTGCGGATGTCGCGGGGATGGTGGTGCCGATGATCACCGGGCAGTCGCTCAGGTCGCCATCTTCGTTGCGCTCGTGCGGGAGAAAGCCGTCGGGATCGAAGGTCCAGAGTCGCGCATCGAGCGTATCGGCGTGCGCTCCGGACGGGACATGGATCCAGACGGTGTGGCCCAGTCGCCAGGCCTTGTCCGTCAAGCGACAGACATAGTGCAGGCGCCGCTCCTCATTGGCGTCCCCGAGAATGTAGAAATCGACGCGCATCGTGGATCGGCCTCCTGGCCAACGGGACCGCCGCAGTCCGGCGTTGCTGCGGACTCGCATGAATCTCGAGTATAGCAATCGACCGGGTCCGTTCGCAGGCTGCGGGAAACTGCCCGCTCGCGCGCTGGCCGCGCCTGCCGGGGCGGGGCATGTCATTTGGCCGAGCGGAGCGGCACAATGGTGCGCCGAACCACCACCGCCACCGGGTCCATGCGCTTGACCATCATCGACCGCTATCTGTTGCGTGAGATTCTGCTCACCTTTGCAGCGGTGGTGGCAGTGCTCCTGCTGATCCTGCTCACCAATACCCTGATCTACATGCTGGGCCAGGTCGTCGATGGGCGTATTGCCGGTGACGTGGTGCTGCCACTGTTCCTTGCCAACGTCTCGCATGTGGTGGTCATGCTGGTGCCGCCCGGGATTTACCTCGCCGTCCTGCTGACCTTCGGGCGGCTGCATGCGGAAAGCGAGATGTCGGCGCTGCGCGCCTGCGGCTATGGTCCCGCCCGGCTCTACCGCCCCGTCATTGCGGCGGCGGTGGTTGTCGGCATCCTTTCGGCCATACTCAGTATGCAGGTGGCCCCCTGGGCACAGCGAGCCGATCATGACATCCGTGCGCAGCTCGCGGAGCGGTCGGAGCTCACCGGCGTCGCGGCCGGTCAGTTCACGCGCGCGTCGGGTGACGATATCGTCGTGTTCGCCGAACGGCGACGTGACGATGGAGTGCTGGAAGGCGTGTTCGTGGAGGCTGAGGACGCCGATGGGGAAACCGTCGTCGTGCGCTCGCGCGAAGCGGTCGAACGCCGTGATGAAGATACCGGCTGGCGCTATGTCGAGTTTCGCGATGGCGCACGCTACGAGGGCAGACCGGGCAGCGCCGAGTTCGTCGTCATCGAGTTCGAGCGTCATGGCCTGCGCTTGCCTGAATCGAGCCATGATCCGGATCGACCGGACCGTGAGGCGCAATCCATCGCCGAACTGCGGGCCGCCGGCGGGAGCAAGAACCTGGCCGAGATCCAGTGGCGTCTGTCGGTCCCGATCGGCTGCCTGACGCTCGCCCTGGCCGCGTTGCCGCTGGCCCGAACGACACCCCGCAAGGGCCGTTACAGCCGGATTGCCATCGCCCTGTTCCTGTACATGCTGTATGCCAATTTCATGGTGGTTGCGCGGGAGGCAGTCGCGGATGGAACGGTGCCCGGTTGGCTGGGCATGTGGTGGGCCCACGCCGTGGTACTGATACTCATCTTGCTGCTGGTGGTGCACCAGAATGGCTGGCGTTGGAGCATGGCGGTCGTGGGGCTGGGCAGCGAACCGAATCAGGCGGGATCGGCGCCATCATGACGCTGCTGACGCGCTACATTGTGCGGGCGGTTGTCAGTGGTGCGCTGCTGGTGTTGCTGGCATTGATGGCGCTTGACGGGCTGCTGAGTTTCTTCCGCGAGATCGGGGATACGGGCGAAGGCGACTACGACGTTGCGCGCGCGCTGCTGTATGTCGTGCTCACGCTGCCCGAACGTGTCTATGACCTGTTTCCGGCGGCGGTGGCGATCGGCGGTGTACTCGCACTCGGCGGATTGGCGGCGAACTCGGAGCTGGTGGTCATGCGGGCCGCCGGTGTGTCGATCGGTCGGATTCTCGGGCAGGTGATGCAGGGTGGCGTGATCCTGATCATCGCGGTCGTGGCCCTGGGTGAGGGCGTCGCGCCGGTCAGCCAGAATTACGGCGAACGCATGCGCACTTCCGCGATCGCTGGTGAGGCCGTCGCCGACACGGCGCGGGGTTTGTGGATGCGTGACGGTGAGCGCTTCGTCAATGTCGGTCGTGTCATGCCGGGGTATGAATTGCGCGATGTGGCCGTTTATGAATTCTCCGAGGGCGAGCTGGTAACGGCCCTGCAGGCGGAGCGGGCGCGTTACGCCACCGAATACTGGTTGCTGGAGAATGTGACCGCCACGAACTTCGCGGGTGAACTGCTGCGGACGGAAAGCCGGGAGGCGCTGCGCCAGGAACGCCTGATCCCCCCCGACATGCTGCAAGTGCTCGCCGTCAGTCCCGAGACCCTGCCGTCATGGCAACTGTACGAATATGTTCGCTATCTTCAGCGCAATCAGCTTGATTCGGCGCGACATGAGCTGGCGTTGTGGAAGAAGCTGGTTACCCCACTGTCGACACTGGTCATGCTGTTATTGTCACTGCCGGTGATTTTCGGCTCGCTGCGCGCGACCGGTGCCGGCCAGCGGGTTTTCATCGGCAGTCTGATCGGTATCGGCTACTACCTGGTGTCCGAACTGTTTGCCCACGTGGCCATCGTCTACGGCTTGGCCGTACCGGCGGCCGCTCTCGCGCCGGTGATACTGTTCGCCATTGTCGGCGTGCTCGCCCTGCGACGCATCATGTAACGGGTACGGTTGCCATTCCCGTCAGGGACTCCCGGAACGAAGGCGATCCTCGCCCTGTTCAGTCATGGGCCGTGAAAGCACGATATCCATAACCCTGCAGAACAACGACTTATCGTCGCTGGTTTGGCGGCAAGATCAGGTCGGATTCGCGCGTGGCAACACGACCAGACTGGTCCCTGATGCCAGATCGTGGAGTGTACGTTTTTCGGCGTCGACCAGCCCCCAGAGGAATCCACCAGCCAACGGCAGCCAGGAAGCAATGGCGACGCCATAACGCAGCAGGCAATCGCGCCAGCCGGGGCGACCACCGTCGTCGCGAATGATGACGATCCGCCAGGTACGCATCCCCAGAGTCTGCCCGCCGTGAATCCAGAACCAGGCAAAATAGACATATCCGATTGCCAGCACATAGCCCGTGAACCAGAGCTCTCCATCAGCCGCGCCGTCCATGGCAATCACGACGGGCAGCGATGCAATGAGGACGATTGCGAGCAAGAGGATGGCGTCGTAGAGGATTGCGCCGAAGCGGCGCAGCAGGCCGCAAGGGGAAGCGTAGATGGTCATGATGCATTGAATCGGCTTGGGTGCGGTGCGGAGTATCGGTGATGATCGGGTGGCAGTCGAGCCCGAGTATCGGTCCGCACGTGGGGTAGTGCTTCCTACAGACTGAAAATGGGAATTGCAAACGCTGCATGCACTCCTATAATGCGAGATGCATTCCACCAAGGGAGTCGCTCATATGCCCCGCATGAAAGAAGATGGCACCACCGAGGCACCCGAATCAACGGATACCACGGTGGCTGCGGCCATGACATCGTCGGGCACGCGTAGTGTTTCTGCGAAGAAAACCGCGTCGAAGAAGAAAGCTGCCTCGAAGAAGAAGGCCGCTTCCAAGAAGAA
>CAZJGZ010000053.1:0-7689 GCA_964545695.1 uncultured Ectothiorhodospiraceae bacterium | reverse complement strand
CGCAGGACGAGCTGAAGGCCGCGCAGAAACGGGAAAACGCGCTGCGCAAGCTCTCCGAAGCGAAGGAAAAGGCCATGGCCAAGTTCGGTGACAAGTGGGAGAAGAAGGAGCTCACGCGCATCGACAAGCTTGGCGGCGTCAAGAAGCGTCGGTCCAAGAAAAAGGCCGGCAAGAAGAAGTCTGCTGCGCGCAAGAAGTCCGCTTCGCGGAGCTGATTGCTGCCGCCAGCCGATTCCGGGGTGACCGGATCGGCTGCGGTGAAAGCAGGTGCGTTGACCGGGCGATTCGTCCCGGTCGGCGATTGGAGAGGGGCGGCCGCGGCCGCCCTTTTTCATTTGTGCCAGGGTCGTTGGTGCTGCGATCGTTTGGGCGGGGATCCCCCGAACGGGGATTGCCGATGCAGGGATCAAGCATGACGAGCCATGCAGCCCCAATGGCCTGCCGTGCATGGAGGAGACCGTGACCCGGAAACAATCGGTGGGTGATGACGCCCTGATTGAACGTTTTCTGGACTCGCTCTGGAGCGAGCGCGGTTTGAGTGACAATACCCTGCGTGCCTACGGTGCCGATCTGCGCCGATTCGCGACCTGGCTCGAACGACGTGATCGGGCACTCACGACGGCAGGTCGTGGTGATCTGCAGGCGTACTGTGCGGATTGCGTTGCCGCTGGCCTGCGCTTGCGGACCGTCCGGCGATTGCTCAGCACGCTGCGTCGCTTCTATCGGCATCAGGTGCGGTCCGGCCAGATGGCCGAGGATCCCAGCGCCCGCCTTGAAAGCCCGCGCGTCGGACGGCCGCTGCCGGATTCCCTGTCGGAAGCCGAGGTGGAAGCGTTGCTCGCGGCACCGGATACCGATCAGCCGCGGGGGTTACGTGACCGGGCAATGCTGGAACTGCTGTATGCATGCGGCTTGCGGGTGAGTGAGTTGACCGCCTTGCGCTTCGATCAGATCCACACCGCCCATGGTGTCATCCGGCTGACCGGCAAGGGGGGGCGGGAACGGATCGTGCCCATTGGTGAGGATGCGCGCGACTGGGTCGAGCACTACGTCGCCACGGCACGGCCGGCATTACTGGGCCGACATGGCTCGTCCGATGCGGTTTTCATTACTTCGCGCGGTAGCGCCATGACGCGCCAGGCATTCTGGTATATCGTCAGGCGCTACGCCCGGCTGGTGGATATACGGCGCCCGCTGTCGCCGCACACGCTGCGACATGCCTTCGCCACCCATCTGCTGAATCATGGCGCGGATCTGCGCGCCGTGCAGATGCTCCTCGGCCACAGCGATCTGTCGACCACGCAGATCTACACGCATGTTGCTCAGGCGCGCCTGCAGGAGGTGCATGGCCGGCATCATCCGCGTGGGTGATGGGCACATGAACCATGGTTGTGGAGTGCGGTCTACTTGAATGGCGCAGGCATGGTGGCGGAGTTGCCGTGCACGCTGGTGAACAATGGAGAAGCTGATGCCGATACGCGTGATCTTTTTGCTGGCCCTGCTGCTGTCCGGAGCCGTGTGGCCGGCGATTGCCGACGATGACGCCGCAGACCTGCGCGATCATCTGGCCAGTGAATATCCCGATTTCCCGGTCGATTCGATCGAGACCACACCCCTGGACGGGATCTACGAAGTCGTATCCGGCGCTGATGTCATGTATATCAGTGCCGATGGCCGCTACATGCTGCGCGGCGAGATGCTCGATCTGGTCGAGAGTCGCAATTTGACCGCAGACGTGCAGAGTCGCCTGCGCCACAGTCGGGTCGCGGAACTGGGCGAGGACAACATGGTGGTGTATGAACCGGCGGATGGTGAAGTCAATCATGTGGTGACCGTGTTTACCGACACCACCTGCGGCTACTGCCGCCAGCTGCATGAGGAAATGCTCGATGCCATTGACGAGGATGGCATCAAGTTGCGCTATCTGATGTTTCCGCGCGCTGGTGTGACCAGTGCGGCTGCCGACACCCTGCGCGCTATCTGGTGTGCGGATGATCCGCAGGCCGCGATGACGGCGGCAAAGCGCGGGGAGGATGTGCCGGCGCATCCCGAGGCGTGCGATCCTCCCGTGGCGTCACAGTTCGAGGCGGCGCGCGCGATCGGCGTCAGTGGCACGCCGTATCTGTTGCTGGGCGATGATGGTCCCACCTTTGCCGGCTATCGCCCGCGCGAGCAGTTGCTCGACATGCTGGAAGGGAGCATGAACACAACGCCATGAGGCGACCTTGAATCCAGCCTCCTGCCACCCGGCACAGGGGTGGTCTCTATACGGGCCGTGAAGATGCGACTTCCATGGCTCTGCAGAGAGCAGCGTGCGTGTTGCCGTCACGGATATGCGGCACATTCCCGTTCGGTGGCAAGACCTGAATCAATCGGACCTTGGCTGGCTTGACGATCTGCCGTTGCCTCGATGCCGCCTTGACCACCACAGGCTCAGTCCGGTCACCAGCAGCAGGGTTGGGGCAAGGCCCAGAATGAATACGACCCATCGTCCCGCGCTTGCGAACGCGCTGCCGCTGTGAAGTGGGTAGAGCCAGTCGCGGAAACGGTCCGCCGCTGTCATCTCCGCCCATTCGCGCGTGGCCAGGATCGCACCGTCACCGGGCGCGACCCATGCATAGGACCGCCCGACCCGCGCGCGTGGATGTTCAGCTTCGCGGAACGCGAACTGGTACGCCGGCGCGCCGCTGCGGGGCAACCCGATGCCGGTAAGCGGGGCGTCCGGAAACACCTGGCGGGCCCGGTCGAGGGCCGTTTCGAGCGACAATCTGTCCCCGGGATCGCTGTCCGCGTCTGCGGTCACGGCGGCGCCGGGATCGGTGAGTGGAGAGAACCACTCGATGGCGGGATTCGTGAGTGCGGGAAGGCGCAGGAAGATGCCGGTGATGACGGTCACCAGCAGCAGTGGCAGTGCGATGATGCCGAGCGTCCTGTGCCATGCGCGAGCGCTTGCGTGCGCCCGTGGCCGCGCGTGCGAACGGGGCGGTTGCCGGCGCGACGACCACCATGCCGCGAATCCGCTGAGCAGTGACAGCGCCATCAGGATGCCGATCATGCCGGCAAGGTCACGGCCGATTGCGCCCAACTGGAAGTGGGTGTGGAGGTTGTAGACGAACGCGACGACGCCGGTGCCGAGTTCGCGCTGCCCGAGGACTTCGCCCGTGATCGGGTCCACCGCGGTCATCCAGCCGAACCGATCGTCCGCCGGACCGCCAAACGCCTGCCAGGTCCCGTCCGGTATTCGCGGTGCGGATAGCCAGGCCACCTGGAAGTCCTCTGCCGTTGCTGCTTCAACGGCGGCGAGTACCGTGGCCGGGCCGACGGGGTCGCCATCCTCGCGGGTGATGAGTAGTTCGGGATTCAGCGCGGCATCGACCTCATCGCTGAATACCAGCAGGCTGCCGGTCAGGCCGAACAGCGCGAAGATCACGCCCAGGCCCAGGCCGAGCAGGAGATGGATGCGCAGCCAGTAGCGCCACAAGCCGCGCGGCATAGCGGTGGATTGATACATGCGAGCCGGCCTGGGTGGTGGGTCACGGGAGTCGAACCTGTACCTGGACCACGAGCACGGACGGATGTCCGCAAGTCGGTTACACTCGCGATCCAGCGCGCATATTGTGCCGGAAACCCGGAGCATCATCACCCAATGGCGACGAGCTATACCTCATCGGCAATCGAAGTCCTGTCGGGCCTTGAACCCGTCCGCAAGCGGCCGGGCATGTACACCGACACCATGCGACCGAATCATCTCGCCCAGGAGGTGATCGACAATGCGGTCGACGAAGCGCTGGCGGGGCATGCGAGCCGGGTGGACGTGATGCTGTTCACCGATGGCTCGCTCGAGGTGAGCGATGACGGTCGCGGCATGCCGATCGATCCGCATCCGCAGTTCGAGGTGCCGGGCGTGGAGGTGATCCTCACGACGCTGCATTCGGGCGGAAAGTTCAGCGAGGGGCACTATCAGTTCTCCGGCGGTTTGCACGGCGTCGGTGTGGCCGTGGTGAACGCGCTGTCCAGGCGCCTTGATGTCACCGTTCGCCGCGACGGGGGCGAACATGCCATGCGCTTTGCCGGCGGCGAAAAGCAGCAGGAACTGACGCAGACGGGTCGCGTTGGCAAGCGCAACACGGGTACGCGCCTGCGTTTCTGGCCGGACCGCAAGTACTTCGACACCGTCAAGTTCAACCGCACCCACCTCCAGCGCCTGTTGCGCGCCAAGGCGGTGCTCTGTCCGGGCCTGACCGTGTCCTGGCGCGAGGAGGACACCGGCGAACAGGCCGAATGGCACTACGATGACGGCATGGCCGAATACCTGCTGGCGGCAGTGGACGGCCGCGAGGTCGTGCCCGAGAAGCCGTTCCAGGGCCATGTGACGGGGACCACCGAAGCCGCGGACTGGGCCATAACCTGGTTGCCCGGTGGCGGTGAATCGGTCGGCGAGAGTTACGTCAATCTGGTGCCGACGACAGCCGGTGGTGCGCACGTCAACGGCATGCGCAATGGCCTGACCGAGGCGCTGCGCGAATTCGCCGAGGGGCGCAATCTGCTGCCGCGCGGCGTGCGTCTCACGGCGGACGACGTCAACGCGCATGTTGCCTATCTGCTGTCGGTCAAGCTGGCGGACCCGCAGTTCGCCGGTCAGACCAAGGAGAAACTCGCATCCCGGGCCTGCCAGGCATTCGTTGCCGGCGTGATTGGCGATGCCTTTGCCCAGTGGCTCAATCGTCATCCCGAGTCGGGCGATGCCATCGCGCAGCTCGCGATTGCCAGTGCCCAGGAACGGGTGCAGGCCCAGAAGAAGGTCAAGCGCAAGAAGATTGCCTCGGGGCCGGCGCTGCCGGGCAAGCTTGCCGACTGCACCAGCCAGAATGTCGATCAGACCGAGTTGTTCCTGGTCGAGGGTGACTCCGCGGGTGGGTCGGCCAAACAGGCCCGTGACCGTGCCTATCAGGCGGTCATGCCGTTGCGCGGCAAGATTCTCAATACCTGGGATGTAAAGCCCGACGAGGTGCTGGGGTCCCAGGAGGTCCACGACATCACGGTGGCGATGGGCGTCGACCCCGGCAATGCCGATCTGGGCAAGTTGCGCTACGGCAAGATCTGCATCCTCGCCGATGCGGACTCGGATGGCCTGCATATCGCTACACTGCTGTGCGCCCTGTTCGTGCGCCACTTCCGGCCGCTGGTTGCTGCCGGCCATGTCTACGTGGCGATGCCGCCGCTGTATCGCATCGACGTGGGCAAGCACGTGTTCTACGCCATCGACGAAGCGGAGAAGGAGGGCATTCTCGAGCGCGTGACGGCGGAAAAGATCCAGGGCAAGCCGCAGGTGACACGCTTCAAGGGCCTGGGCGAGATGGACCCCCTGCAATTGCGGGAGACCACCATGGCGCCCGAAACGCGCCGTCTGGTGCAGCTCACCATCGAGGATGGCGATCAGACCCATTCGCTGCTCGACATGATGCTGGCGAAGAAACGGGCCGGCGATCGCCGGGAGTGGCTCGAGCGGCACGGCAATATCGCCGAGGTGCCGGTTTGATGGGCCATTCGATGATAGGCTGCCTGTTCTACTGACGGAGCTTGGCTGTTCATGGCGACCCCCTCTTTGACCCGCACCAAGGTGACTGTGATCGTCATCTCGATCGCGGTACTGATCAGTGCCATCACCTGGTTTGTGCTTGCGCCGCAGCGCATGAGCTCCGATCTGTCGCGTGTGGGTGACGGCCTGCCGACCGTCGTGCTGACCTACGAGAATTATTCCCCGGCGAGTATGGACGCGATCGAGCGTCTGAACCGGGTGCGGAGTGACTTCGACGAGCAGGTGGAATTCGTGGTGGCGGATGTCGGCACGGCCGCGGGCGATGAATTCGCCCGCGAATGGCAGACGCGTTCCGGCGTCATCAGCCTGTTTGCGGCGGATGGCGAGCATCTCGGCAATGGTCATGTACCGGAAGATGAGGGGGCGCTGCGCGACCGCATCGAGCGCGAGCTGTTGGCGCGATCGGATTGAGGTGGCGCCTGCTGCGGAGTGGAGACCATGGCGATTGACCTGAGTCGATATCTGGTCGTGGGCGTATCCTCCCGCGCGCTGTTCGATCTGTCCGAGGAAGATCGCATCTTTCGCGAAGAGGGCCTGGCGGCGTACCGCGCGTACCAACTCGAACGCGAGACGGAGGTGCTGCCGCCCGGGACCAGTTTCGGCCTGATCAAGGCACTGCTGCGGCTCAATGAACTCGATCAGAGTGAGCGCCGGGTGGAAGTCGTGATCATGTCGCGCAACTCGTCGGAGACGAGTCTGCGGATCTTCAACTCGATCCAGCATTACGGCCTCGATATCACTCGCGCCGCGCTCACCGGTGGGGCGTCGCTGGTGCCCTATCTGCGCGCCTTCAATGTCGACCTGTTCCTCTCGCGCAATCCGGATGATGTCGAGCGTGGGCTACGCGGCGGCACCGCATCGGCCCTGCTCTACGACGTGCCCACCGATGCCGGTGCGGCGATCGAACAGATCCGCATTGCCTTCGATGGGGATTCCGTCCTGTTCTCCGACGAAGCCGACCGCGTCTACCGGGAGCAGGGACTGGAGGCATTCCAGGCGCACGAGATCGAGCACGCGCGCCGACCCCTGCCCGAAGGGCCCTTCGCCAGGCTGCTCAAGTCACTGGCCGACATCCGCGCCTTGCAGGACCCGGATGACCCCGCAATTCCATCAATCCGCACCGCCCTGGTGACCGCGCGCAACAGCCCGGCACACGAGCGCGTGATCCGCACCCTCATGACCTGGGGGGTGACCATCGACGAAACCTTCTTCCTCGGTGGCATGTCCAAGCACGAGGTTCTACAGGCGTTCCGGCCGCACATGTACTTCGACGATCATCCCACGCACTGCGAGACGGCTGCGGGGGGGGTGCCGACCGGCCGCGTACCGAGCTATGGTGATCCGGGAACGGGAATCAACGACTGACAACGGGGCGATACGCACGGGGCCAGCCGCCCGGGTGGATAAGCGGAGTTTCGTCATCCTGGTCGTCCTCCTCTGGCTGCTGCCGGGTTCTCCGGTGCAGGCCGAAAAGCCGCGCGACTTCATCTCCGTCTACGGCGGCGTGAATTTCGAGGAGCGCGTCATCGAGTTCATCCGCGAGGCCTCGCCGACCTTTCAGCGCTCGTATATCGGCGCGCTGAGCTATACGCACTCCTGGGCGCGCACCGGCGGTGCACGCTGGGAGCTGGAAGGTCAGCTCGTGCGCCACAGTGGCCTGCAGCAGCTGTGGGAAATCAACGTGGTGCCGGCAGTGCGCTGGATGGATGCCCCCTGGGATCACATCGTCGACACCCGTTTCGCGATCGGTTGGGGCCTCTCCTGGGCGAGCGAAGAGCCGCCGATCGAGCCACGCCAGGAGGACGAGCCCGGGGAGGGGGAGTCCGCCCGGCTGCTGAGTTACACCCTGCTGGAGATCGAATTCATGCCGCCGCAGGCGAACCGTTGGAGCGGTTTCATGCGGATCCATCACCGATCCGGGGTTGGCGGCCTGTTCGGCGGCGTGGAAGGCGGTTCCAACTTCCTGGCCACGGGTGTGCGCTACTACTTCTGAATCCGCTGGACATGAATCGAAGCGGGCCGTGAATGCCACCACGCTCCCGTGCGAAGATACGCCGCCTGATGCAGCCGCTCCCATGCCTGGAATCGCT
>CAZJGZ010000052.1:0-14746 GCA_964545695.1 uncultured Ectothiorhodospiraceae bacterium | reverse complement strand
TTCATGAAACAGGCCGCGGCCGACAAGCATCAGGGAAATGCGCGCGGACAACGGCCCGCGCAATTGTGCGCGTGGAGGGGCTCTGCTAGGCTCTCGGCCTTCATTGATCCCCACTCACGAGAGCACTGAACACTACCGATGGCCCGTCTCATTTTCGTAACCGGTGGTGTTGTCTCCTCCCTCGGCAAGGGCATTGCCGCGGCATCCATCGGTGCCCTCCTGGAAGCGCGCGGACTGCGCGTGACCATGCTCAAGCTCGATCCCTACATCAACGTCGATCCGGGCACCATGAGCCCGTATCAGCATGGCGAAGTGTTTGTCACCCATGACGGCGCCGAGACCGATCTCGATCTGGGCCACTACGAGCGCTTCACCCGCGGCCAGACCAGCCAGCGCAACAATTTCACCACCGGCCGCGTGTACCTGAACGTGATCTCGAAGGAGCGGCGCGGGGACTACCTCGGCGCCACGGTGCAGGTCATCCCGCACATCACCGACGAGATCAAGCGCCTCGTGCACGCCGGTGCCGACGACGCCGATGTGGCCATGATCGAGATCGGCGGCACGGTCGGCGATATCGAGTCCCTGCCGTTCATGGAGGCCATTCGGCAGATCGGCGTCGAGGTCGGGCGCGAGAACGCGATGTTCATCCACCTCACACTGGTGCCCTACATCGCCAGTTCGGGGGAGGTGAAGACCAAGCCGACCCAGCATTCGGTCAAGGAGCTGCGCTCGATCGGCATCCAGCCGGACATGCTGCTGTGCCGGGCCGCGCAGCCGTTGCCCGATGACGAGCGGCGCAAGATCTCGCTGTTCACCAACGTCGACGAGCGCGCCGTGGTGTCGGCGATCGACGTCGATCACATCTACCGCATCCCGCGCATCTTTCAGCGTCAGGGTGTGGATGACATCGTACTGCGGCGCCTGGGCATGGCCGACCTGCCGCCGGCCGACCTGGCGGACTGGGATCGTGTGCTCGACGGGCTCGATCATCCCGACGGCGAGGTCACGGTCGGCATGGTCGGCAAGTACATCGACCTGGCCGACTCGTACAAGTCGCTCAACGAAGCCCTGGTCCATGCCGCCATCGGCAATCGCGTGCGTGTACGCATCCGCTACATCGACTCGGAGCAGCTCGAGCTCGAAGGCCCGGCGCTGCTCGAGGGCCTGGATGCCGTACTCATCCCCGGTGGGTTCGGGGTGCGCGGTATCGAGGGCAAGATCATCGCCGTGCGCCATGCACGCGAGCGCCGGATCCCGTTCCTCGGCATCTGCCTGGGTATGCAGGTGGCGGTCGTCGAATTCGCGCGCAATCGCGCCGGATTGGTCGGGGCGAATTCCACCGAGTTCGATCCGGCGACCCCGCATCCGGTCATCGCGCTGATCACCGAGTGGCAGACGGCAGAGGGTCGGGTCGAGACCCGCTCCGAGGATTCCGACCTCGGCGGCACCATGCGCCTCGGCGGTCAGGAGTGCATTCTGCGTCCCGGCTCGCACGCGCATGCCGCGTACGGCCAGGATCGGATTGTTGAACGCCATCGCCACCGCTATGAGTTCAACAACGGCTATTTCGACGTGCTGAAGGAATCCGGTCTCGATTTCTCCGGCAAATCCGGCGACGATGCGCTGGTGGAGATGGTCGAGCTGGCGGATCATCCCTGGTTCATCGGCTGTCAGTTCCATCCCGAGTTCACGTCCAACCCTCGCGATGGCCACCCGCTGTTCACCAGTTATATCGCGGCGGCCGTGGCGCACAGTCGACAGGGCACCTCCGCCGAGTGAACACCGGCCGGAAGGGGCCTGTGCTGCCAGCGATGCAAGCTGACGGATGGTGACCATGTCCGACCCCATGACGATGCAACTGTGCGGCAAGGCCGTCGGCCCGCGTGAGCCGCTGTTCCTGATCGCCGGCCCCTGTTCGCTGGAGAGCGAGGACCTTGCCCTCGAAGTCGCACACGCCCTGCGCGAGGCGGCGGCGCCGCTCGGCTTGCAGGTCATCTTCAAGGGCTCGTTCGACAAGGCCAATCGCTCATCGGGCGACAGTTATCGCGGTCCCGGTCTCGCTGCCGGCCTGGCGATTCTGGAGCGCGTGCGCAGTGACACCGGACTGCCGGTGTTGACCGATGTCCACGAGTACACGCCGGTGGACGAGGTGGCCAGCGTCGTCGACGTGCTCCAGACCCCGGCCTTTCTCTGCCGGCAGACGGACTTCATCCAGCGGGTGGCGGCAGCCGGTCTGCCGGTCAACATCAAGAAGGGCCAGTTCCTCGCACCCTGGGACATGACCCACGTCGCCGCCAAGGCGAAGGCCGTGGGCAACGATTCCATCCTCGTCTGTGAGCGTGGTGTTTCGTTCGGCTACAACAACCTCGTCGCCGACATGCGCAGTCTGGCGGCCATGCGCGCCAGCGGTTGTCCGGTGGTGTTCGACGCCACGCACTCGGTGCAATTGCCGGGCGGGCAGGGCACGGCATCGGGCGGACAGCGCGAGTTCATTCCGCCGCTGGCCCGCGCCGCCGTTGCCGCTGGTATTTCCGGGCTGTTCATGGAGACCCATCCGCGCCCCGACGAGGCACTGTCCGACGGGCCGAATGCGTGGCCGCTGACGCGCATGGCGTCGCTGCTGGCGACGCTGGTCGAGCTGGATCGCTGTACCAAGGCCCGGCCCTTCGCCGAGGACGATCTGCTGCGCTGAGGGGATCCGGTGCCGGTGTCGCCAATCGTCCCCGGGTGGTCGCCAACGCCCCCATGCGCCGGTACACTCGCGCCAGAATACGCAGACCCGTTTTCCATCCGCCGCAACCGCAGAAGAAGAAGCCATGAGCGAGATCAGTGATGTCCTGGCGCGGGAGATTCTCGACTCCCGCGGTAATCCGACCGTCGAAGCCGAAGTGATCCTGGATTCGGGCGCGCGAGGCCGGGCTGCGGTCCCGTCCGGCGCGTCCACCGGCGTGCGGGAAGCCATTGAACTGCGTGACGGTGATGATGCGCGCTATCTCGGCAAGGGCGTGCGCCAGGCCGTCGGCCATGTGCGCGGGGAAATCCGCACTGCCATCATCGGCCACGATGCGGCGGCCCAGGAAGACCTGGATCGACGTCTGATCGAGCTCGATGGTACCGAGAACAAGTCCCGCCTCGGTGCGAATGCGCTGCTCGCCGTGTCCATGGCGAACGCGCACGCCGCCGCGGCCGATGCGGGCGTGCCGCTGTACGAGCATCTCGGCGGCGCAGACGCCCGCGTCATGCCGGTACCGCTGATGAACATCATCAATGGCGGCGCGCATGCGGACAACAATGTCGATCTGCAGGAGTTCATGATCGTCCCGACCGGCGCCCCGACCTTCGCCGAGGCATTGCGTTGTGGTGCCGAGATTTTCCATGCCCTGAAGAAAGTGCTGGGGTCACGCGGCTATGCCACCGGTGTGGGCGACGAGGGCGGTTTCGCGCCCGACCTGCCGTCGAATGAGGCCGCGCTCGAGACGATCATGGAGGCCATCAAGCGCGCCGGGTACAAGGGCGGCGATGACGTCTGGCTCGCGCTCGATGTCGCCAGCTCGGAGTTCTGCCGTGATGGGCGTTATCACCTGGCGTCGGAGCAGCGTGATTTCGACAGTGCGGAATTCACCGGCTATCTCGCCGGCTGGGCCGAGCGCTATCCCATCCTTTCCATCGAGGACGGCATGGCCGAGGATGACTGGAGTGGCTGGATCGCGCAGACGCAGCGACTGGGCGATCAGATGCAACTGGTGGGTGACGACCTGTTCGTCACCAACCCGGCGATTCTCCGCGAGGGCATCGAGCGCGGCGCGGGCAATGCCATCCTGGTCAAGGTCAACCAGATCGGCACCCTGTCGGAAACGCTCGCTGCCATCCGGCTGGCGCAGGAACACGGTTATCGCACGGTGATCTCGCATCGCTCGGGGGAGACCGAAGACACGACGATCGCGCAGCTCGCGGTGGCAACCAACGCCGGACAGATCAAGACCGGGTCGGCCTCGCGCTCCGATCGCGTCGCCAAATACAATGAACTGCTGCGGATCGAGGAACGCCTGGGTGATCGTGCGCGCTACCCCGGGCGCGAGGCCTTTGCCCGTTTCGCCTGATCGGTGGACGGCGCAGGCCCTTGCGCCTGATGGCACGAGGGCATGGATGTCCGCGAATGAGGTCTCGTTGTGAAGTGGGTGATCGCGCTGCTGGCCGCACTCTTCCTGCTGCTGCAATACCAGCTCTGGTTCGCCGACGGCGGCCGACTGGAAGTCCATCGGCTGGAGCAGCGGGTCGCTGAACAGCAGGCACGGGTGGAACGTCAGGAAGAACGCAATGATGCCCTCGAGGCCGAGGTCGAGGACCTGAAACAGGGCCTCGATGCGATCGAGGCACGGGCACGCGGGGAGCTCGGCATGATTCGCGACGACGAGACCTTCTATCAGGTCGTCGAATCGGGCGGTGCCGAAGCCGCGGACGAGCGCGACGATGGGGCAGGCGAGTGAGTGCCGAGTCCGTGCATGCGGTGGTGGTGGCAGCCGGTGTCGGGCGACGCATGCAGGCGGCGACGCCCAAGCAATACCTGCGCCTCGCTGGCCGTACGGTGCTTGAACATGCGGTGGCGCCCCTGCTTGCGCACCCCCGCGTCGTCCGCGTCGTCATGGTCCTGGCGGCGGATGACCACCGCTTTCAGGAGCTGGAGATGGCGTCGGATGCACGTGTGTGCACGGTCACGGGCGGTCTGACCCGCAGCGATTCGGTGATCGCCGGCCTCGATCGGCTGGGTGACGAGGCCGAAACCTGCTCGGTGCTGGTCCACGATGGCGCGCGGCCCTGTCTGCCCGGCGGCGATATCGATCGACTGCTGGCTGCGGCTGGGGAGCAGGGGGCCCTGCTGGCCGTCCCCGTACGCGACACCCTCAAGCGCGCCGACGCCCGGGGCCGGGTCGCTACGACCGTGGCCCGTGACGGGCTGTGGCAGGCATTGACGCCGCAGGTGTTTTCGCTCGGTGCGTTGCGCGCGGCACTGGCCACATACGGCGCTGACGCCACCGACGAAGCGCAGGCCATGGAGCGCGCGGGCTTTGCACCGGCGCTGGTCGAGGGTGACGCCGCGAATATCAAGGTGACCCATCCGGCCGACCTGCCGCTCGCCGCCAGTATCCTCACGGCGCGTGGCGACCAGCTCGGCAGGCGAGCGGCGGAGTCATGATGCGCATCGGTCATGGCTATGATGTGCACGCAACCGGTGACGGCCAGGGTGTGACGCTGGGCGGCGTGCGGATTGCCTGTGATCTGGCGCTGCGCGCGCACTCGGACGGCGACGTCGTGCTGCACGCCCTTGCCGACGCGCTGCTGGGTGCGGCCGCGCTGGGTGATATCGGGCAGCATTTCCCCGATGATGATGCCGCCTGGCGTGATGCCGACAGCCGCGAGCTGCTGCGCCGCGTTTGCGAGCGGGTCGCCGCTGCGGGCTGGCAACCGGTGAATGTCGATATCAGCGTGATCGCCGAGCGCCCGCGGCTGCGCCCACACGTGGATGACATGCGCACGGTCATCGCCGGCATACTCGATCTCCCGCATGGCGCGGTGAGCGTGAAGGCAACGACACACGAAGGTCTGGATGCACTCGGGCGCGGTGAGGGTATCGCCGCGCACGCGGTGTGTCTGCTCACGGCAGTGGATTGAACATGGCACTCGGCCCGGTAATGCTGGATCTGGATTCGACGGCGCTGACGCCGGTCGAGCGCGAACTGCTGGCGCACCCCAACGTCGGTGGCGTTGTCCTGTTCGCGCGCAACTACGCCGAGCCGCGCCAGCTGGCGGCACTGGTCGACAGCATCCATGCGGTGCGCACACCGCATCTGCTGGTTGCCGTTGACCAGGAAGGGGGGCGTGTCCAGCGCTTTCGCGAGGGTTTTACCCGGCTCCCGCCGATGGCTGCGCTCGGTACGCTCCACGATCGCGATCCCGCCGGCGCCGAGGAAGCCGCACAGGAACTCGGATGGCTGCTGGCTGCCGAGCTGCGTGCGGTGGGCGTCGACATCTCCTTTGCGCCGGTACTGGATCTGCGCCGCGACATCAGCCGTGTCATCGGCGATCGCGCCCTGCACCCGGCCCCGGACGTGGTCGTGGCGCTGGGAGCGGCGCTGATGGAAGGCATGGGCGAGGCCGGCATGGCCGCGGTGGGCAAGCATTTTCCCGGGCACGGCAGTGTGGCCCCCGACTCGCACCATGAATTGCCGCTCGATGAACGCTCGCGCGCCGATATCCTGCAGCTCGACGGCCTCCCGTTCGAACGCCTGGCGCACAAGGGGCTGCCCGGCATCATGCCGGCGCATGTGGTCTATCCGCAGGTGGATTCCAGACCAGCCGGCCTCTCGCGTGTCTGGATCCAGGAGATACTGCGGGACCTGTTCGGTTTCACGGGTGCGGTCTTCAGTGACGATCTGAGCATGGCGGCGGTGACGGATCGGCCACCCGCCGAACGTGCCCAGGAGGCGCTCGATGCGGGTTGCGACATGGTGCTCGTATGCAATGATCGCCCGGCCGCGGAAACGGTTGTCGAGAGTATCGGTGTCCAGGATCGCCCGCTGGCGCAGGCCCGGCTGATCCGCCTGCACGGCCGTGCGCTTGATCCCGCTGTCCGACGCCTCGAGCGGCATCCGCGGGCGCGCGCCGCGAGGGCGCTGGCAGCGCGTCTCGGCGGTGGGGGCGCGGTTTGATGGCCCGCGTGACGGTCGCCGACCCGCCGGCATGGAGGGATGGATGACGATGAATGTGGCCTCCCGCGAGTCCGTACCGGACACCGCCCGGGCCGAGTGCGTGCATGACGACGCCGCGGTCATGGCCGCGTTCGCGCGCATGGCCAACCGTGTCGACACGCTCCTGGATGGCACACCCGCCGTTGCCCTGGCGCTGCTGCAGGGCGGCATCGTGCCGGCCGGACAACTGCTGCCGCGCCTGCGCACACCCGTGCAGCTCGATACCGTGCACCTGACGCGCTACCGCAACAGCACGGTGGGAGGCACCATCGATTGGCTGGCCTGGCCAGTGACACCGCTCCGGGGCAGGGCGGTGCTGCTGATCGATGACATCCTCGACGAGGGGCATTCGCTGGCCGCGGTGGCGGAGCGCTGCCGGCACGAGGGTGCGGCGGAGGTGCTGATCGCGGTGCTTGTGGAAAAGCGTCACCGACGCAAGCATCCCCATGTTCAGGCCGATGTCGTTGGACTGGAGGTGGATGATCGTTACGTATTCGGTTACGGCATGGATTATCTGGGCTGGCATCGCAACGCGCCGGGCATTTTCGCGCTCGCCGACGAGTGAGGCGCAGTAGGCTGCGCCGGCCGTTGCACTGATGACCGGTACGTCAAATCATTGCGTTGAGGCGTCCGTCGCACCAGGTGTGGCGGCAGTGACGTCCGAAAGGAGTGCGAGGAGAGTGGGCATGCTGGCAGTCATAGGCGGGACCGGTCTGTATGACCTGGATACTCTGCAGGAGGTCCGGGAAGAGAGTGTCGTCACCCCCTGGGGCCCGCCCTCGGGACCACTGCTGATCGGCCGCATGGGCGAGGAGCCGGTAATCTTTCTGGCGCGCCATGGCAGTCGCCATTCCATTGCGCCTCATGACGTGAATTACCGCGCCAATCTCTGGGCACTGCGCGATGCGGGTGCGCGTGCGGTGATCGGCGTTGGCGCCGTCGGCGCGATTCCGCCCGAGCCTGTCGCCGGCGGCATCGCCATTCCGGATCAGCTCATCGACTATACGTGGGGGCGTCCGGCCACGTTCTTCGAAGGTCCCGAATCCCCCGTCGAGCATATCGACTTCACGTGGCCCTACACCGGGGCGTTGCGTGCCCGCCTGCTGCAGGCTGCCCGGGCGGCCGACGTCGCCGTGGTCGATGGCGGCTGCTATGGCGCCACGCAGGGGCCGAGGCTGGAGACGGCGGCGGAAATCGATCGCCTGGAGCGTGACGGTTGCACCCTGGTGGGCATGACCGGCATGCCCGAAGCCGCGCTGGCGCGCGAGCTGGGTCTCGACTACGCCTGCTGCGCCGTCGTCGCCAATCGCGCAGCCGGCCGCGGAGACAGCGACACCGTCTCGCTGGACGAGATTCATCGCAATCTCGAGCAGGGCATGGCTGATGCCCGCCGTCTGATCGCGACCCTGTTCCAGGAGGGGCCGTACAACCCGACTGCCGAGTGAAGCCCCGGCCGCGGCAACCCGCTCTTATGCCGCACATTGCTCCGGTAATTGACCCGGGAGCGTCGCGGTCGTAGCATACTCGTTCGAAAGGCGCCGATTTGACAGCATCAGCTTGCGGGCGCGTTACAAATGCAGCTAAAGCGAGGGCCAGCCCGCTTTAGCCCCCTTTGTAGCAACCTTGCTTGAAACGTTCCCGGCTCGCTGCCTGCAGCGGCCTGGTGACTCGATACCGCGTCGGTTCCTGCTTGCCGCACGATGTTGGCGGTGAGCGTGACCGAATGCACGGGGGTTTTGCCGATCATGGATACCGACGACTGGGCTGAGTACGGGCCGGAAACACGCGCCGTGCGTGCGGGGCACGTACGCACGGGCGAGCGCGAGCACAGCGAACCGATCTTCGCGACGTCAAGCTTCTGTTTCCGTTCCGCGCGCGAGGCCGCAGAATCCTTCGCCGGCAATCGTGCCGGCAATGTCTATTCCCGCTTCACCAATCCGACCGTGCGCATATTCCAGGAGCGCCTGGCATCGCTGGAGGGAGGCGAAACCTGTGTGGCCACTGGGTCGGGGATGGCGGCCATCCTGTCGACCTGCATGGCGCTGCTGCAATCCGGTGATCACATCGTGGCCTCCTACGGCGTTTTCGGCGCGACCACTGCGCTGTTCGAGAACCATCTTTCGCGGTTCGGCATCACCACCAGCTGGGTGGCACCCACGGATCCGCAGGCATGGGCGGACGCCGTGCGGCCCGAGACACGCATGTTCTATCTGGAAACGCCCACCAATCCGCTGACGGAGGTCGCGGATATTGCCGCGATTGCGGCAATCGCCCGGGCGCGAGACATCACGTTCGTGGTCGACAATTGCTTTTGCACACCCGCCCTGCAGCTGCCCTTCGAGCATGGTGCGGACATCGTGATCCACTCGGGTACGAAGTACCTCGATGGCCAGGGGCGTTGCGTTGGTGGCGCGGTGGTCGGCCCGCACGACCTGGTGGGCGAGAAGGTGTTCGGCTTCCTGCGCACCGCCGGGCCGACGTTGAGTCCCTTCAATGCCTGGGTCTTCCTCAAGGGGCTCGAGACGCTGTCGTTGCGCATGCGCGCCCACTGCGACAACGCCCTGAGCCTGGCTCGATGGCTGGAAGCGCATCCGGCGATCGTGCGCGTGCATTACCCCGGGCTGCCGGATCATCCGCAGCACGAGCTTGCCGCTCGCCAGCAGCGTCACTTCGGGGGCATCGTGGCGTTCGAGGTGCAGGGCGGACAGGCCGGTGCCTGGCAGGTAATCGATGCAACCCGACTGCTGTCGATCACCGCCAACCTCGGCGACGCCAAGACCACCATTACCCATCCGGCGACGACCACGCATGGCCGGCTGACGCCGGAGCAGCGTGCCCAGGCCGGTATCGGTGACGGGCTGGTGCGGGTCGCGGTGGGTCTGGAGTCGCTCAGCGACGTGCGCGATGACCTGGCACGCGGCCTCGATGCGATCAGCGCCGGGACGCCCGCGTAGTCATTCGCTGGAACCAGTATCGGCAGGCTGCCGGGATTTCGATCAGACGCCGGTTCGAGGCAGCAGCTCCCTGCTGCCGGGTGTCAGTCGTCCTGCAGGTGGATCTCGATGTCGCTGTCCGCGCGTAGCTGGCCGAGCAGTGCCTCGATGTGTTCATCGACCATTCGATTGTGCAATTCCTCACGCTTGTCCTCGAAGGGCTCGGCATCAATCTCGCGTTTGTCCTGAAGCAGGATGATGTGCCAGCCAAACCGCGTTTCAATCGGTGCCGGCGTGTATTCCTCGGTTTCCAGTGTGGTAACCGCGTCGGCGAAGGGGCCGACGACGTCGCCGGCGCGGAACCAGTCGAGGTCACCACCGCGATCGCCCGAAGGTCCGATGGAGTGCTCGCGGGCCAGTTCGCCGAAGTCGGCGCCGGCCTCGATTTCCTCGATGAGGGTTGCGGCTTCTTCACGCGTCTCGACGAGGATGTGACGGGCGTTGTATTCGCGCCGGCTCGCGGCGTCGGCGACGTAATCGTCGTACGCAGCGCGCAGTTCGTCGTCGCCGATATCCAGGCCGTCGATGCGTGACCGCACGAGCTGATTGGCCAGCAGCATGGCCCGCTGGCGGCGAATCTCGGCCGCGGTGTCGGGCTGCAGATGCATCTCCTCGGCTTCCGCCTGGTTTTCGAGCAGCCGCAGGTCGATCAGTTCTTCCAGTGCCGATTGGCGGTCCGGACGGTCGCCGCGCGCGGCCATCGCCTGGATCTGTGCGTCCAGTTCGACTTCCGTAATCGGCGTGCCACTGACCCTGGCGACGATCGTGGCATCGTCGGGCAACACGGACTCGGGCTCGTCGACCGTATCGTTCCCGCCACAGGCGACGAGTATGGGCAGGAGGAACAGTGCCAGCCAGTGTGGCCGGGCAGCGGCGGTTGCGTGTGCCCGGCTCATCGGGGCAGCACACGCTTGAAGGGTTTGACGTCGACCCGGCTGTAGACACCGGCGCTGACGTAGGGGTCGGCGTCGGCCCAGGCCCGGGCTGCTTCCAGGGAGTCGAACTCCGCCACGATCAGGCTGCCCGTGAACCCGGCTTCTCCCGGGTCGCTGGCATCGACGGCCGGATGGGGGCCGGCGAGCACCAATCGCCCCTGTTCCTGCAGCGCCTCGAGGCGCGCCAGATGGTCGCTGCGTGCGCCCGCTCGCGCCGCCGTGCTGTCCGCCACATCCGTTCCCATGATCGCGTAAAGCATTGTTACCCCGCCGCCGATGTCATTGCGCAGGGATCATACCGCACCCGCGGGCCCCGGCACATGGGTGCGACTGCAGCACCTGGTGTATTGTTGTGTGCACCGGGGCCTTGGCGGGCAAGCGTGGACTTTGTCCTGCGATGCCCCGGCGGCACAATGCACATAGCCACTGGAGCGGGAATCCATGAGCCAGTATTTTCAAATCCACCCGCAGACCCCGCAGCCGCGCCTGATCCAGCAGGCGGCGCGGATGATCGACGCGGGTGGATTGGTGGTGTATCCGACGGATTCGACCTATGCGCTCGGCTGTCATCTCGATGACAAGGCGGCCGTGGACCGCATGCGTGCACTGCGCGGGGTGGATCACGACCATCATTTCACACTGGTCTGCCGTGACCTGTCCGAGCTCGGCAATTACGCCCGCGTGGACAAGGCCGATTTCCGCCTGCTCAAGAGCCTCACGCCGGGACCCTACACCTTCATCCTGCGCGCAACCCAGGAAGTCCCGCGTCGGCTGGTGCATCCGAAACGGCGCACCATCGGTTTGCGGGTGCCGGCGCACCCGATTCCGCAGGCCCTGTTGACGGCGCTGAACCAACCGTTGATGAGCAGCTCGCTGCTGCTGCCGGGTGACGAGCTGCCGATGACCGACGCCAGCGAGATCCGTGAACGCCTGGAGCGTCAGGTCGAGCTGGTGATCGATGGCGGGAGCGGGGGTACCGAGCCCACCACCGTGTTGCGGCTGGATCAGGATCGTGTCGAAATCGAGCGTCGCGGACTCGGGCCAGTGGACTTTCTGGACAATTGAGCAGCGCGGGCCCGACTGACGTACAATCGCGCGCCTGGCGAAGGCGCGCGCCCGGTCGTCGAGCATCCACGCTCGGAGCCCGCTCGGCAGGTGCCGCGTGCCGCATCGCCGAAACTTGTTTGGTGTCGCGGGCGGTCCGCAGCGAGGCGGATCGCCCGCGCATTCCGTTGGCATCGGGAGGAACGGCTTGAGTTCCGTCACATCACAGAATCCCCGCGTCGTCTCCGGCATGCGGCCGACCGGTCATCTCCATCTCGGCCACTATCATGGCGTCCTGCGGAACTGGATCGAGCTGCAGCACAGTTATGAATGTCTGTTCTTCGTCGCTGACTGGCATGCGCTGACCACCCATTACGAGAACCCCGGCGATATCGCCGGCAACAGCTGGGACATGGTGATCGACTGGCTGGCCGCAGGCGTCGATCCCGGCTCCGCGACGCTGTTCATGCAGTCGCGCGTGCCCGAGCACGCCGAGCTCCATGTACTCCTGTCGATGATCACCCCGCTGGGCTGGCTCGAGCGGGTACCGAGCTACAAGGACCAGCAGGAAAAGCTGCGCGAGCATGATCTGGCGACCTACGGGTTTCTCGGCTACCCGCTGCTGCAGAGTGCCGACATCCTGATCTATCGCGCTGGTTTCGTCCCGGTGGGAGAGGATCAGGTGGCCCATGTCGAGATCACCCGCGAGATCGCCCGCCGGTTCAATCATTTCTACGGACGGGAAGCGGATTTCGAGGACAATGTCGAGCGCGCCCTGCGCAAGATGGGGCGCAAGAATGCCAGCCTCTACCGCAATCTCCGCCGGCGCTACCAGGAGCAGGGCGACGACGAGGCCCTGGGGGTTGCCCGGGCGCTGCTCGAGTCGCAGCAGAACATTTCCGTGGGTGACCGTGACCGCCTGTTCGGCTATCTCGACGGCTCGGTGAAGGTGATTCTGCCCGAACCGCAGCCGTTGCTGACCAGTGCGCCGAAGATGCCCGGGCTCGACGGCCAGAAGATGTCGAAGTCGTACAACAACACGATTGCCCTGCGTGAGGAGCCGGACGAGGTAAGGCGCAAGATTCGCACCATGCCCACGGACCCGGCGCGGGTACGGCGCAACGATCCCGGCGATCCCGACAAGTGCCCGGTATGGCCGCTGCATCAGGTCTATTCGGATGAGGACACGCGGGCCTGGGTGCGCGAAGGCTGCACCACCGCCGGCATCGGTTGCATCGAGTGCAAGCAATGTGTGGTCGATCGGGTCAACGAGGAGCTGGCGCCGATGCGCGAGCGTGCGCGTGACTACACCGACGACCCGGGCCAGGTCCGGGCGGTGCTGGCCGAGGGCACCGAGGCCGCGCGCGACATGGCGCGGGATACCCTCGAAGAGGTGAGGCGCTCGATGGGGCTGGCGCACCGGTGAGTGTGGACGACCACAGCGTCGACGCCACGATTGCGCGCGGACAGCAGGAGGAAATGCCGTTCGCGTTCATTCAGGGCGAACCGCTGACCGAGCTGCCGCGCGATCTGTACATACCGCCGGACGCCCTGGAGGTGATCCTGGAGGCCTTCGAGGGGCCGCTGGATCTGCTCCTTTATCTGATTCGGCGGCAGAACCTCGACATTCTCGACATACCGATCTTCACCATCACCCGGCAGTACATGGACTATATCGCCCTCATGGGCGAGCTGCGGCTGGAACTGGCCGCGGAATATTTGCTGATGGCAGCCATGCTGGCGGAGATCAAGTCGCGCATGCTGTTGCCCAAGCCGGCGGCCGCGGAGGAGGAAGAGGATCCGCGCGCGGAGCTGGTGCGGCGGTTGCAAGAGTATGAACGTTACCGGCAGGCTGCCGAGGATCTGGACGAACTGCCGCGCGTGGCGCGCGAGGTGTTTCCGGCGGCGGTGGAGCCGCCAGCGATGGAGCGGCGCAAGCCGGAGCCGCACGTGGATCTGCGCGATCTGCTGGCCGTGTTCGCCGAGGTCGTGCGGCGGGCGGAACTGTTGTCGCACCACAACATCCAGCGCGAGCCGCTGTCGGTACGCCAGCGGATGTCCGACGTGCTGTCGGCGCTGGGTACCGGGCGGCCGGTCGATTTTCGCAGCCTGTTCAGCGTCAGTGACGGTCGGGCAGGCGTGGTCGTGACCTTGCTGGCTACGCTCGAACTGCTGAAGGAGCATCTGATCGAGGCGGTGCAGGCCGAACCCTTTGGCCCCATCTATCTGCGTGCGACCAGCGCTGCGGAGGTGCCCGGTGAGGTCACAGTAACCAGTGATGACGGCGCGCCGGGCGGAGGCGACGATGATGGAGCATGAACAACTCAAGCGACTGGTCGAAGCGGCGTTGCTGGTCGCCGATCGTCCATTGGCCGTCAACGATCTGGAACGTCTGTTCGCGGGCGATACCGAGGCGCCGCCGCGTGACGCCCTGCGCCGGGCGTTGGCGGACCTGGCTGCCGACTGCGCGGAGCGCAGTTTCGAACTGCGCGAGGTGGCATCCGGGTTTCGGCTGCAGGTGCGCGAAGAGTTCGCACCCTGGCTCAGCCGCCTGTGGGATGAGAAGCCCGCGCGCTATTCACGCGCGCTGCTCGAAACGCTGGCCATTATCGCCTACCGGCAACCGGTGACGCGGCCCGAGATCGAGGACATTCGCGGCGTTTCCGTGAGCAGCCAGATCATGCGCACGCTGCAGGAGCGACAGTGGGTGCGCGTGGTCGGACATCGCGACTCCCCCGGCCAGCCCGCCATGTTCGGGACGACCCGTGAGTTCCTCGACCACTTCAATCTGAAGACGCTGGATCAGTTGCCGTCGCTCGCGGATGTCCGCGATCTTGACCAGCGTTACCCCGAGCTGGCGTTCGAGGCCGAGCCGGGCCGTGGCGATGCGACCGCGGTGGACGGTCAGGCGGAGGAGCTCGGGGCGGCGTCGGACGACGCCGCCATTGACGCCGGGGCGGTTGCCATCGAGTCGGCCGATCATGCCGACACCGACACCGACACCGACACCGACACCGACACCGAC
>CAZJGZ010000051.1:6194-14876 GCA_964545695.1 uncultured Ectothiorhodospiraceae bacterium | reverse complement strand
CCCTGGCCCATGCCTTGACCCTGGCCATGTCCCTGACCGCCGTGATTGCCGGCGAGGGCAAGCCCGGTACCAGTGATCATCAAGGCGGCAATGGCGGGAACGGAAATCCGCAGGAGCTGTTTCATCGTGAAATCCTCGGTACAAGTGTCAGGAGGCAGTTTGCGCCTTGCGGCCATGGAAAAGTCAAGTCCGGGTTCGTGTTGTGCCACCCGCTGCTCACCGAATGTCGGACAGGGCAGTGGTCGGACCTGCGGCGATCCGTTGGTTACGCCGGCCCGTCCGCGGCGAGCAGCGACTGCACCTGTTGGCGCAGGGTCTCGGCGCGCTCGAACCGGCGTTCGGGGCGCGGTGACACGAAACATGGCTCGCCGGATTGGCGGTCGATGCGCACGCGATAGCGTGTCGTTGGTGGACCCTTCGCGTTGGGTTGCTCGCTGGCGTCGATGGTGACATCGGTGATGTCCGCGCGCGGGATGCGCTGGCACACGCCGCGAAAACGCGGCTGCCATGCGCGGCGGCGGGCGATCACCAGTGTGTCCGGGTCGACGCCGAGGTCGAGAACGTGACGCCCCATGAACAGTTCGGCCGCCAGCGCCGCGCCGATACCTCCCAGCGCCATGACCTCCAAACCCACTTCGCCCGTTTGGAGGAACAGCCACAGCGCACCACCGGCCGCCGCGGCGATTGCCACTACGCGCGCGACCAGGTTGCCTTGCGGCAGGGTCATGGCCGTTGCCGGGGTTGGGGCCATCGGGAACTCCCGGATCTGCGGACACCCCTTGCTGGACATCCGCGGCGATGGAACATGCGAATCCGTAAGCGTCATTTGTACCACGGAAAGCCTTTGTCATGACCGAGCAACAGCGTCCGCATGTTTTCTACGACGGCGGCTGCCCCATCTGCCGTCGCGAGATCGCGCATTATCGGCGCCTCGACCGTGATGGCGCCGTGGTCTGGCATGACCTCTCGCAGGAGCCCGAGGCGGCCACCGCGCACGGCATCGATCCGGCCGCCGCGATGGCGGTGTTCCATGTCGTCGACAGTGACGCGCGCATCCGCACGGGCGTGGAAGGTTTCATCGTGGTGTGGCGGCAATTGCCCGGCTGGCATCTGTTGGCGAAGCTGGTGCGTGTATTCCGGTTGACCCGGCCGCTGGAGGCGGCCTACCGCTGGTATGCACCGCGCCGTCTGCGCCGCCGCGAGCGCTGCGCGCGGCGGCCATCGCAAGGGCAGGGCTGAGACCCTGATCGTGTTGGCGGGTCTCTGAACAACCGCACTGATCCCGGGCGTGGTGGCGGAATCCTGCCGACTCTTCACGGCGAAGGTCATGGCCATGGCCAGAATGCGCAGGAAATCGGATCTGCCGACCAAGATCTGCCCGGTTTGCGAGCGTCCGTTCCGCTGGCGGCGACGGTTCGCGAACTGCTGGGAGGCGGTCGTGCACTGCAGTGAGCGCTGCCGCCGCAACCGGCGCCGGGCACGGCGTCAGTCATGAGCGGCACGCACATGCTCTGGCTGCGCAATGATCTGCGCCTGCGCGATCATCCAGCACTGACAGCGGCCGCGGCGGACGCCGAGCGGTTGCTGATCGTCTACTGCTTCGATCCCCGGTCTGATATCGAGAACGTTCCGGGTCTGGCACGACGTGGGCCGCGACGCCAACGGTTCCTCGCCGAAGCCTTGTCATCGCTGCGCGATGGTCTGCGCGCGCTCGGCAACGAGCTGATGCTTTGCCATGGGCTGCCCGAAACGATGCTGCCCGAGCTGGCCGAGCGCCATGGTGTCACACGGGTTCACGTCCACGGCGAGATCGGGACCGAGGAGCAGGCGGCGGAGCAGGCGGTTGCTCGTGCGCTGGCGAGTCATGGCGCAACACTGGCGAGGCACTGGACGAGGACGCTGTACCATCCCGATGATCTGCCCTTTGCGCTTGCGGACATGCCGCGCGTGTTCAGTCCGTTCCGGCGCAAGGTTGAAAAGCATGCCGCCATCCGTCCGCCGTTGCCGGCACCGGGGGCGCTGCCGCCCGCGCCCACTGACGGCGACTTCGGGGAGATCGTTGCAGGCGAACCAGTGCGCATCGACAAGCGCGCCGTTCTCGACTTCCGTGGCGGTGAACAGGAAGCGTGGGCGCGCGTGCAGGGCTGGGTATGGGAGCGCGACCACCTGCGCCGGTATCGCGATACCCGTAATGGTCTGCTCGGCGCCGACTACTCGTCGAAGCTGTCACCGTGGTTGGCGCTTGGTTGCATCTCGGCACGCGATGTCGCCGATCAGGTTGCGCTGTACGAACAACAGCGAACGGCGAATCGGTCGACGTACTGGTTGGTATTCGAGCTGCTCTGGCGCGATTTCTTCAGCTTCACGGCACTCGCTTGCGGTGCCGATCTGTTCCGGCCGACCGGACCGCGCGGCGAGCCGGTTACCTGGCGTCGGGACGACGCCGCTTTTGCCCGCTGGTGCGAGGGTCGGACCGGGATCCCCTTCGTCGACGCCAACATGCGTGAGCTGGCTCAAACCGGCTACATGTCCAATCGGGGGCGGCAGAATGTGGCCAGCTTTCTCAGCGGCTATCTCGGCCTGGACTGGCGTCTGGGCGCGGCGTGGTTCGAACATGCGCTACTGGACCATGATGTCGGCAGCAACTGGGGCAATTGGGCATGGAACAGTGGTGTCGGCTTCGATCCGCGTCAGCGCGTGTTCAATGTGCTGGGACAGGCCGAACGTTATGATCGCGACGGTGAGTATGTGCGCACATGGATCCCGGAACTTGCCGGCGTCGACGGGGCCATGATTCATGCACCGTGGCACCTGTCGGCAGCGTCACGGCAAGCGCAGGGGGCCGCCGAGTATCCGGCACCGATGATCGATGCCGAAGCGAGCATCAGCCCACCTTGGGGCGAGGGCTGATGGCAGCGCCGGATGGGTGAATCCTGATGCAATCGAGGCGGATCATGGCGAGGCGGCTGCGCGGTATCGCCATCCTGATCGGTGCGATCCTGCTGGTGACGCTGTTGGTGGATTTTGCCGGCGCCATGCGTCAGGCATTCATCCATCTGGCCATGGCGGGCTTCCTGCTCGGCACCGCCGCGCTCGATGCCATTGCACATCGGGTTGGCGCAGTTCGTATCGATCCGGAGCAAGGTCCGGTCATGCCCGATGTCATCGTCGCGGCATACTGGATCGTGTTCGGGATGTTTGCCGTTTTCGCCACGCTGCGTCTGGTCGACGCCCCCTGGGTGGCATGGTTCTACTTCCAGATGCTGGTTCTGCTGATCTTTGCGCTACAGGCATTGCTCTGCCTGTGGTTGCTCATCGTGCATGAGCGGCGGTTCTCATCCCGTAGCGATTGAGCCATTGGCATGACTCGCTGTCGTCGTGTGGGATGTCAGCTCGTCGCGGCCACGCGGCGTTCGATATGGCGGCGCACCCGCCGGATGATGTACCAAACCGAGCCGGCCACGAGCGGAATCGCAATGCCCGTGATCAGTGCCGGATTGACGCCAACGCCGGCGCTCGCAACAGCCGTCGTCGCATAGTGAATCAGGCTGACGGCGTAATAGGTGATTGCGGCCACGGACAGACCCTCGACGGTCTCCTGCAGGCGAATCTGCAGGTTGGAGCGTCGATCCATTGATGCCAGCAAGTCCCGGTTGGCGGCTTCCACGCGAACGTTCACCCCGGTGTGAAGCAATTCCACGGCGCGTGCGAGATCCCGGGCAAGACGATCGCGCCGCTGGTCGATCGCTTCACAGGTGCTCATCGCCGGCGCCAGTCGGCGGTCGATGAACTCGGCCAGGGTCTGAAAACCCTCCATTCGTTGCTCGCGCAATTCGTTGATGCGGCGCTGAACCAGCCCGTAGTACGCGCGCGCGGCGCCGAAGCGGTATTGTGCGGACGCTGCGATGGCCTCGATGTCCTTGGCAATACCGGTCAGCTCGTCGAGCAACCGCCGCTCATCCTCGAGGTCATCGAGCTGGCTCATCTCTGCGGTGATATTGGCCAGTCGCAGTTCAGCGTGGCTCAGCGACTCCCCCTGCTCCCGGGCGACCGGCAGGGCGAGCAGGGCCATCATGCGGTAGGTCTCGATTTCGAGCAGTCGCTGCGCCAGTCGCCCGGCCTGGAAGCGACCGAGGCTGTAATCCTGGATGAAGGCGTGGCCGTAACCGCTGTCATCGATGCTGAAATCCATGAATGCCAGCGCGCGCTCGCCCGCCACCTGCGCGGCGGCGAAATTGTTCGACCCCATCCGATTCGAAATCTCCCGGGGCGTCAGTGCGTCTTCGCCGCGACCATTGAAGGCCATGTTGATCGCAACGAGCAGCCCGTCCGGCAGTTGCGCAAGCCAGTCGGCCGGCAACGCCGCGAGGGCCGGTTCGGCAAACGGATCGTCCGGCAGGGGGCCGTCCACGAAGATGGTATAGCTGACGAATTCGGTGTGGCGCTCCCACTTGAGGCGGAAGGGTCCGAAGTCGAAGATGGCGTGGATCGCGTCCGCCGCGGGTTCTTCGATGCCGTAGCGGTAACAGAGCTCGGCGAGATGTGCGCGGTCATCCTCGGCGCCGCTTTCGCCGGTGAGAATGGCCAGGTGCGTTGCCCGTGCCGGAGCCTGCAGCGCGATGAACGGTCGGGCGTGGACTTCCTGACTCAGTTGCCAACGCAGCGCGTGGTCCTGCGGAAGGGGCGTGTACGAGGTTTGCTGGCTCATGGACTCTGGTCCGTCTTTCCGGTGCGTGCAGCGCTCGAGTGCGAGACTGCGGCGCTGGCGTGATCCGACGAACGCAGCATGACCGGTTCCTTGCCGGGAAGGAAGTGCAGGCGGCGTTTTGTGCCGAGCCGATTCTGCGCTTGCCGCGACTGTAACGCGCGGCGAACTTGCCACTGCCGCGTACTTGCCACCCGTTTTGGTCCGCCCGCAAGCCGTGTGCAAGAATGCAGATGTCGGCAGCATCCCTACCGGAGTGACCTGGCATGAGCAGCGAAGTGACCCTTACCTTTCTCGGCTGTGGGGATGCATTCGCCAGCGGCGGCAGACGGAATTCCTGCTTCTATGTGGACAGCGGAGCGACCCGCTTCCTCGTCGACTGCGGCGCCACGTCGCTGGTGGCCCTGCACAGCCACGGCCTGACCTCCGACGACATCGACGTCATTCTGATCACGCACTTCCATGGTGATCACTATGGGGGGCTGCCGTTCCTGCTGCTCGATGCGGCGGTCCAGCGCAAGCGCGAACGACCGCTGGTGCTGGTGATGCCGGAAGGTGGTGCCGAGCGTGTGCGCGAGCTGATGGAATTGCTCTATCCGGGCATGTCCGCCGCCATGGACGACCTTGATCTGCGTTTTCACAGCTATCGGTCTCGTGACACCGTGGAGGTCGAGTCACTGCGCGTAACGGCGTATCCGGTCGTGCATTCCGACGCGGCGTGCTCCCACGGCCTGCGGGTCAATGTCGCGGATCGGATCATCGGCTTTTCCGGTGATACGGCATGGACCGATGAGCTCATCAATATCGGTAGCGGTACAGACCTGATGATCTGCGAATGCAATTTCCTGGAAACGCAGACGCCGAATCATCTCGATTACCGAACCCTCGAGCAGAAGCTGCCCGAAATCGGCGCCACCCGGATCATCCTCAATCACCTCGGCAACGAGATGCTCGCCAATCTGGATCAGGTCAATCTGCCCTGCGCCGAGGACGGCATGACGGTAACGGTATGAGGTCTGTCCGGACCCGGGCAAGACGGCGCGTGTCCGCGCCGTTGGCGAGTTCCCGGCCGAAGCCCTGCGGGACCATCCTGGTGCCGCGGGGAGGTCCGAGTGACCCGGACCTCCCGCGCGTGATGGTTGCGAGTGATCGCTTCGGCGAGTCGCCGGATCACTGCACCTGCGACTGCTCGAGGTAGCGGAAGAAGTCCGAATCGGAGCGCAGCATCAGGGTGCTGTTCTCGCCCAGCACGCGGTAACTCTCCAGCGTGCGGAAGAACGAGTAGAACTCCGGGTCCTCGCCGAACGCCACGCCGTAGATGCGGGTCGCCTCGGCGTCGGCCTCGCCGCGAATCTCCTCGGCTTCTCGCCCAGCTTCCGAGCGGATTTGTCGCAGCTCGCGCTCCATGTTGCCGAGTACCTCCTGACTGCGCCCACGGCCCTCGGAGCGGAAGCGCTCGGCGATCGACTGGCGTTCGGCAATCATCCGGCTTTCCACCTGGCGGCGTACGGACTGGATGTAATTCACCCGTTTCACGCGCACATCCTGCAGCTCGATACCCAGCGCCGGCATCGAGCTCCTGGCCCGTTCCAGAATGCCGGATTCCAGCAACTCCCGGCCCAGCTGGGGTTGTTGTTCCAGGTTGACATCATCGCGCTCCGCCAGCGTCGGGTCCTCCAGTTCCTCGACATCGACCTCCCAGTCCTTGGAGCGCACGATTTCCTCGAGTTCGGTCGACGACACCATGTCGCGCACAACCGAGTCGATGATGTCGTCGAGGCGGGTACGGGCACCGGTCTCGTCACGCACGCTGGTGAGGAACAGCAGCGGGTCGTTGATCCGCCAACGGGCCGTGGCATCGACGAGGATGAATTCGCGGCCGAGCGTCGGAATCTGGGTCACGTCGCCATCCCAGACGAGCAGACGCTTGTCGAAGAAGCGCACGTTCTGCCACGGCATCTTGAACTTCAGACCCGGTTCGCTGATGACGTCGCCGATCGGCTCACCGAACTGGACGACAATCGCCTGTTTGGCTTGATCGACGGTGTAGAACGTCATGCTGCCGACGATCAACGCGAGGGCGGCGACAACTGCAAGGGCAAGACCTTTCACTGTTCACCTCCGGTGACGCGGCGTTCGCCTGCGCGATTCACGTCGAGCAATGGCAATGGACCAACCTGTCCATCCTGTACGACCAGGATCTGACCGATGGACGGCAGGATGTCATTCAGCGTTTCCAGGTAGAGCCGCGAGCGTGTGACTGCCGGCGCATCACGATATTCCCGCAACACGGCCGAGAACCGCACGCTTTCGCCTTCGGCGCGGTTGACGCGTTCGGTCGCGTAGCCCCGCGCTTCGGCAACCGTGCGCAGCGCGGCACCCTGGGCGTTGGGGATTTCCTGGTTCACGCGCTTTTGCGCTTCATTGATCATGCGCTCGCGTTCCTGGCGGGCCTCGTTGACCTCGTTGAATGCGGGTTGTACCGCCGGTGGTGGTACGACATCCTGCATTTCGACGGTACTGATCCGGATCCCGGCGTTGTAACCATCGAGGATCTGCTGGATCTCTTCACCCGCCGTTTGCTGGATATCCACCCGACCCACGGTCAGCACTTCCGATCCGAGCATGTTGCCGACGATGCGGCGCATGACCGACTCGGAGATATCGCGCAGCGTGCGCGTGGGTTCACGCATTTCGTAGAGGAACTGGATGGGATCGGCAATCCGGTACTGCACGACCCATTCCACATCGATCATGTTGAGGTCGCCGGTGAGCATGAGGGACTCATCCTCGAACTGATCGGCGCTGTATGCCGTGCGCCCGCCTTCGCGCGTACCGGCGGTGCGGAACCCGAACTCCTGCTTCAGTACGCGTTCGGTCGCGACGAGCTGGACCTTGTCGATGCCGAAGGGGATCTTGAAGTGCAGGCCGGGATCGGTGATGCCGACCACCGAGCCGAAGCGCTTGACCACCGCCCGTTCCTCGGGCTGAACCGTGTAGAACGAGGACAATGCCGCCCATGCCAGCAAGGCCACGACGACGACGCCGATGATGCCGGAGCCGGCCTGCTTCGGTGAGCCGCCGCTGGTGAACTTCTTGAGAATGGCCTGGAGATCGGGGGGACCGGACGGCCCGCTGCCGCCACTATTGACTGCCTGAATCATGATTTTGCTTCCCTGAAAACGATCGGCGAGTCTAGCAGCCTTCAGGGTGGTCCGGAGGCGGGATTCACGCGGGGTTGGGCGGCCTGTCGGACAGTGATGTCAGGCCGATGGCGCCTCGCACTGCGGTGCCGCCACGGCGAGGCAATAGGCGCGGGTACCATGCCGCCCGAGGATGGTGAATTCCACGAGTTCCAGATCGGCGGCCCGGATTTCCGCCTTGAACGCGTCTTCGTAGGTCACGCGGCCGAAATCGATGGTCGTGAACCGCTTCAATAGCGGCTTGAGTGTTTCCATCGCGCGCGAACGCCGTGTCTGGATGGTTTGCGTGAAATACACGCGCCCGCCCGGCTTGAGCAGCTCGGCGCAATGCCGCAGCGCACGCCCGGGCTCGGGCAGCAGCATGAAACTGGCGGAGAAGTAGACGGCGTCGTAGGGCCCGCCACGATGATCGTGGACGGATTCCCTGCGCACCTGCAGCCGCTCGGTCATGTCGGCACGCTGTACGGCCTGTACAGCGTGTTCGACATAGTCGGCATCGATGTCGATGCCGGTGATGTGCAGATCCTTTTCTTGGATCTGCTCGCGGTTCGCCAGCAGGGCCTCGGCCGTACCGATGCCGACGTCGAGCAGGACCGCACCATCCGGCAGCCGCCGCAACACCGCCGCATACCATCCGGCGGTGAGGCGGCGCACCAGCGTGTTGTAGATCAGGCTGCGGATCATTGGATCATCGGTTCGCGTCGGGCACGGCCGGAGCCGCAGATGGGCCGCCGCAGCCCGGTTTAGTCCGGGGTCAGTCCGGCGTCAGTCCGG
>CAZJGZ010000051.1:0-6094 GCA_964545695.1 uncultured Ectothiorhodospiraceae bacterium | reverse complement strand
ATGGGCCGCCGCAGCCCGGTTTAGTCCGGGGTCAGTCCGGCGTCAGTCCGGCGTCTCGAGCTTGTCAGCGGTCCGGTATTCGAAATCGCTCGCGTCGTGACGTTCGGGCAACTGTCCGGCGGGGTTGCCCCAGGTCCGGTTGACCATGCGGCCACGCTTGACGGCCGGGCGCTCGCCGACCTCCTGCGCCCAGCGCTGAAGATTCTCGTAGGTTTCGACCTGCAGGAATTCCGCGGCCTCGTAGAGCCGCCCGAGGGCGAGCGCGCCGTACCAGGGCCAGTTGGCGATATCGGCGAGCGTGTATTCGTCGCCTGCCAGGTATCGCGACTCGGCGAGGCGGCGGTCAAGGACATCCAGCAGGCGCTTGGTCTCCATGGTGTAGCGATCAATCGGGTACTTCATCGCCGACGGTGCATAGGCGTAGAAGTGTCCGAAGCCACCGCCGACGTAGGGCGCACTGCCCATCTGCCAGAACAGCCAGTTCAGGGCTTCGGCCCGCCGGGCCGGATCGGTCGGCAGGAACGCGCCGAATTTCTCCGCCAGGTGCAGCAGGATGTGGCCGGACTCGAAAACCCGGATCGGTTCCGCGCCGCTGTAGTCCATCAGCGCCGGGATCTTGGAGTTCGGGTTGATCGCGACGAACCCGCTGGCGAACTGGTCGCCGTCGCCAATGCGAATCGGCCAGGCATCGTACTCGGCATCGGCATGGCCGCTGGCCAGCAGTTCCTCGAACAGGACCGTTACCTTGACGCCATTCGGCGTCGCCAGCGAGTAGAGCTGGAACGGATGCTTGCCGACCGGGAGTTCGTGCTCATGCGTGGCACCGGCGACGGGGCGGTTGATGCTGGCGAACTGGCCGCCACTTTCCTGATCCTGGCGCCATACGCGCGGTAGTTCATAGTCGGGCTGTGCGCTCATGCCATCGCTCCTGAGTGGCGGCCGGCGTCCCCCTCGCCGCCGACCGGAATGGGGAATCGTGCACCATACCGACTGGGCCGCCGCGCCGTCACCTCCCGCGTCATTACTTGCGCCCGAACTGATCCAGATCAAGTGGACTTGCGCCTGCTTTTGCTAGGTTGATGCCGGCTGGCGGGACCCGGTTCGGGACCCCGCATGAACTGCTGCAGGGAGGTCCATCGCATGAGCACACTCGAAGGCAAGGTGATTGCCATCACCGGCGGTGCCGGTGGCATCGGCGAGACCACGGCGAGAATGGCGCACGCACAGGGTGCGAGCGTGGTGATCACGGATCGTGAAGCCGGTCCGGTGGAGACGATCGCGGACTCGCTGGGCGAGCGGGCGGAGGCGCTGGCGGTCGATGTCACCCAGCGCGAGGACAACGAACGCATGGTGGCCGCTGCGGTCGAGCAGTTCGGGCGCCTTGACGCGGTGTTCCTCAATGCCGGCATCGAGGGCGAAGTCGGCCCCTTCGACAGCCGTTCCGATGTGGCCTGGGAGAAGGTGTTTGCGGTCAACGTCCACGGCGTGCGTTTCGGCGTGGAGGCGGCCCTGCCGGCCCTGCGCAAGGCCGGTGGCGGCAGCATCGTGATGACTTCGAGCGTCGCCGGGCTGCGCGGTTCCGCGGGGTTGTCACCCTATGTGAGCAGCAAGCACGCCGTGGTCGGCATGATGCGCTGTCTCGCTGCGGAACTCGGGCCGGAGAAGATCCGTGTGAACACGCTCAACCCCGGCCCGGTCGACAACCGGATGATGCGCTCAATCGAGGAACAGGCCAATCCCGGCCATGGTCGCGATGTGCACGACATGTTTGCCGCGCGTATCCCGCTGGGCCGCTACGTCACCAACGACGAGTGCGCAGCGATGGCATTGTTCCTGTTCTCCGATGCCGCTTCGGGCTGCAATGGCAATACCTACCTGGTTGATGGCGGCTACTGCGCGCAGTGAATGGCAACCTGCGTATCAACGATGTACGCATCGTTGATACGCAGGTGCACGGGAACCCCATGTTCATGGCGCGTGTCTGAACAAGGCCGGGATGGCCCCTGTTCAAGGCGGGTCTAGAAGTTGAACCTCATCCCGGCACTGATGGCCGACAACTCGTAGTCGCTTTCATCCAGGTACTGCGTATATTCGAGATTCAGTGCAAACCGGTCGGATGGATGGAACTCCGCGCCCACGCCGTAGCTCAGGCCGCTGTCGGCCTCAGAGTCGGACACGCCACTGCCAGTGATCGTCGCCCTGGCATCGGTATAGCCGAGCAATCCGTATAGCGACGCCTGTTGCCGCAACGGCAGATAGCCGACCGCGTACAGGCCCTGCAGACGGTCGAGATCGACGTCGACATCGACCATGAAGCCGTCATCGTCGAATTCCACGGAGTCATCGGACAGGCCGATGCCGAGGCGGCCCTCGATGGCCACTCGATCCGCGACGAAGAATCCGAAGCGCCCGATCGCAGCGCTCCCCTCGGCATCGTCCGACAGGTCATCCAGATCGAGCGTCAGCTGGCTGAACTGGAACCCGACATACATGTTGCCCTGTTCCACCGGGCTCGCCATGGCGATCGTCGGGGCCATCGCCGAGGCAATGGCCAGTACGCAACCCATCGTCCAGGAGGTTCTGGTGGTCATCGTGATTCCCTTGTCGGTGGTGCCGGTGGCGGCGAGCGTTTCCCCGGCTCCGGCGCCCCTGGTCATGTGATTCTCATGTGATTCAGCGCCGGAACTCGACCGTGCCGAGCCGGTCCGTGAGGGCCGCGTCGGCGACGGGTACAGCGATCGGCCCTTCACGCAGATACCCGTCATCATCGAGTGCGAGCGGCTCGCCCGCAAGTGCAACGCGCAGTCCCGGTATGTGGCTATCAGCGGCAGCCGCGAGGACGGCGCCCAGGCACGCGTCGTTCTCGTCGTGATTCGGCAGCGGCGGGAGGTCCGCGACGCCGAGTATCAACAGCAATTCGCGGCGCACCTGGCGTCCAGCCCTGGTGCGCTTGCCGGGGAGTCTGGCACCGGTCAGGCGCAGCCACGCATCGGCGGGATAGTATTCGCAGGCGCCGCCGACGCCAGCGGGCGGACTGATCACCACCCCGCTGGCGTGCAGCGCGGCGAACAGTTCCACCGACGAGCGCACAAAGCCCGCATAGGGTCCGGTGACCCGGGACAGTTCATCCGGCGTCTTGCCCGCCGTGCGGCACTCACGTTCGGCTGCGCGCAGATGATGGCCGGGGCGGGCCAGTGCCTGCGGCGCGTCGAGCATCGCCGAGCGCGACGAGCGGATTTCGGCGGCGATGGCGTCTGCCTGCAGTGCCTGTTCCGGCTCGGGCCAGGTCCATTGCCAGAAGCGCGCCAGCAGACGGCCATCCGGCTGCGGCCACAGGCCACACACGTCGATCGGCCGCCGTCCACGGGAATGGCGGTCGGTGAGATCGGCCCCCAGGTAGGGCGCTGGCGACGTGAAGGCGGCGGTGGTGTGCAAGATCAGTCCTGGCAGCGCATGGATCGTGGGCCCGAGTGTAGCCGATGGCGCTTTGGTGGCGTCCCGCGAGCGTAGGCCCTTGGTTACACCTCCCAGTTCTGCGTGCTCAGGACCTGGCCATCGAAGGCATGGTCTTCCACGTCAAGCAGCGCGGCACCGATGCCGGAGCCCGCACCGGTTACCACGGCCCAGGAGTTTGTGCCCGGCGATGTTGGCGTCGTCATGGCACTGGGCATGGATACCTTGCGCGACCGCTACCAGCCGAATGTTCCGGGGCCACCCTTGAACGGTCCGCGTATGTTCGCGGTGATCCAGCCGCCATAGTAGGTCCCGCGCTGTGCCTGGACCTGCTCGCCGTCCACATGGCAGGCATCCACACGGCCTGCGTAGAACGACACCAGACCGGCCAATTCCGCCTGATCAGCCGATGGATCCGGGTAGGACCAGGCAACGTCGGCCATGCGTCCATCGTCTGTCTTCAGCGACCAGTAACGTGCCACGCCCTTGAACTCACAGAACGTGGTTGTGGCGGACTCGACCAACTGCGACCAGTCCACGTCGTCCGGCGGGAAGTAGAAGCAGGGTGGATGGCTGGTCTCGAGCAAACGCACGCCGCCGCGGGTTGCCGCGATGGTGCGGCCTTCATGCACGACTTCCAGCGACCGGGTGTTGCGCTCGATCCGCGGCGGGCGAGGGTAGTCCCAGACCGACTCGATGGGTTCCGACATGTTTCGATCTCGCGATGTGCTGGTGGAGTAACGATTTCGCCACTGGCTCGCGGCCGGATGAGCGCCAGATCATTCCGCGAAGTTTCAGCCCACGTGGGTTGGCTCCGACTTCCTTGTCCTTTGCACCCGCAAGCTCACGAGTCCCTCGCAGGTATCTCCTTGAGGTACACATCCTGTTGCGGAAAGGGAATGGTGATGCCCTCGTGCTTGAAACGCCGCCAGATCTCCAGGTTGATGTCGGAGCGTACGCCGCCGAAACCCGCCTCGGGGTCGGACACCCAGACCCGGGCTTCGAGATGGATGCCGTGGTCCCCGAAATCGATCAACCGGCATGATGGCGCCGGGTCGTCGAGCACCCGCGGGTGTTCCCGGGCAATCTCCAGCATGATGGCCATGGCGCGTTCCACATCATCGCCGTAGCTGACGGAGACCGGGATCTTCACGCGCACGTTCGGGTCCGAATACGTCCAGTTGATCACCTCGGTCGTGATGAGGCTCTCATTGGGGATCAGTGTGTCCACGCCATCCCGATCGCGCACCACCACGTAGCGGGCGTGCAGTGCCTCGACCCAGCCGTACTTGGTGCCGACACTGATGACGTCACCAAGACGGATCGACCGATCAAAGACCAGGATGAAGCCGCTGATGAAATTGCTCGCGATGCGCTGCAGACCGAAGCCGAGGCCCACGCCCAGCGCACCGCCGAAGACAGTGATGGCCGTGAGGTCGATGCCGACCAGATTGAGCACCACCAGGAAGGCGATGGTGATCAGCACGAACTTGCTGACCTTGGAGAACCCTGCGGCCACGCCGGCGCTGACATAGGGGAATTGCGCCAGCTTTCGATCGATGGCGCCGGAAAGCCAGACCGCCAGCAGGATCAACACGCCCAGCAGCAGAAAGAGCTTGAGGACGGCCAACAGCGAAATACGCACGGTGCCGAAATCGACGGCCAGCTGATCCATGGCCGCGAGCAGCCCCGGCAACCAGCCCAGCAGGTGTAGGGCCACCACCAGCCAGATCGTGGTGCTGATGATGGTTTCCGATGACTTCACCAGCGGACCGCTCTGCAGCCCCTTGCGCAGCAAGTAAACGAGGATGCGCACTACCGCAAAGGCGATCAGCAGGGGCACGGCTACGTTCACGGCCCAGTACACCTGGTCCAGGGCCGCGAGTGCCTCGCGCCCGACCAGGACCACCAGCAGCATGGCAATGGGGAAGGCAATGCGCTGCAGGGCGCGCTCCGCCAGGCGCCGGGCGCCCTCGGCGTCGCCCGCAGTGGCACGGCCGATGAGGTGGTGCACATACAGCGCGATGGCCACAGCCAACAGGAGGATCCCGGCCTGCGGCAGCACATCCAGCAGCGCGACTTCGCGCAGGGCTTCCCGCCACTCGTGCCAGATTTCCGTCATCGATGGCTCCGGGCCGAACACGGGCCCACCGTATTCATGGAATCAACCGCTCACATCGCGGCGGCGCACATCCATCTCATGGGGGCGCAACCTGCCGGTCATGGTATTCGATCGCGAGGCTTTACAGGGAAATTCATCGAGTGCCAGTGGCCCCGGCGCACCATGCAGGGCAACAGGCTCGGTCATTCTTCCGGCCATGGTCACAAGCGTCCCGGCCTCCGTTCGGACTACTCGGGCGGTTTCCGCAACGCCTTGGTTCTGCCGCGTTGCTTCTTCTCGTCCGTGCGTCGCCGGCGGGCATTGCGTGACGGCCGGGTGGGCTTGCGTCGTTTCGGGGTCACGGTCACCGCATGGACCAGTTCGCGCAGACGCTCGCGGGCCGCTTCCTCGTTCAGCTCGCGGCTGCGCGATTCCTGCGCCTTGATCACGACCACACCATCCTTCGTGATCCGGTGGTCGCTCACGGCCAGCAAGCGCTCCCGGTACCGCTCCGGCAACGATGAGGCGCGGATGTCGAAG
>CAZJGZ010000050.1:0-15012 GCA_964545695.1 uncultured Ectothiorhodospiraceae bacterium | reverse complement strand
CGATACCGGTCAATATCTCTCGCAGAGACGCAGAGCTCGCGGAGAAGATTTTTCCCTCTGCGGGCTCCGCGTCTCCGCGAGATTCGGGTTCGGCGCGCCATCGATAACCCGCCGCACTCAACATCTCGCGAAGGCGCGAGGCACGCGAAGAAAATGATTTTCCCCTGGCGAGCTTCGCGGGCTTGGCGTGAGGTAATGCCGCGCAGGATGGACCGATACCCGTAAATATCTCTCGCAGAGACGCAGAGCTCGCGGAGAAAATTTCCCTCTGCGGGCTCGGAGTCTCCGCGAGATTCGGGTTCGGCGCGCCATCGATAACCTGCCGCACTTACATCTCGCGAAGGCGCGAGGCACGCGAAGAAAATGATTTTTCCCTGGCGAGCTTCGCGGGCTTGGCGTGAGGTAATGCCGCGCAGGATGGACCGATACCCGTAAATATCTCTCGCAGAGACGCAGAGCTCGCGGAGAAAATTTCCCTCTGCGGGCTCTGCGCCTCTGCGAGATTCAGGTTCGGCGCGTCATCGATACCGTGCCGCACCTTGAATCACGCCAGGCCGCCAAGAACGCCAAGGAAATCAATGTCTCTCTTCGCGTGCTTCGCGCCTTAGCGAGAGATAACAACCCTCAGGCCGAATCCTGTTCCTTCGCCGCCTGGGCGCGCTTGGCGAGGTCGGCGCGGACTTCGTCCATGTCGAGGCCGCGGACGGTATCCAGGGCCTGTTCCAGCGTGGCCTCCGGCATGGCGCCGGCTTCCATCATGATGAGCTGCTGCTCGCGGAAGATGGCCAGCGTCGGAATCGAGCGGATGCCGAACATCTGCGCAACCTCCTCCTGCTGCTCGATGTCGACCTGGCCGAAGACGATGTCGTCGTGACGCTCGGCGGCGGCCTCGAACACGGGCGAGAAGGACTTGCAGGGGCCGCACCACTCGGCCCAGAAATCGAGCACGACCATGTCGTTGTCGCGGATGGTGCTGTCGATGTTGTCGCGGGTGATCTGGATGGTGGCCATGCTTCCTCCGGGGGTGGGCAAATGTCGCGTGGCTCTGAAGTTCTGGGCCCGGCGACAGGATTTCAAGGGCGACGTGGACGCAGGCGAAACCCCGGCTGCTGCCACGAGGCCGGAGCCGCCCTACTTCAGCGCCTGATTCAGCTCCACCAGCCGTGCGGTGGGATTATCCAGCTCGAGCAGAAACTGGCGCACGCGCGGTGTGAGCGGCAGCAACTCGGTCAAGCGGCCGCCGACCCAGCGGGCGTCGTCCCATTGCGGTTCGGCGTAATGGATGGTCGGTTCAAGCTGATCGAGGATCATGCGCAGCACTTCGCGCAGGCGGTCGAACTCCGGCGCCACGGGTTCTGCCGGCTCGGGTGGCAGCGGCTCGACCTCGCCAACGACCAGACCATCATCCTCGACCTTGAGCTCGTGGATGCGGAACTTTTCCTCCCCCAGCACGGTAATGCCGAGCAGGCCATCCGGTTGCCGATCCCAGTCGACAATGCGTACCTGCGTGCCGGTGCCATAGGGCATCGCCGGCGAGCCCGATTCTTCGCCGCTGCGAATCAAACAGATGCCGAAACCTTCATCCCGCTTCATGCAGTCGCTGATCATGTCGAGATAGCGGGGCTCGAAAACGCGCAGGGCGAACAGGCCGCCCGGCAACACCACGCTGGAGAGCAGGAAAAGGGGCAGCGCGCGGGTGCCGTTGGGGCGGTCATCGCTCATGCCGGGCTGTCCTCGTCCAGTCCCCAGCGCGGCGCGAGGTTCTGCGGCACGTCGAGCTGATCCAGCACGCGTGCGACGACAAAATCGACGAGATCTTCCACGGTCCGCGGATGATTGTAGAAGCCGGGATTCGGCGGCATCACGATCGCCCCCATGCGGGCGAGCCGCAGCATGTTCTCGAGGTGGATTTCGGACAGCGGCATCTCGCGCGGCATGATCACCAGCCGGCGGCGCTCCTTCAACACCACATCGGCGGCGCGCTCGAGCAGGCTGGTGCAATGACCGCCTGCGACTGCGGCCAGCGTGCCGGTCGTGCAGGGGCAGATCACCATCGCCTCCGGTGCACCCGAGCCCGAAGCCACGGGCGCCGTCCACTGATCCATGCCGAGGACTTCGAGCGTGCCCGGGACCGGGCCGAAGTGCTCGCCGAAGAAGCGCTGCATGTCGGCCGGCCGTCCGGGCAGCTTCAGGTCCGTATCCATGCCGATCACGACCTGACCGGGCCGCGATACCAGCAGATAGACGTGACAGCCGGCGTGCAGCAGGCATTCCAGCAGGCGCAGGCCATACTGCGCGCCCGAGGCGCCGGTCATGGCCAGGGCGATGCGGCGCGGCTCACTCATCGCGGACTCCCTCGCTCGCTGCGGCCAGGCGGCGCGGCAGTTCCGCGGGTACGCCGCCGAAGCCGCCGTTGCTCATCAGCAGGATATGATCGCCGGCGCGGGCGGTGGCGACCAGGGCGGCGGTCAGGGCATCGGTCTGGCGCAGCACGGATACATTCTCCAGCGCAGGATTGTTGGCCACTTCCATTGGGTCCCATTCGAGTTCGCCGGTCGCACAAAGATAGATTTCATCGGCCTCGGCCAACGCCTGCGCGAGCCCGGCGCGATGCACGCCGGCCCGCATGGAGTTGGAAGCCAGGTCGAGCGCGGCGACGATGCGACCATCGCCGACACGTGCGCGCAGGCCCTGAAGTGTCGTCGCGATCGCCGTGGGATGATGGGCGAAATCATCATAAACCACGATATCACCAATGCGGGCGCGCTCATCCAGTCGGCGCCGGACCCCGCCGAAGGTACCCAGCGCGGCCGCAGCCGTGTCCACGGCTACCCCCACATGCCGGGCCGCCGCAATCGCCGCAGTGGCGTTGGCCACATTGTGCGCACCCAGCTGCTCCCAGACGACATCGACCGCGATGCGCTCGGGCCCATGCAGGCAAAAGCGGCGGCCGTCCGCCGCCGCATCGGACCACCAGTCGACACCGGACTGCGTACCATCCTCGTGCGCCGCCGCCCGCGGCCCCAGAAAACGCTCGACCGGCGTCCAGCAGCCCTGGGCCAGTACCTCCGCAAGTGCCGGTTCGGCCGCGTTGACGACGAGCCGCCCCGCACCCGGCACGATACGGACCAGATGATGAAACTGACGCTGTATCGATGTCAGATCGGGGAAGATATCTGCATGATCGAACTCGAGATTATTCAGCACCAGCGTCCGGGGGCGGTAGTGGATGAACTTCGAGCGCTTGTCGAAGAGGGCGGTATCGTATTCGTCGGCCTCGATGACGAAACACTCGCCCATGCCCAGGCGCGCCGATACGCCGAAGTCGTGCGGGACCCCGCCGATCAGGAACCCGGGCTCGCGCCCGGCCACCGCGAGGATGTGGGCGAGCATGCTGGCCGTGGTGGTCTTGCCGTGGGTTCCGGCCACGGCCAGCACGTGACGTCCCCGCAGGACGTGCTCGCTGAGCCAGGCCGGGCCCGAGGTATAGGGCAGATCCCGGTCGAGCACGGCCTCCACGACCGGGTTGCCGCGCGTCAGCGCATTGCCGATGACCACCAGATCCGGCGCCGGTTCGAGCTGTCCGGGATCCCAGCCTTCGACGAGGTCGATACCGGCGGCCGCCAGCTGATCACTCATGGGCGGATAGACGCCCGCGTCCGCCCCGGTGACGCGATGGCCGGCGGCGACGGCGAGCTGGGCCAGTCCGCCCATGAAGGTCCCGCAGATGCCGAGCACATGGATATGCATCAGCGTGCCTCCGGCGAAGGCAGTGCCCATTCACCGAGCCCGGCGATGAGCAGTGCGTAGGCCAGCGCCAGCAGCAGGCCCCGAAACCAGCCGATCTCCAGCGCATGGCGCAGAATGTGTCCGACCACCACAATGCTCCAGCCGAACAGCAGCCACAGCAGGAGCAACGCGAGCACGGCCAGGCTGTCCTCAGTCGGCCGCGCCAGCACGATTCCGAACAGCGGCCACGCCACCAGCGCGAGGATGGCGCCGGTGCCGCAGATCGCGGTAAAGCTCTGCACGAAGCGTGCACGATGACCATGGAACGCCAGCAAGGCGACGAGCAGCAGCGCGGACAGGCCAAGCTCGACCGTCACCCGCAGGGCGGCGTCGCCACCACTGAATGACTCGAGGGTAAGTAACAGCGAAGTGGCCACGGAGGCCAGCATTGCCAGCATCAGCAGTGCGGGCGATGCCGGCACATCCTGCGGCCCGGCTCGCAGCAGAAGGATATCGACGAACAGATGCAGCAGACGCTTCAAGAGCAGGTATCCCGGCGGGTGGACGGCGGCCGACAGTGTAAGGCCGCAACCGTGATCCCGCATCAACCGGTTTGCCGATGATTCGGCAATCTTGCGGGCAACAGACTCCACAGGGACGGTCGGGATGTGTAGCATCACGGCCCTGCCGGACAAGCCCGCCAACGGAATGAACATGTACCAACCCGGTCGCTATACACCGATGGCCTCGCGCTTTCGCGGCTTTCTCCCCGTTGTGGTCGACGTCGAAACCGGCGGTTTCAACGCCGCCACCGATGCCCTGCTCGAGATCGCGGTGCAGCCACTGCTGACCGACGCCGACGGTTGGCTTACGCCCGACGAAGTCACAAGCACCCATGTCATACCGTTCGAAGGCGCGAACCTGGAGCCGAAGTCGCTGGAGATCACCGGCATCGACCCCTGGCATCCGTTGCGTGCGGCGCGCAACGAGCATGACGCGCTGGCCTTCGTCTTCCAGCCCGTGCGCCGCGCGGTCAAGGAGGCCGGCTGCAACCGCGCCATCCTCGTCGGCCACAACGCCGCCTTCGACCTCAATTTTCTCAACGCCGCCGTCGAGCGGGCCGGGATCCGGCGCAATCCATTCCACCCCTTTTCCTTTCTCGACACGGTGAGCCTGAGTGCGCTGGCCTATGGCCAGACCGTGCTCGCCCGCGCGGCGGCTGAGGCCGGGCTGAAGTGGGAACAGAGCGAGGCGCACTCGGCGGTCTACGACACGCGGATGACGGCCGAGCTCTTCTGCCGCATCGTCAATCGCTGGGAAAGCCTGAATGCACACTGAACCGTGGCGGGCAGGTGTCCACTCGATCACGGCGACGGCGGCGGGCACACCCACGACTCCCGGCCGCGCCGCAACACCAGCCGACGGCGCGGAAACAGGCCCGACTTGCCGCCCCGGTGACAACAGGCGAGACTGGCTGTCATGAACCGTCGCGACCAGGTATTGCTGCACGAGAACATGGCCGTCGTCATCGTCGACGATGCCCGCACCAGTCGTGCGTTCTTCCAGCGCGCACTGGTGCCGGCCGGCTATCGCGACGTCCGCATTGCCGAATCCGCACGCCAGGCACTCGATATGCTGGCCGAGCGTCCAGCCGACGTCGTGTTATCGGACTGGATGATGCCGGAGATGGACGGCCTGGAACTGACCGAGAACATCCGCGCCCTCGATGAAGACCAGTCGCGCTACACAGGCATTATCCTGACCACGTCGCGCGAGGGCATGGAGGCCCTGGTGGAAGCCTTCCGCCACGGTGTCGACGACTTCCTGCGCAAGCCCTTCGATGCCCGCGAACTGGTTGCCCGGGTATTCGCCGCCGGCAATCAAGCCAACACGCAGAACATGCTGCTGGAGACGAGCCAGACACTCGCGCGCGATAACAAGGCGCGCAATCCGAGCTGGTCGACCGACCCGGAGACCGGGCTCGGCAATCAGGACTACTTCGAGGCCCAGCTCACCACGCACCTGATGGAAACCTCGATGCGGGGTGGCGTGGTGTCCTGCGGCTTCGTGGAAATCTTCACTGAAGGCAATGACGACTGGGCGGATCCGCTGGTCCTCGTGCGCACCGGCCGGCGCATGCTGCGCTCGGTACGCCCCACCGATTGCGTGTGCCGGCTGCACACCAACCGCTTCGGCGTGGTCATGTCGGCCGTTGAACCGGAGGGCATGCGCGAATCGGTCTTCGGACGCCTGGAGCGCGAGGTAACCGGGCGCCCCGTGCAGGGATCGCGGGGCCCGATCGACATCCGTATTCGCACCGGCTTCACCGTGTGGGAGGGTCCGGGCAGTGCACTGTCACCCGCGGACCTCATCTCCCGGGCCGAGCGCGACCTCGCCGACCGCAACGCGGCCGACTGAGGCCCACTTCCACCGTCAGGCGTTCGCCTTGCTGCCCGACTGCTGCACGAGGGTGGCCAGCTCGCCCTGCTCATGCAACTGCATCACGATGTCGCAGCCACCGACGAGTTCACCGTCGATGAAGACCTGCGGGAACGTCGGCCAGTCCGAGTACGCCGGCAGGCCCTGACGGATCTCCGGGTCGGCGAGCACGTTCACCCACCCGAACGCCTGTTCACATTGCTTGAGGGCGTCGGCGGTGCGGGCCGAGAAGCCGCACATCGGCTGCTGCGGCGTCCCCTTCATGAAGATCACGACGGGCTGGGAGGCGATGTGTTCGCGGATGCGTTCCTGGACGTCCATGGGCTACCCCGAAATGTTGCAAGGCTGGTGGCAAGAAAGCGGTCGTCGATCGGCGGTCGCGGCTGTGCGGAATACCGACCCGCCAGCGGGTCGACGACTCACGATAAACAATGCATGACGTTAGCATTTTTTGCCGCGTGCTGACTACGCGTGGCGCCTTGCATTCAGGCGCCGTGCTCTTATACTGCTCTGTTGTGCATGGCCGCCGCTGGCGGCCGTTTGCGTTTGCGGTCCGGGTCCAAACGAGCGCGCTCGGCCGGCCCACCCGACACCCACGGAGTGCACCACCAATGTCCGACGACGCCCTCATGGAGACGTACAAGCGCCTGCCCGCCACCATGGTGCGCGGCGACGGCGCGCGCGTCTGGGACGACCAGGGCCGGGAATACCTCGATGCGCTCGGCGGCATCGCCGTATGTGCGCTTGGTCATGCCCATCCGGCGGTGGCGGCAGCCGTCAGCCGACAGGCGGGCGAACTCGTGCACATCTCCAACAACTACCACATACCGGCTCAGGAAGCGCTGGGTGCGCGGCTGGCGAAGATCGCCGGTGGCGAGCGGGTGTTCTTCTGCAACTCGGGTGCCGAAGCCAACGAAACGGCGCTGAAGATTGCTCGCCGAATCGGTCACGAGCGGGGCATCGACAACCCCGGCATCCTCGTCTGCGATGGCGCATTCCACGGCCGCACACTGGCGACGCTGTCCGCCTCGGGCAGCCGCAAGGTCCAGGCCGGCTTCGAACCGCTGGTACAGGGCTTCGTGCGCGTCCCCTTCGATGACCCGGAGGCGGTGGAGCGTGCGGCGGTGAACCGACCCGGCATCGTCGCCATGCTCGTCGAACCGATCCAGGGCGAAGGCGGTATCCGGGTGCCCAAACCCGGCTACCTCAAGCGCCTGCGCGAGCTGTGCGACCAGCACGGTTGGCTGCTCATGTGCGACGAGATCCAGACCGGCATTGGCCGTACCGGCCAGTGGTTCGCCCAGCAGCACGAGGGCGTGACCGCCGACGTCACCACCGTGGCCAAGGCCCTCGCCAACGGCGTGCCGATCGGTGCCTGCATTGCGCGTGGCGACGCGGCGCGGGTACTGGTCCCCGGCAGCCACGGCACGACCTTTGGTGGCAATCCGCTGGCAACCGCGGCCGGCATGGCCGTGCTCGACACGATCGAGGACGAGCAGCTGGTGGCGCGTGCCGGTGAGCTCGGCGAGCGCATGCTGGCCGGTTTCTGTGGGCAGATCGGCACGACCGCGGGGGTACGCGACATCCGCGGTCGCGGGCTGATGATCGGTATCGAGCTGACGCACGACTGTGGCGAGCTGGTGCAGCGGGCGCTTGATGCCGGCGTGCTGATCAACGTCACCGCCGGCCGCACCATCCGCCTGCTGCCCCCCTTCGTGCTGACCGACGAGCAGGCCGACCGCATCGTCGACACCATTTCCGGCCTGGTGCGCCAGTTCCTTGCCGAGCAGGAGCAAGCCTCGTGAGCAACCGCCATCTCCTGACCCTGAGCGACCTGACTGCTGACGAGATTCGCGCGCTGCTGGCGCGCGGCGCCACGCTCGGGCAGATGCACCGCGCAGGCGAGCGCCATGCGCCGCTGCCCGGGCGCGTACTGGCGATGGTCTTCGAGAAGGCGTCAACCCGCACGCGGCTCTCCTTCGAAGCGGGGATGGCGCAATTGGGCGGCCACGCCATCTTCCTGTCGCCGCGCGACACCCAGCTCGGTCGCGGCGAGCCGATCGCCGACACGGCACGCGTGATCAGCAGCATGGCCGATGCCGTGATGATCCGCGCGAACGAGCATGCAACCGTGGAGGAATTCGCCACGGTGTCGCAAATCCCGGTGATCAACGCCCTGACCGATATCAGTCATCCCTGTCAGGTACTGGCGGATCTGCAGACCTGCACGGAAACCGTGGGCGACATCGCCGGCCGGACCGTCGCCTGGATCGGTGACGGCAACAACATGTGCAACACCTGGATGGAAGCCGCGGCACTGCTCGGTTTCCGCCTGCACATTGCCACGCCTCCGGACTACCGCCCGGATGCCGCGCTGCTGGCGGCCGCCGGCGGTGCGGTTGAACTCCTGGACGATCCGGCCGCGGCGGCGGAAGGTGCCGCCATCGTCACGACCGATGTCTGGGCCAGCATGGGCCAGGAAACAGAACAGCAGGCACGCATGGCGGCTTTCAGCGGCTTCCAGGTCACGCCCGCCGTCATGGCGCGTGCCGCCGACGACGCGGTCTTCATGCACTGCCTGCCGGCCCATCGCGGCGAGGAGGTCGCAGCCGAGGTCATCGACGGTCCACAGAGTGTCGTCTGGCGCGAGGCCGAGAATCGGTTGCACGTGCAGAAGGCACTGCTGGAGAAACTGCTCGTCGGACAGTAGGTCTGAGCCGGCGCCTCCGCCGCTCAGCCGATACCGGTGCCGTTGCCGACCGGGAATGTCGGCTCCAGCAGGACCACGCCGTGCTCGGGCGACTCCGCCCCGAGGACCAGGACCTCGGACTTCACGCCGGCGATCCGCCGCGGCGGGAAATTCATCACCGCCACGATCTGCTTGCCGACCAGATCCGCCGCTGCGTAGTTCTCGGTCAGCTGCGCCGAACTGGTGCGCTCACCATAGTGCGGCCCGAAATCGATGCGCAGCACATAGGACGGCTTGCGCGCACCACTGTTGGTGTAGGCGTCAATGATGGTACCGGTTGCCATCTCCACCCGCTGAAAGTCGTCGAACCCGATCACAGCGTTGCTCACGATTGCTCCTCATCACGATGCGGAGGCCGATTGTAGCCGACAACCGCCCCCATCCGTTGCCCGTGAACACTGTTGCTGGTACGTTGCCAGCCATTGCGCCAAGGGTGACGGTCGGACAAGGGTGCAGGCGACCATGGCCGCGAACCCATTACAAACATAACGATCGCGCAGTGCAGGGCCGACCGAGCGCCCTTGCCAGGATCTGAGAAGCAGTCCGGTGCGCACGCGCACACATTGCCGGGATTGATCAAACGATGCTGCTAGCCGTCCTCTCGGGGTTCATTGTTGCCGTGCTCGCGCCACTCGTGTTCCGCGTGGCCGGCGCACGTGCAGGCTGGGCGCTGGGGCTGCTCCCGGCCGCCCTGACGGTCTACTTCGCCACCTGGATCCCGCAGATCGCGGCGGGCGAGACCGCGGTCATCGCCTACCCCTGGATCCCCGGCCTCGACATCCAGATGTCGTTCCTGGTCGACGGCCTGAGCCTGCTGTTCGCATTGCTGATCAGCCTGATCGGCACCTTCGTGGTGATCTACGCCGGCGGCTACCTCGCGGGGCATCGCGACCTGCCGCGCTTCTACATCTTCATCCTGGCGTTCATGGCATCGATGCTCGGCCTCGTACTCGCCGACAACATCATCGCCATGTTCGTGTTCTGGGAACTGACCAGCATCACCTCGTACATGCTGATCGGTTACCACCACGAGGAGCAGAAATCCCGCAAGTGCGCCCTGCAGGGACTGATGGTCACGGTCGCCGGCGGCCTCGCCCTGCTTGGTGGCCTGATCCTGCTGGCCACGGTCGCCGGCAGTTACGAGTTCTCGGAGATACTGGCCGGCGAATCGCTGGGCGAACATTCGGCCTATGGCGGTATCCTGCTGCTGGTCCTGCTGGGCTGCTTCACCAAGTCGGCGCAGGTGCCGTTCCACTTCTGGCTGCCCAACGCCATGGCCGCACCGACCCCGGTCAGCGCCTACCTGCACTCCGCGACCATGGTCAAGGCCGGCGTCTACCTGCTTGCGCGCCTGCATCCCACGCTGGGTGATACCTCGGCCTGGCTGATCATCCTCGGGCTGTTCGGCGCTGTGACCATGTTCACCGGCACGGTCATGGCCGTGCGCAGCACCGAGATCAAGCGCGTGCTCGCCTATTCGACGGTGATGGCGCTGGGTACGCTGACCATGCTCATCGGCATCGGCACGGAAGGCGCCATTATCGCCATGATCGCCTTCCTGCTGGCGCACTCCCTGTACAAGGGCGCGCTGTTCCTGGTTGCCGGCGCTCTCGACCACGAGACCGGCACCAAGGACATCACCAAGATGGGCGGACTGGCCCGCGCCATGCCGATCACCATGGTGTTCGCGTCGCTGGCCGCCCTGTCGTTGGCCGGCATCCCGCCGCTGTTCGGCTTCATCGCCAAGGAGCTGATGTTCGAGGCCGTGCTTGAGGCCGGCTGGCTGGCTCCGATCATCACCCTGTTCGCGGTCGCCTCGGCGATGCTCGTGGTGGCCATCGCCGGCATCGTCGCCATCCGCCCGTTCCACGGCGCGCGCAAGGAGACCCCGAAGCAACCGCATGAAGCGCCCTGGTCGATGCTGGTCGGCCCGATCGTGCTGGGCTCGCTCGGCTTCCTCTTCGGCCTGTTCCCGGTCGTCGCCGATTCGCTGTTTGTGCAGGCCGGTGTGAGCGCAGTCTACGGTGCCGAGGTCGACTTCTACCTGTCGCTCTGGCACGGCATCAATCTGCCACTGATCATGAGCCTAATCAGCCTCGCCGTCGGTGCCACCATCTTCTGGCAATGGGATCGCGTGCGGACCTGGCTCACGGACAAGACCCAGATCGACCGCTATGGCATGGAGCGCGGCTACGAGCACGCCATGCGCGGCCTCGAGCTGATTGCCAACTGGCAGACGCGCGTGCTGCAGAACGGCTACATGCGCAACTATCTGTACACCATCCTGCTCACTACGGTGGCGCTGGTGCTGTACACACTGTTCGTGCGCTACGGCCTCGTACCGCCGCTGACCGCCGTCGACGGCCTGCCGCACGAATTGCTGATTGCCGCCCTGCTGATTGCTGCGGTGGTCTTTGTCTCGGCCACCCGCTCGCGCCTGGGTGCAGTGGCCTCGCTCGGCATCGTCGGCTTCAGCGTGGCTCTCGTGTACGTGCTGTTCAGCGCCCCCGATCTCGGCATCACCCAGGTACTGATCGAGACACTGACGGTGATCCTGCTGGTGCTGGTGCTGTTCCGGTTGCCCGATTTCGTCGATCTTTCGACGCAGCGCGACCGCGTCCGCGACCTCATCGTCAGCGGCCTCGTCGGCCTGACCTTCACCATCCTGGTGCTGTTCGCGATCGATGTGCAGTACTTCGATCCGATTTCGCAATTCTTCGTCGAGCAGTCGGTCCCGGGCGGTTTCGGACACAATATCGTCAACGTCATCCTGGTCGATTTCCGCGCCCTCGATACGCTGGGTGAGATCTACGTCCTCGCCCTGGCCGCGATCGGCGTCTACGCGATGGTCAAGCTGCGTGCGGAGGATCGTCACTGATGGGCGGCTCACTGATTCTGCAAACGGCCGCGCGGGCATTGCTGCCCCTGCTGCTGCTGCTGTCGATTTTCCTGCTGCTGCGCGGCCATGACCTGCCCGGTGGCGGGTTCATCGCCGGACTCGTGGCCGCGAGCGCGTTCGCGCTCTACGTGTTCGCCTATGATGCGGCCACCTCACGCCGACTCCTGGCGGTAGACCCGCGCTCGATGATGGGAGTGGGCCTGCTCCTCGGCTCGCTCGCCGGCATCCCCGCGATGCTCCGGGGTGAGGCCTACCTGGCCGCGGTGTGGTGGGATGTCCGTCTCGGGCCCATCAGCCTGAATACGCCGCTGATCTTCGACATCGGCGTCTATCTCGTGGTCATCGGCACCGTCGTGACCATCGTGCTGGCGCTGGCCGAGGCCGAGGAGGGCTGACATGGAACCGGTTCTCGCGATTGTCGTCGGCGTGCTGTTCACGGCAGCGATCTATCTGATCCTGCGCCGCAGCCTGGTCAAACTGGTGATCGGGCTCATCCTGCTCAGCAACGCCGCCAATCTGCTGATCTTTACCGTCTCCGGCTTCACGCGGGGCGCGCCGCCGCTGATACCCGAGGGCCTCGAGCAGCCGGTCGGCGCCGTGGCGGATCCGCTGCCTCAGGCGCTGATCCTGACCGCCATCGTGATCAGCTTCGGCGTGCTCGCGTTCGCCGTGGTACTGATCCACCGCGCCTATGAAGTCGTCGGCCACGATGATCTCGACCAGATGAAGGATACGGACACGTGACAGCGCTCGTAGCACTCCCGGTCGTCATCCCGATGGTCGCGGGCGCGCTGGCGCTCGCGCTCTGGCGCTCGCTGGTTGCCCAGCGAATCATCGGCGTTGGCGCGGCCGCCGCCCTCTTCGCCGCCTGCCTCTGGCTGCTGCTCGAGGTCTGGCGTGAAGGCGTGCTCGTCATGCACATGGGCGAGTGGAGCGCGCCCTACGGCATCGTCCTCGTCGCGGACCTGCTTTCCGCCATCATGCTGGTATTCGCGTCGCTGACCGGGTTCATGGTCGCGCTCTACTCGTTGAGCATGGTCGACGCCCCGGAGGAGAAGTTCGGCTACTACCCGCTGTTCCATCTGCTGCTCGCCGGCGTCGCGGGCGTCTTCCTCACGGGGGACATCTTCAACCTGTACGTATGGATCGAGGTGCTGCTGGTCGCCTCCTTCGCGCTGCTCACCCTCGGCGGCGAACGGGCGCAGATGGAGGGCGCGATCAAGTACGTCACCATCAATCTGTTGTCCTCGATCCTGTTGCTTGCCGCCGTGGGTCTGACCTACGGGCTGTTCGGCACGCTCAACATGGCCGACCTGGCCGACAAGTTCCACCAGGTCGAGGACAAGGGGCTGATCACAGCCGTGGGCATGCTGTTCCTGGTCGCCTTCGCCATCAAGGCGGCCGCCTTCCCGTTCTTCTTCTGGCTGCCGGCCTCGTACCACACACCGCACGTCGCGGTGACGGCCCTGTTCGCCGGGCTGCTGACCAAGCTCGGCGTGTACGTACTGTTTCGCCTGTTCAGCCTGATGTTCGATCACGATGTCGGCTTCACCCACCACGTCGTGCTGATGTGGATTGCCGGCTTCACCATGCTCGTCGGCGTCCTCGGCGCGGCGGCTCAATTCGAGTTCCGGCGCATTCTCTCGTTCCATATCGTCAGCCAGATCGGCTACATGATCATGGGGCTTGCGATCTACACACCGCTAGCGCTTGCCGGCGGCATCATCTTCATTGTCCACAACATGGTGGTGAAGACGAACCTGCTGCTGATCAGTGGCGTCACCTATCGCCTGGCCGGCAGCTACGAGCTCAAGGACCTCGGTGGCTTTTACCGCAGCCATCCCGGCCTGAGCCTGCTGTTCATGATCTCGGCGATGTCACTGGCGGGGATTCCGCCGCTGTCCGGATTCATCGCCAAGTTCGTTGTCATTCGTGCCGGCGTCGAGGTCGCAACCTGGCCGATCGTGGTGGTCGCCCTGCTCACCGGGCTGCTGACCCTATACTCGATGGTCAAGATCTGGGCGGAGGTATTCTGGAAGGAGGCACCGGAGAGCACACGCGAACACCAGCCGGTGAAGGGGTCGCTGTGGCCCGTCTATACCGCGATCGGCATCATGGCCGTGCTCGGCGTGCTGATGGGGGTCGCCGTCCAGCCGCTGTTCGCAATCGCCGAGGCGGCCGCCACACAGATGCTCGATAGCGATATCTACATCGAGGCCGTGCTGGGGGATCGCTCATGACCGCCTTTCTGTGGAATCTGCTACTGGCGCTGGCATGGGTCGCGCTGACCGGCGATTTCAGCGGGTCGAACTTCCTCGTCGGCTACGTGATCGGCTACTTCGTGCTGCTCATGGCGGTCAAGCAGATGCGCCTGAGCAATGCCTATTCGCGCAAGGTCCCGAAGATCATCGGCTTCATCGGCTTCTTCATCTACGACCTGGTGAAGGCAAACATGCGCGTCGCGTTCGACGTCATCACCCCCACGCATCGCATGCGCCCGGGCGTGGTGGCGATCCCGCTGACGGTCGACACCGATGCCGAGATCACCATCCTGGCGAACCTGATCTCGGTCACGCCCGGCACACTGAGTCTGGATGTATCGAGCGATCGCAAGGTGCTGTACATCCATGCGATGTACATCGACAGCGAGCACGAACTCGAGGATTCGATCAAGGACCTAGAACGCCGCGTCATGGATATCATGCGCTGACAGGGTTTGGGAGCAGAGCTTGGATATCGTCATTCGCATCACCTTCGTCATCCTCAGCGTAGCGCTGATACTCGCCTTCGTGCGTCTGGCGAAGGGGCCGTCGCTGCCGGATCGGGTCATCGCGCTGGAGCTGCTGGCGTCGCTCACGGTGGGCTTCATCGCCGTGCACACCATCTTCACCGACCAGACGCATTTCCTCGATGTAGCGGTCGTCCTCGCCTTGACGGCATTCCTCGCCGCCGTAGGTTTTGCCCGCTACCTCGAGCGCGGAGGCAAACGCGATGAGTGAGTTCATCACCAGCGTACTGCTGATCGGCGGCGCGCTGCTCATGCTGGTTGCCGCGCTCGGTGCCGTGCGCATGCCGGATCTGCCGACCCGCATGCATGCGACCACGAAGGCGGGTGCGCTGGGTGGCGGGTTGATGGTGCTGGCCGTGGCGACCTACTTCGGCGACGGTTCGGTGACAGCCCGCGCCCTGGCCGTTG
>CAZJGZ010000049.1:0-15420 GCA_964545695.1 uncultured Ectothiorhodospiraceae bacterium | reverse complement strand
CTGCAGCGCGAGCGCGGCATCAAGATCGAATTGATCAACGCGCCCGCGGCAGCGTTCGTTGATGGCGAGATGATCCGCGGCATCAAGGAACATCTGTTCGCCGTCCTGCGGGATATTGTCTATGTGTCGACCGAGATCGAGCGTGGCAAGCGTTTTGATCTCGATGATTCGGCGGGTATCACCAACGCCGTGTTTCACATTCTGCGCAATGCTCAGGTCCTGCAGCCGCTGGATCAGCCGGACATGATCGTGTGCTGGGGTGGTCATGCAATCTCCGACGCGGAGTACGACTACACCAAACTGGTCGGATACGAACTCGGCCTGCGCGGCTTGCACATCGCCACGGGCTGTGGCCCGGGCGCGATGAAGGGGCCGATGAAGGGGGCGACCATCGCCCACGCCAAGCAGCGCACAACGAATGGCCGTTATGTCGGCATCTCCGAGCCCGGCATCATTGCGGCCGAGGCGCCGAATCCGATCGTCAATGATCTGGTCATCATGCCGGACATCGAGAAGCGCCTGGAGGCCTTCGTCCGCGTGGGCCACGGCATCATCGTCTTCCCGGGCGGTGTCGGTACGACCGAAGAGATCCTGTATCTACTGGGCATCCTGCTGCATCCCGACAACCGCGACATGCCGTTTCCGCTGGTGTTCACCGGGCCGGCGTCGAGTGCCGAGTACTTCGACCGGATCGATCGTTTCGTGGCACGTACGCTCGGCCCCGAGGCGTGCCGACGCTACCGGGTGATGATCGATGATCCCGCCGGTGTTGCCCGCGAAATGAAGGCGGGCATGGGCGCCGTGCGCGACTGGCGGCGGCAACAGCAGGATGCGTACTACTTCAACTGGAAGTTGAAGGTCGATCTCGGCCTGCAGCAACCGTTCGCGCCCACCCACGAGAACATGCGGTCACTGGCACTGCACCGCGATCAGCCCGCGCACGAACTGGCGGCGAACCTCCGCCGGGCCTTCTCCGGGATTGTGGCCGGGAACGTCAAGGAAGAGGGTATCCGGATGATCGAGGAGAAGGGACATTTCGAGGTGCACGGTGATCCGGAGATCATGCAGCTGCTGGACGAGCTGCTCGATTCGTTTGTCACCCAGGGGCGCATGAAGCTGGCCGGCGCCGAATACGTGCCCTGCTACCGCATTCTCCATGAAGCATGACGGTTCACGAATGCTTGATGCATTGAGATTTTCCCGGGTCGGATGGATGTGCCGACAGATCATCAGCGGCCAGCCGTTGTTGATCTCGACCGCATGGAAAGCGCCTGTTGATGTTCGCTTGTCCAGACATCGGCATCCATTCCCGCTTGTTTGGCAATGGCTCCAAGGATCTGTCCGACTGGTTGCTACAGGAACGTGGCTTGATGGAAACGAGAGTCATTCGCATGAACGTCGGGAATATCTGGCGCGAAATCTTTTCGGTCGGGCATCTCCTATGCGACCGTAAACGAATCAATAGGTGCTGAATTCATCAGTATGCGCAATGAACCACTCGGAGGTGAGAGCCATGAAAGATTCTCCTGACAACAGTCGCCGCAAGTTCCTCAAGGGCAGTGCAGCCGTAGTCGCGGCCATTCCGCTGTCGACGCTGGTCGCCCACAAGCAGGCATTCGCCAAGGCCGAGGCCGAGGAAGGTCACGCGCACGATTACGTGCATGACGCCGCCGATGCCTCGGATCATGAGGCGTTCCAGGACGATGCGCGGTGTGACAATTGCGCGTTCTGGGCCGGTGAAGAAGCCGATGGTTGGGGCGGATGTCACCATCCCGACTTCCGTGACGTGCTCGTGCGTGCGGAAGGCTGGTGCAGCGTCTGGGCCGGCTGATCGCGTGACTGGCGTATGGACAGGGAAGTTCTGCGCACGCTGTGCGGCTGAGTGGAAGTCCGCGTTGTAACAGGCACGCCCCGGCATCCAGTCCGCGGTCGGTTGCGAAGACGACTGTGGGTTGAATGGAGATCCGGGCATGAGTCGGTCAACGCGCACCATGTTCGTCATTTCGCCATTGGTGCTCGTTTGGGCCATTGGCGGTTATCCGGTGATGGCGGCGGATACGGCAGGAGAGAGGGCAACGGGTGAAACCGTTGCCGAGGGTCCGCGCGTTGACGCGGGTCACTTCGTCAATATTGCGACGGCACGGTTGTGGCGATTTCGCATTCATGGCGTTGCGCCTGGTCAGGGCTATCGCTACCGGATTACGGGCGAGGGGGCCGATGCGATCATCGGTGCCGGCGAGATCGACACCCTGCCGCACGAACATCCGGTGGATCTGCGGGATTTTCGCAAGGGCTGGGTCCACGTTAGCGTCGAGGTGCTGGATGAGCATGGTGAGCCGGTGGAGATGCTTGCCGACGCCGTCTACTGGGATGCGGCCTATCCCGCCGGTTATCTCTGACCCTGTGCTGCCCACTCTCTGATCCAGAGTCGATCACGTGATGATGAAACGCCCGAGTCGCCGCACGCTTGCCGTGGTCGTGGTGGTGATGGCAATCGCTCTCGGCTTCAGTCGCCTGGGTATCGGCGACGAAGATCGGGCCGAGCTGTTGCAGCCCGCTCCGCACTGGGAACCCGACCAGGTCATTCAGGTCGTGCTGCGCGCACTTGCGCAGCCGGACGAGCCTTATGAAGGCGCAGGCATCGAGCAGACCTGGGCCTTCGCCTCTCCGATCAACCGTACCCAGACCGGACCGCTGGAACGCTTCCGCGAGCTGGTCGGCAATCCCGCGTACAGGCCGCTGCTGGGTCATCGACAGGCGCATCGCGATGAACTGATGATCGAGGATGACAAGGCCTATCAGGAGGTCGAGATCATCGGGGCGGAGGGCACGCGGGTCGTCTATGTATTCCAGCTTCGCCGGCACACGACAGACGATTGTGCCGACTGCTGGCTGACCGATGCCGTCATTCCGATCGAGCGTGAGGAAGTGGAAGCCATATAACCGGCTTCACCTGATGTGCCGCGGCAAGATCCGCATGGATCAGGCCCTCCTCAGTCCTGATCGTCAATGCGCTGCAGCAGATCTTCCACGGCGTGTTCCAGTTGGCGGTCGCGCCCGGCCACTTCGTCGGCCGGCGTCTGTTCAACCGGGAGGTGCGGACGCGCCCCATGGTGTTCCATGTCGGTACCGTCCGGCAGGTACCAGCCGCGGAAGGGGCGCCGTACGATCGTACCGTCGATCAGGCGATGACTGCCCGTGGAAATCACACCCCCATAGGTCTGTGCGCCGACGAGATTGCCGCGCTCGAGTGTGCGGAAGGCATGGGCGAGGATTTCCGCATTCGAGTGGCTTTTCTCGTTGACCAGCATGTTCATCGGCTGGGTATAGCGAGGCGCGTCGAGACGGTCCTGCGGATAGTGGCCCCGCTGACTCGGGTCGGCACCGGCCGGTATCGTGTAGGCATGCTCGGAGGCCATGATTGAAGTCAGGATGCGGTCGGTGGTGTGACCGCCGCCGTTGTTGCGCACGTCGATCACCAGCCCGTCGCGATCGTGGGCGGCCGCGTAGAGTTCCCCCTGGAACTGCTCCAGCGAGGCCTGGTTCATCGACTGGATGTGGATGTAGCCGAGGCGCCCGTCGGAGAGCGCCTCGACCTTGCGCCGTGCCTGCCGGCGGAAGTCGTCGTAACGCAGGCGCGAGAGTGCATCGAAGTTGACCGGCGTGATCAATGCCTGGAATTCGCGTCGTCGTTCACCCACGCGACGCTCAAAGGCGACGATGACCTCTTCATCCACGCGGCCCCGCAACCGTTGCAGCAGCGTGTCGCCGTCGGCAAATGGCTGGCCATCGATCTCGGTGATGACGTCGCCGCGCAGCAGGCGCATGGGCAGGCGATCCGCCGGGCCTTCCGGCAGGACGTGCTGGACACGATAACCGTAACGGCCGTTGTCGAGCTCCACATGCTCGACGTCGATGCCGAGCCGCCCCGATGGTTCGCGCATGGCCGTGGCCTGCCCGGGGCTCGAAACGCCCATGTGCGATGCGGCCAATTCGCCCATGAACCGGTTGGCGAGATCGCTGAATTCGGTGGCGGTGCGCGCGCGTCCGATCAGTTCGGCGTAGTCGGCGACGATGGCGTCCCAGTCCAGTCCCTTCAGATCCGGCAGATAGAAGTTTTCCTCGATGATGCGCGCCGCCTCGTGGAACTTCTGCAGCGACTGCTCGCGCCGGTCGATCCGGATGCGGTCGCTGATGTCGATGCGTTCATGCTTGGCATTGGCGAGTTCGACGATGCCGGCACGACCGTCGGCGACGTACACGGCGCGGTCACCGGCGAGGTTGAGATGCTGCAGATTGACGGCGCTGCCGAGTCGGCGGCGTTCGCTGCCATCCCAATTCATCACCATCAGGCCTTCGCCCTGGGCGTTGAATACGTAGCGATCACCGCCCGGCGTCATTTCGTTGCTCGTTTGATGCCCGGGGGTGGCGGTCACGCGCTCGACGCGCCGCCAGGCTTCATCAAGATCGAGTTGCCGCGCCTTCTGCTCCGCAGGTGACGTAGGCGACCACGGGTTTTCGGGGATCTGCGGGGCCAGCGGCGTGCGCTTGCCGGCCGCTTCACGCGCGTTGCGATAGTAGCGGGTGCGTTCCCGCGCGGTCTGGTTCTCCAGCGATCGATCCAGATACACGCGGTACAGGTCGTAGCTCTCGCCGGAGCGGTTGGAAATGAACGAGAGCTTGCGGCCATCCGCAGACCAGCGCGGCTGCAGGTCATTGCGCGGGTGGCGCGTGATGTTGACCGGATCCGCCGAGCCGTCGGTCGGCACCACGAAGATGTTGGCACTGAAGTCCAGATTGTTCTGGGCATAGGCGATATGCCGGCTGTCCGGTGACCAGCGCCAGTGCAGATTGCTGTCCCAGCCCTCGACCAGGGGCCGGTCCTCGCCCGTGGCGAGATCGCGGATCACCAGATCGCCGCGCCCGCGGCGGAAAGCGATGGCGCCACCGTCCGGTGACGGACTGGCCTCGCGATCGTTGTGCTCGGTGGCGACTACAGGCTGCACGCTGAAGCGCACGGCGTCATGCCAGCGTGCCGGATCCAGTTCGGGGGCTGCCGCGGGTTCCGCCGCATCGGGGTCGAGCTCATCCTCGTCGACGGTTTCCGGTTCGCTCACCGGTTCAGCCACGGGTTCATCGGGTGGGCTCGGTTGGCTCGGGTCGGGTTGCATGGGTGGATCGGTCGGATCCGCAGGCGGCATCGGATCAATGGGGCCGAACGGATCGGTCGGCTCTGCGCTCGCCGGTTGGTCGGTGTCCTCTTCGGTCGGGGGCGCGGTGCGTGGTGCCTCGTCACGCGGGGGAATCGATTCGTCGGCGTCAGATTCGTCCGTCGCGCTCGTATCGGCCGGCCTCCGGTCCTGTTCCCAGGCCCGGCGGATCTCCGCGCGGGTCAGTGCCACCCGGGCCTGATAAATCGATTCACTGCCATCCGCGTCGCTGGTGAAGTAGAGACGCAGGCCATCGGGCGACCAGGCAAGGTCGCGATGACGGGCGTGCGTTCCCCGCGTAACTGCATGCGTGGCGCTGTGCTCGTCGACATGGCGCACATAGACGCGACCATGGGCAATGAAGGCCATTACCTTGCCATCCGGGCTGAGTGCCGCCTCGCTGACCTCGCGGTCGACACGGAGCAGTTCCTGATCGCTGCGTCCATCCTCGCCGGCGCGCAGGTCGAGCGGCCGGGGCTCGGCGCTGTCGGCCTCCAGGTCCAGCGTGTACAGCTGATCCCACACCTGGATCACCGCGGTACGACCATCATCGGCAACATCGAAGTGCTGGATGTCGTGGCCGCTGAAGTTGGTCAGGCGCTGCGGCTCGGCCTCGCGCGCGTCGGCATCGATGCGAAACAGGTTGACCGTGTCCTGATCACGATCGGACAGGAATATCAGCTGATCATTGCCGGCCCAGCGGGCATCGCCGTCGTCACCGTCACGCTCGGTGACGGGGGTGAACGCGTTGCCGTCGCGATCATGGAGCCACACGTCCATGGCGTCCGGCCCGCGATAGTCGCGCCGGCTCCAGTCGTGGTAATAACCGCCGCGGGTGAAGGCTACGCGGCTGCCATCCGGCGACACCCTCGGCGTCGAACCGAAAGCCTCGAACAGCCGTTCGTGCTGGCCACCGGTCGGCGGGATGGCATAGGGGCGCTGTTCGCGATAGACGTCACCCTCCAGGTGCGCGGAGAAGGTAATGACTTCACGGCCATCCGCATCGCGTGTCCAGGCAGGATTGCGCAGGAAACGGTCGGCATGGGTGAGTTGTTCGATGCCGGTGCCGTCGCGGCGGATGCGCCACAGGTTCAGATAGCCGTCACGCAGAGAGGTGAACACCAGCGCCTCACCGTCCGGGCTCCAGCTCGCATGCAGATCATCGAGCGGATGGCTGGTCAGGCGTGTCGCCGCGCCACCCGTACTGGAGGCCCGCCACAGATCACCGCCCCAGGAAAAGACGATCTCCGAGCCATCGGGGCTGATTGCCGGAAAACGCGGCAGATCCACGCGCCCGGTGGTATCGGCTGCGACCACACTCGCGGCCAGGAGCAGGGAGAGCGCAAATACCTGCAGGAGTGCCATCACCGCGCGTCGCGCGTTGCTGCCGTGCCGAGTGCCAGGATGGGGACCGCCGGCGGAAGCAACGGCAATGCGGTGAACGTCGAGCATGGTGGGCAAAGTAGCAGCACTCCATCAGCGGGTAAATCAGAGCTTGCGCGGGGTGTCCGCGTACGTCTCGCCAGGGTTCCCTGGTGCTTCGATGGGACGCTGGAATGCGACCACATCCGGGCCGATGGGTTCCAGTCGCAGGCCGAAATGGTCGGCGATCCAGCGGCAGGTCCCATCGGCGAAGAAGGCGATGTGGGTCGGATCCTTGGCGTAGTGCCAGCTGGCGAATGCATCGACATCGTCGCGGTGACGTTTGGTCATCACGACCAACCAGCCGCCGGGGCGCAGACAGCCGATCAGGCGTTCGATTTCGCGGTGCGGATGGGCGAGATGCTCGAATACCTCGGTTGCCGTGATGAAATCGTAGCGGTGCGCGAGCACGCTGCGGTCGGGTGCGTAATAGGGATCGTGGATGGCCATGCGATAGCCCTGTTCGGCCAGCATGATCGACAGCGTCGGGCCGGGTCCCGAGCCGAAATCGAGCCCGCCTGCCGGCAGTGCGACCCGGGCCGTGACGGCATCTGCGGCACGCGCGAGGAAGCGACGGTAACCGGGATCGTCCGGGCGGTTGTCATGTTGATCGTAGACCGCTTTCTCGGCCTGTGCATCCAGGTGGTAGCGCGCTGGCACGCTGATCAGCAGGCAGGTGGGGCAGCGCAGAAAGCAACGCCGGCGGTCGCTGTGAAAGGGCTGACTGGTGTCTCCGCACAGCGGGCAGGTCATCGTTTCGCCGCTGCCGCCCGCGCTGCGCTCCTGCGCGGCGGCTGCCGCGGGGGGATTACGCCGAGTCGCTTTCGAGGTCATCGCTCAGGTCGATCTCGCCCAGTGACATCAGTGCGGCATTGCCGCCCTGCGCCGTGGTATCGACGGTAAAGGCGCGCTCGGTGGCGAACCGGTACAGGTATCGCGGGCCACCCGCCTTCGGTCCGGTGCCGGAGAGTCCCTCGCCGCCGAAGGGCTGTACGCCGACCACGGCCCCGATCTGGTCGCGGTTGACGTACGTGTTGCCGACCCGGAGCCGGCTGTGGATATGCTGGACGGTCTCCTCGATGCGCGAGTGGATGCCCAGTGTCAGTCCGTAACCGGTGGCGTTGATTTCGTCGATGATGCGATCGAGCTCATTCGCCCGATAGCGAACCACGTGGAGGATCGGACCGAACACCTCGCGCTCGAGCTGCCCCAGGCTGTCGAGTTCGTACGCGCGTGGCGCGAAGAACGTGCCGTGCTCAGTGCCGGGCATGAGTTTCGCACTGGCGATCAGGCGCGCCTCGCCGTCCATGCGCGCGGCGTGCGCCTCGAGCAGCGCGCGCGCATCCTGGTCGATCACGGGGCCGACGTCCGTTGACAGGCGCCCCGGATGGCCGACGTGAAGCTGCTCCATGGCACCCCCGATCATGGTCAGCAGCTTGTCGGCGATGTCCTGCTGGACGAAGAGCACGCGCAGCGCGGAACAGCGCTGGCCGGCGCTCTGGAACGCCGAGGCAAGGACGTCGCTGGTGACCTGTTCGGGCAGGGCCGATGAGTCGACCAGCATCGCATTCTGGCCGCCGGTCTCGGCGATCAGCGGCACGATGGCGCCACTGCGCTCGGCCAACTGCCGATTGATCAGGCCGGCGGTATCGGTGCCGCCGGTAAAGGCGACGCCACGGAGGAGCGGATGCTGGATCAGTTCCGGTCCGACGACCTCGCCACGCCCCGGGATGAGGTGCAGTACCTGCGCCGGGATGCCCGCCTCGTGGAAGGCCCTCACGGCCGCCGCCGCCATCAGTGAGGTCTGCTCGGCAGGCTTGGCAATCACGCTGTTGCCGGCCGCAAGCGCCGCTGCGATCTGGCCGGTGAAGATTGCCAGCGGGAAGTTCCAGGGACTGATGCAGACGAAGACGCCGCGCCCGTGCAGCGAGATCTGATTCTTCTCTCCGGTCGGTCCGGGCAGGGGCATCGGCCCGGCGAAATCGGTGCGTGCGCAATGCGCGTAATAGCGGCAGAAATCGACTGCCTCGCGCACTTCGGCCACGCCATCGAGCAGGTTCTTGCCCGCCTCGAGGGTCGCGATGGCCATGAAGCGGCCCATGTCGCGCTCCATGATGTCCGCCATGCGCTCCAGACAGGCGGCACGTTCGTCCGCCGGCGTCCGGTCCCACGTCTCCTGGGCTGCCGCGGCCAGCCGCATGGCCTGGTCGCACTGTTCCGCCGTGGCATCGATGACGGTACCCACCTGCCTGCGGTGATCGGCCGGATCGACAATGGGGCGGCCGTCGCCCGGCTGCGCTTCGCCGTTGATGATCGGCGCGCACTGCCACACTTCCTGCGTCGCGGCTTCCATGTGCTTGTCGAGAGGCAGTAGTTCAGTGATATCAGAGAGGTCCACGCCCCGGGAATTGCGTCGTGACGCACCGTAGAGATCACGCGGCAGGGGGATCTGTGGATGGCGTTTGTGCTGCAAGGCGCGTACGCGCTCGATCGGATCCTCGACGATTTCGTCGATCGGCGCCTTGTCATCGACCAGCCGGTTGACGAAGGAGCTGTTGGCGCCGTTCTCCAGCAGCCGACGGACCAGGTAGGGCAGGAGATCCTCGTGGCTGCCCACCGGGGCGTAGATGCGGGTCGGTATGTTCAGCCCGTCGGCGCCCACCACTTGGTCATACAGAGCCTCGCCCATGCCATGCAGGCGCTGGAACTCGAACTGGTCGAGCACACCGAGTTCGCGGGCGTAATCATGGACCGCGGCGACCGTATGGGCGTTATGGGTGGCGAATTGCGGGAAGAAGGCCTCCGTGTCCTCGAGCAGGCGCCGGGCACACGCGAGATAGGAAACATCGGTATTGTTCTTGCGCGTGAACACGGGGTAGTCATCGAGTCCGTTTTCCTGGGCGATCTTGATCTCCGTGTCCCAGTAGGCGCCCTTGACCAGGCGCACCATCAACCGCCGGCGCGAGCGCCGGGCAAGGTCGCGCAGCCAGTCGATCGCCGGCAGCGCACGCTTCTGGTACGCCTGCAACGCCAGGCCAAGGCCATCCCATCCCGCCAGCTCGGGGTCCATCGCCAGTGCCTCGAGCACGTCGAGCTGCGGTTCAAGGCGCGTGGCTTCCTCGGCGTCGATGCAAAAGCCGATGTTGTAGTCCCGCGCCATGAGTGCCAGCTCCTGCACTCGTGGGTACAGTTCGGCCATGGTGTGTGCCATGTGAGTAAACTCATAGCGCGGATGCAGGGCGGTCAGCTTGACCGAGATACCGGCGGCATCCTGCACGCCGCGCTCCTGCGCCTGTGCACCGATGGCCTTGATCGCGGTGACGTAGGAAGCGTGATAGCGCCGGGCGTCGTCGTCGGTGCGTGCGCCCTCGCCGAGCATGTCGTAGGAATAGCGATAGCCCCTGGTCTCCATCTCGCGGGCGCGTTTCGTGGCCTCGTCGATCGTACGGCCCAGCACGAATTGCCGCCCCATGATCGCCATCGCCTGGCGCACGGCCTGGCGAATGAACGGTTCACCGCTGCGAGCCAGCAGGCGGCCGAACACACTGCGCATGCTCGCCTCCTTGCTGCTGCCGAAGCGCAGCACGTTCCCCGTCAGCATCAGGCCCCACGTCGAGGCGTTGACGAAGAGCGAATCGGAGCGGCCGAGGTGCTCGCGCCAGTCGCCGTGGCTGAGCTTGTCGCGGATCAGGCGGTCGGCCGTTTCCTGGTCGGGCACGCGCAGCAGGGCCTCGGCCAGGCACATGAGGACGACGCCTTCCTCGCTGGAGAGTTCGTACTCGAGCATGAAGGCGTCGATGCCGCCCTTGCCGGTGCGACCTGCACGCACAGCGGTCACCAGCTTGCGGGCGTGGTCCTCGATTCGACGGGTCTGCTCGCGCGGCAACTCGAGTTGCGCCAGCAGATTATCGATACAGGCGGGCTCGTCGATGCGGTAGTGGCGGCGCACCTCTGCCCGAAGATTGTCGGGTGCAGGGGGCGTATGATCGAATATCATGTTGCTGGTCTCCGGCTTGTTCCGCGAAAATGCAGGTGACCGCTCACCGGGTATTGTTCTTTCGTGCGGTGGCCCGGTACACAGCATTCTGCGATGAATCGATATCTTTTCAGGGAAATTTCATGCCAAAACGGCCGAATCGCAAGTCATCCGACCACAAACTGGACCGTACGGACAAGAGAATTCTGCGTGAGCTTCAGGAGAACGGGCGCATCTCCAACGTGGAACTCGCCCGTCGCGTCAACCTCAGCGCCACCCCCTGTCTGGAGCGCGTTCGCCGACTGGAACAGTCCGGATACATTCGCGACTACGTCGCGGTGCTGGATCCGCACCGCATGGAGTGCGGGCTGTTGCTGTACGTCGAGGTCACGCTCGACCGCACCACCCCGGACGTGTTCGAGCGGTTCAAGGCTGCGATCGCGGTGCGCCCGGAGGTCCAGGAGTGCCACATGGTCGCCGGCGGGTTCGACTACCTGATCAAGGCGCGCGTTCCCGACATGCGGGCCTACCGGGAATTCCTGGGTGACGGGCTGACGGCAGCGCCGGGGGTGCGCGAGACACACACCTACGTGGTCATGGAAGAGATCAAGGAATCGACCGCCGTTCAGATCCTCGAATGAGCGCGCAGCCGCAAGGGTTGCGCGCTGGTATCACCGGCGTGGTGCTGGCTGGTGGCCGCGCCACGCGCATGGGGGGGATCGACAAGGGGCTGGTGGCGGTGGCCGGTCGGCCGATGGTTGCCCACATCATCGAGCGACTGGCGCCACAGGTCGATGACCTGGTGATCAACGCCAACCGCAGCGAGGATGAATACAGCGCCTACGGCCATCGTCTGGCAGCCGATACCCTGGAAGGCTTCCTCGGACCGCTGGCTGGTCTACTGGCCGGTATGCAGGCGGCGGACACGGATCAGGTGGTGACCGCGCCCTGCGATTCGCCGCTGCTCCCCGCCGATTACGTCGACCGGTTGGCCAGTGCCCGCCGTGAAGCGGATGCCGACATCGCCGTGGCCCATGACGGTAGCCGGCAGCAACCCGTGTTCCTGCTGGTACGCACGCAACTGCAGACCGAACTGGCCGACTGGCTTGCAGCCGGTGGCCGCAAGATCGATGCCTGGTTCGCCGGGCACCGTGTGGTAGACGTCAGTTTCACCGACTGTCCGGAGGCCTTTCTGAATATCAACACACCCGCCGAACGCGACGCCATTGAAACACGCATGCAGGTTGGAGAAGGCCCGTGACGCGTGATGCACCCGGGACGGGGGCGCCGTCCTGCGATCACGCCCACGAGCCGGCGGCGCTCACCGTCGAACAGGCGCATGAGCGGGTCGCAGCGGCCATCCAGCCGCTGACCACGACGGAAACCGTCACGCTGCGTGCCGCGCTGGATCGGGTGTTGGCAGCGGACCAGGTGGCGACAATCAACATCCCGTCGGCCACGAATTCGGCCATGGACGGCTTCGCCCTGCGCAGCGCCGACCTGGATCAGTCCGGTGGGGCGCGCCTGCGCATGGTGGGAACGGCCTGGGCCGGACACCCGCTGGAGCGTGCCATCGGGCGCGGTGAATGCGCGCGCATCATGACCGGCGCGCCGGTGCCCGAGGGCGCCGATACCGTGATCATGCAGGAGCGCACCACGACGCAGGAGGATTGCGTGGAGGTTCGGCAGGCGGAGCCGGGTGCCAACATCCGACCTGCGGGCGAGGACCTGGCCATTGGCGATCTGGCGCTGGCGGCCGGTACCCGTGTACGCCCGGCGGAACTGGGCGTGCTGGCATCGCTGGGTCTGACACGCGTCGAGGTAGTGCGGCGGCCCGTGGTCGCCCTGTTCGCCACGGGCGACGAGATCACCGAACCCGGGCAACCGCTGCTGCCCGGACGGCTGTACGACAGCAATCGCTACACGATTCACGCGCTGCTGGCGCGGCTCGGTGTCGAGGTCGATGACCGCGGCCATCTGCCGGACGAGCGCGAGGCGGTCGAGGCCTCGCTGCGGGCCGCGGCTGCGCACGCCGACGTCGTGGTCACCACGGGTGGCGTATCCGTGGGGGCGGCCGATCATGTTGCGCCGGTGCTGCGGGCCGCTGGCGATGTCGGTTTCTGGCGGCTGACCATGAAACCCGGTAGACCGCTCAACTTCGGCCGCCTCGACAACGCCCTGTTCTTCGGACTGCCCGGCAATCCGGTGTCAGCCATGGTGACCGCCTACCAATTTGTCCAGCCGGCGGTCCGGCACCTTGCCGGTGAGCCCTATCGTCCGCCGCGCACGTATCGCGTGCGCGCGGCCGAGGATCTGCCGAAGAAACCGGGACGCACCGAGTTCCAGCGCGGCATGCTGGCGACCGGCCGCGACGGCGTTACCGAGGTGCGCTCGGTGGGCGCACAGGGCTCGGGGCGTCTGACCTCCATGGCCCGTGCCGATTGCCTCATGGTGCTGCCCGCCGGCAGCGAAGGGCTGAGGGCCGGAGACTGGGTCGAGATCCAGCCGTTCGAAGGGCTGACATGAGCGTGGCGGTGGCGCGCGGCATGCGGGGGCGAGTCGACCGATGCGTGAACTGATCCTCGGCGGTGCCCGCTCGGGCAAGAGTCGGCTGGCCGAGCAGCGAGCCGCGGACACCGGACTGGCCGTGACCTATGTCGCCACCGCCGTTGCCGGTGACGACGAGATGGCCGAACGCATCCGCCGGCACCGGGAACAGCGGCCGCAGCACTGGCATACGGTCGAGGCACCGACCGGACTGGGCCACGAGGTGCGCCGGGCGCATCACGCGGGCCAGCTGGTCCTGGTCGATTGCCTGACGTTGTGGCTGGGGCACTGGATCGACGATGCCGCCGGCTGGCAGCGCGAACGCGACGACCTTCTCGCGCAACTCGACGCCGTGACCGGCCAGGTGATCCTGGTATCGAACGAGGTCGGGCTCGGCATCGTGCCGGACAACGCGCTGGCGCGGCACTACCGGGACGAAGCGGGGCGCCTGCATCAGCAGCTGGCCGCCGTATGCGACCAGGTCACGTTCGTCGCCGCGGGTCTGCCGCTGACGCTGAAACAGCCCTCGGTCTCCAGCCGCGACGGTACGCAGGCGTGATCCCGGCATGGGTTGAACAGCCGCCGGGCGAGCCCGACCAGAGGGCGGGCGACGCGGCGCGGGCGCGCCAGGCCGAGTTGACCAAGCCGCCCGGCTCGCTCGGCCGGCTCGAACAGCTCGCCATTCGCATTGCCGCACTGCAGGGCACATCCCTGCCCAGCGTCGAGCGGGTGCAGATCGCCGTTTTCGCAGCGGATCACGGCATCGCCGCCGAAGGGGTGTCCGCGTTTCCCCAGGCCGTGACCGGGGAGATGGTGCGCAACTTCGCCCGCGGCGGTGCTGCCATCAACGTCCTCGCACACCAGCTTGGCGCCACGCTGGAGGTGATCGATGTCGGCACGGTGAGCGACCCCGGCGAGCTGCCGGGCGTGATCCCCGCGCGCGTCGCGTCCGGGACCGCGAACTTCCGGCGCCAGGCCGCGATGACCCCGGAGCAACTGGCCGCCGCGCTGAACGCGGGTCGCGCCGCCGCCGAACGTGCCGTGGCGGCCAACGCGCAGCTGTTCATCGGTGGCGAGATGGGGATTGCCAACACCACCAGTGCGTCCGCCGTGGCGGTGGCACTGCTTGGAGCAGCGCCGGCCGATCTGGTCGGACCGGGCACCGGCCTCGATACCGCTGGTGTCCGCCACAAGGCCGAGGTGATTCAGGCCGCGCTCGACCACCACGCGCTGAATGGCGACGCTCTGTCCGTACTGGCCGCCGTCGGCGGCTTCGAGATCGCCGCCCTGAGTGGTGCGTTCATGACCTGTGGCCAACGCCGCCTGCCGATCCTGGTGGATGGCTTCATTGCCTCCGTGGCCGCACTCGTCGCCCTGCGCCAGGTGCCGGCGCTGGCGCCCTGGCTGATCCCCGCGCATCGCTCGGCGGAGCCCGGCCATGACCGCGTGCTGGCTGCACTCGATCTGGAACCGCCGCTGCTGGATCTGGGCATGCGTCTGGGCGAGGGCAGTGGTGCCGCCACGGCTGTGCCGTTGCTGCGCACCGCTTGCGCGCTGCACGCCGGCATGGCGACTTTCGCCGACGCCGCCATCTCTCGCTGACGAGCGCCGTGGTTACGCAAACGCTCATCGACCTGGTGCGCCATGGTGAAGCCGACGGCGGCAGCCGTCTGCGCGGTGGCCGCACCGACGATCCACTCACGCCGCGAGGCTGGCAGCAGCTGCACGACGCGGTCGCGGGGGGCGAGGCCCGGGATGTGGTGGTGACATCGACGCTGCAGCGGTGTCGGGCCTTTGCGACCGCGCTGGCCACCGAACAGGGTGCAAGGTGCTGCGTCGAGCCCAGACTGGACGAGTACGATTTCGGCAGCTGGGATGGCCGCGCCTTTGATGAACTCTGGCAGGCCGAGGGCGACCGCCTGGCCGCCTTTTTCGGCGATCCCGATGCCGTTGTGCCGCCCGGCGGTGAGACTGCAGAGGCATTCCGTGCCCGCGTGCGTACGGCCTGGGCCGAGCTGATCGATCAGCATGCCGGCAGCCGGGTGCTGGTCATCGGCCACGGCGGCGTACTGCGGCAGATTGTCGCCGACGTGCTGGGCGCGGGCGGCAACATGCACGCCGCACTGGAGTGGCCACACGCCGGCCGCAGCCGCATCCGCGTGATCCACGCACCGCCGGACCCGCCGAGTGCGGCGCTGGTATTCCACGGTGTGCCGCGGACAGGGCTTTAATGCCTGGGCAAATTCGCTTTCCGGGCGTGGACCG
>CAZJGZ010000048.1:14012-15673 GCA_964545695.1 uncultured Ectothiorhodospiraceae bacterium | reverse complement strand
GGGCTCTGCTCATGACAGAACTTTCACTGCGTTGTCATGCGATGATCGTGCCATGGTTTTTTTAATCGGAGAATCAGATAGATAGGCGCGCCTTTGAAGGGCAGCAAGGGTTGCATGTTACGCATCGTAACAACTGGCTGTTCCCTCGGGTAACGCTGAAACGACCTGGCCAATCGCTGACCTTCATGGAGCTGCTCAGCTGCCGGATGGCGTGAAGTCCTGAAACACGACGCCCGGAGTCAGCGGATACACGGTCCGGCCCGTGACCGTGTTGAGAATCCGTGAGTTGTAGTTGTAGCTGACGCTGAGGTCGGATGTGGAAAAGCCGTGGGTGTGGAGGTCCATGTTCTGGATGAAGATTTCCCGCCGATTGATATCGACGGTATGGTTCAGATCCAGGTCGGGATTCCCGTTGGCGTCCAGCAGGATCCGATCGGCGATCCGGTCCATGAAATCCGGGAGTGCATCTTTATAGCCGGTTGCGAGGATGACTGCATCGACGTCGCGGGAGAAGCCGGTTTCGAGATGGTTGTGGAAGAGGGAAAGCCGCAGCCCGTCCACGCCTCGTTCGTGATGGATTTCGCTGAGGGAGGTCGCCGGCAGCAGTTCGGTACGCAGATTGCCCCGGACATGATGCGCGTACATCGTGTCATAGATCTCGGCCAGCGTATCCAGCCGGCTGCCCTTGTGCAGATTGTGCTGTGCGTGGATGAGCGCCTGGCGCTTGCTTTCGGACAAGCCGAAAAAATGTTCGATGTAGGCCGGGGATGTCATTTCAAGCGTGAGTTTGCCTTCTTCCGTTGGAAAGAAGTGTGTCGAACGCGTCAGCCAGAGCAGGTCATAGGTGTGCGTATCCTGTCCCTGTAACAGATCCAGGAAGACTTCGGCGCCGCTCTGTCCACCGCCAACGACGGCGATGCGTCGCGATTTCTTGATCCGGGGACGTTGCGCCAGATACTGCGAAGAGTGAATGATCCGGTCATCGTCGCGCGGGATGCCGTCGGGCCAGTACGGCACCGTTCCCGTGCCGATCACGAGGGCACTCGCCGGGGTCACGGCGGTCGTTTCGGTCTCCGCATCCACGGTGTGAACGCAATAGCATTGCTGTACGCTATCGTATTCGACGTCCGTTACGGTGTGACCGAAATGGATGTTTTCGAGCTGATTCGCACACCACTGGTAATATTGATTGAACTCCTCCCGCAGCGGATAAATATCGCCACGGATCATGTACGCATGCAGCCGCCCGTGCTGTTTCAGGAAATTGAGGAACGAGAATGGACTGGTTGGGTCCGCCGGCGTTACCAGATCGGCAGTGAATGGTGTCTGCATGCGGGCATGGGTCATGAGGATGTTGCCGTGCCAGTCGAACGCCGGCTTGCGTTCGAAGAACACGCTGTCGAGATCCTTGATCGGGTGCGCCAGGCAGGCGAGGCCGAGATTGAACGGCCCCACGCCGATTCCCACAAGCCTTTGAAACGGTGCGCTCATGCCGCGGTACCTCGACGAGCAGAAGACGAGGCGGCATTGACGGACTTGCCGGGCGATCGGCTTGCGGTTAGCTTGTCATTCGATTGTCCCGACAGGAAGCCCGGAGACAGGAGATCCGGAGACAGGAGGCCCGAGGAAGCGCAACAAAACAACGACAAACAGGGCAATAC
>CAZJGZ010000048.1:0-13912 GCA_964545695.1 uncultured Ectothiorhodospiraceae bacterium | reverse complement strand
CCGGAGACAGGAGGCCCGAGGAAGCGCAACAAAACAACGACAAACAGGGCAATACACCACGATGACGCCACCTCTTGACTCTTCCGCGCTCTATGAGTCCCTCGGCGAGGTAGCGCGAACCATCGGGCGCGGCAATTTCTACGAGCAGCTGGCGCAGGTTCCGGCGCGGATGCTTGATTGCGATCGCCTGCTGGTCGTTCGCTATTCGCGATTTGCGCTCCCGGAATTCATCTACAATCAGTCGATGAGCGACGAGGCGGTCGAACTCTACTTCGAGCGGCTGTATCGCCTTGACCCGTTGCTGCGCATCGCCCGTGCCGGACCCGAGACGGGCGTCATCTCGCTGCAGCGTCTTCGCATGGCCGAGACGGACAATGCCTACTTCGATGATCTGTTCCGCTCGGCGTGGATACTCGATGAGCTGAGCATGCTCTTTACAGCGCCGGGGCGAGTCAATATCGCGCTCTGTTACGACCGTGCGGATCGCGCCTTCAACGACGACGAAATCGCTCTGATGGAGTCGATTTTTCCGCTGTTCGAAGGGCTTCACGAAGCGCATCTCGACAGCTCGTTCCGCCTGTTGAGTGAGCCGTCGATCTGGCAGCGGGATTCGCAGGCGGCTCAGCGGCGGGTCCAGATTCTCGACAAGAGCCTGCGTCGGGTGTATGCCACCAGCAGCTGGGTCGAGTACGAGGAGGAGTCGGGCCTGCCGCTGACCAGTTTTGTGCATCGGAATCGGGATCGCGGCGTTGTCTCGCTGAGTCGCGATACGGTCCTGCACTGGGATCGGCTGCCGGCGAACTTCGCGCCGGCGCCCGAGGGCATGATCTGCTTGATCGAGGCGCGCAGCATGCCCGACATGCAACAGGGGTTTGATGATGCCGTCACGGCATTCGGCAAAGCGCACGAGCTCACCGAACGTGAACAGGAGATCGTGGCGCTTGCCTTTCGTGGCTACCCCAATGCGCTGATTGCGAAGCGGCTCGGCGTCAGTGAAGGTACGGTCCGCAATCACCGGCACCGACTGTACTACCGGCTCGACATCACCACCGAACGCGAACTTTTCAACATGTTTATCGTCCACCTTACGCAGGACGCCCCGCACTGATCGATCCGGATCGATGATCACGCTCCGGGCCACGGGAACGGTTCCCCATCGAGAAAACGCTCGAGGGTGTTGCGGGTGATCCGGGCGACATTGTTGTCGTAGCCGTTGTGCGCCAGGCTGCCCGCCCAGGCAATGGATCCGGTCGAGAAGACGGCGCCCCCGCACGGGGTTTCGAAGAACACGATATCCCCGCGCAAGGTATCGTTGCGCGTGGCCACCAGTTCGTCGGAAACGTTGTCTACCTCCTCCGGCACGGCAAACGTCAGGTTCGAGTGGCCTTCCGACGAGGCGAGTGTCAGCACGTGAGCGGGTGAGCCGAGTTCGAAATCGACTCGATCGAGCTCGAGCCCGGCGGCGCCGCCGCAGACATCACCGAAATCGCCGATCACCTCGTCCTGGATCCCTGCAAGGATGAAGCTCGCACGCGGGTCGTCCGCACCCGGCTTGCGCCGGAAGTAGCCACTGTGATCGAACCCCTGGGTCGCCATGCCGATTCCGACAAGCGACTGCGGCGAACGTCCAATGCGGCGCCAGAGTCCACCGAGTTCACCGGTGAAGCTGTGGTAATACTCGCCGGGTTCGCAGGTCCAGTCACGGATGCCGTCCTCGGCGCGGCGAAGCTCGATTGCGCCCGGGTAGGCATCGCTGTAGGCGATTCGCCAATAGAAGCCGTTGCCACCCATGTACATGAGACGCCCCCCGCGGTCGAGGTATCCCTGCACGGCCTCCATCATTGCCGTCGAATAGTACTCCGGGTGTGATCCCGTCATGACTGCACGGTATTTCGACAGCAGACCGAGACCCTCGCGGTGGAGGTCTTCATCCGTGGCCACGTCATACCGATAGCCCTCGTGTTCGAGGTAGTCGACGAGGTCCAGGTCGGCATTGAATTGCCAGGGGGCGCGCTGTGTGCGCCCGATCCAGGAGCTGGACTTGCCGGGCCGCATGTTCAACAGCGGGCGCAGCGGCGACGAGTAGCACACGCCACTGCCATCGGCGTGACGGTCGTACAGCGAGAGGCCCAGCTCGCGGTGCATGCCCAGATGGATGTCGCCTTTCTGGAGCACCGCGAGGTGCCCGGCGAGCGATTCCGTTTCGCCCACATCCACACCGAGGTGTTCATTGCCGTACGCAAGGTAGCTCGCGGTCGGCATCAACAGGAGCAGATCGGCGTTGAGTCCGGCCGGTGCTCGCAGGAAGAACGGGACGTAGTCGACATCCGTGGCCGTAACCAGCCTGGCCGCATAGACGCCGCTGGGTGCGTCCGCCGGGATGGTCAGACTGAAGGTGGGGGCCCAGCCCGCGTCGTACAGGTCGTCTTCGTGGAAGTGGACAGCACCATAGTGCTCCGGTGCGTGCAGCCAGCAGTATTCGCGCCCATCCCAGCGCCAGCCGGTCATCGCCCGTGTCGGCAGGTTCACCAGTACCCCGTCATGCCGGTGCGGGCTCAGGTCCGTGATGCCGGGCGAGTCGATGTCGAGACTGAAGTCCCATGCGGCTACCAGGTCGTGTTTCCACACGTCGGGCTGCGGGTCCGCGAGCAGGCGCTCGGCTTCTGCATCGGTGACGGTACGCCGAAGTACGCGCGGCGCCTCGAGCTTGCCATTGAAATGATGCGCACTCAGCAGCTTGCCCGTGGTCGACCGCTTCATCGTGGCGGCGATCATGAACGGCGTGTCCGGGCCCGCGGGTACCATCTGGCATGTGGTTTCGGCGGTGTCCTGCCGCGCGGGCGTCTCGTCAAGCGCCGTCTGGCGCAGCCGCGCCCGCCCGGTCCGGGCATCGAAGCTCGCAGTCACGAGCATGTGCCGTCGGGCCGTGATCGGTGTCCCCGTGCTCAGGACCTGGGGCTTGTCGCCGTTGCCCGTGATCAGCGAGACGCAGCCCTGTTCATCCAGCAGCAGGGCGGCGCCCAGACAGTCGGCGGCGCTCCACTGACCCATCAGATACTGCGGACGACCGAGTGCGGGTGTTGTGGCGAATACGACCAGTTGCAGTGTGAAGCCGGCCTCGTCGGCCAGCAGCGGTGCGTCCACCCGGCCATAGGAGCCCGCATCCGTCTCCTGGCGCTGTGCCGGATAGTCACCGGCAACGGATTCCGCCCAGGCGGCTTCCGTATGCCATTCTCGTGAGCCGTCAGCATTGCCGCGGGGCGGATCACCGATGATGCGTACGATGGACGCCGTATAGGCCTCGCGTGAATCAACCATGAAGCGCAGCTCGTCGCCCGCCTGTACGGACAGCTGGTCCGTGTACCCGAGAATGGATTTGCCGTTGAAGGGGTCTTGCGGGGCAGTCATGGCTTCAGCTCCTGTCCAGTCCAGTATTGCCAGCGCAGGCGGAATACGGTCCACTCGGCCTCGTGCAGGCTGTCGAAACGGTATTCCGGCATCGGTGTCGGTCCCTGTCCCCGTTCACCAGGCAGTGTGGCCAGCATCCAGGATTGGTCTGGCTCGATTTCCACCAGGACATACTTGCCTGCCGCGGGCACGCTGCGAATCACGGTCAGAAGATGAAGTAGTGCATCCGAATGCGGACCCAGGGGGGCGGCGCGAAATTCTTCGACCAGATCATGCCGATCCACATAAGGGGCCAGGAATCTTTGTGTTGCCTCACTCATCGTGGTGCTCCCGAGCGTGCAGCGCTGCCTGTCCGCAACGGATGATGCGGACATCGATACTGCACGATACCGGCAATGTCCGAACCGCCGATAGTGACACCCGTCACCATGCGGTCCTGTGCGAGTGACGGCCGTCACCGTGTCCGTGAGGGGGGAACCGGACTAGTCTGAATGCCAGAACTGAAGAGGGCGCCGCCGCATTGGTGTTCCGCCTGAATCTCCAGTCAAGCGAACGAGTCCCAAATGGAGGCAGCACAATGACAGCGAACACACAGGTCCGTGCCGATCGATCTGTACTGGGGGAAACGGCCCGATTCCGTCCCTTCCCGCTCGAGGAGTATGAAGATCGCTGGGAGCGAACCCTCGCGCACATGAAGAAGAAGGGCTACGAGACGGCCGTGATCGTGGGCAAGACATGTGGCGTGTACGAGCGCGCCGGTGATGTTCTCTATCTCACCAATTTCTTCTCCACCCACTCCGGGCAGGAGCCGGATACCGTACTGTGGAATGCCCGTGGCTTCTGTTTCGTGATCATGCAGCAGGGCGAGGTACCGGAGCTTGTCACGGACGAAGCGGACGGGCGGCTCGACCTGATTGCCACCCACCGGTTCCAGGGCACCTATGATCCCGTCAAGGCGCTGGCAGACACCCTGAAGAAACGCGGCATCACGGGCAAAGTTGCCCTGGTCGGTGCAGACACCCTGCCAATGAAGTACTGGCTGCAGCTGGAGCCGATGTCCGCCGATGTCGAATGGGTACAGGAAGAAGACCTGATTCGGGACGTTCGCCAAGTCAAGAGTGACCGGGAAATTGCCATATTTCGCGAAGCCGGTGAACTTGTCACCAAGGCCCATATCAAAATGATGGAGGCACTGATCGCGGGCAAGACCGAGGCCGAAGCCGCGGGGATTGCCGGTGGCATCATCCTTGCCGGCGGCGGTGCCTGGCACCGAATCGCGCTCAGCCATGCCGAGACCAGCAACTTTCTGGAGAGTGATCCACTGCGCGGATTCAGCGTCGAGGCACCCAAAAAGGGTGACATCATCCATGGATTCATCTATGGACCGATCCTGAAGGGGCACTGGCTGGATCCGGGGCGCACGGCGGTCTGCGGTGGCAAGCCGACGCCGGCCCAGAAAAAGCTGGTGGAGTCGCTGGTCAACATGATGCACAAGCTGATGGATGAAATCCGTCCGGGTGTCCGTTTCAAGGACGTCGCCGAGATTGGTGACCGGATGACCGAAGAGAGCGGTTACTACTCCGAGGAGTTGAAGACCAATTGGCCTTATTACGGCCACATGAATGGCTGCATGTGGGAGCCACCCTACATCGAGCCACGGCTTTGCAAAGATGATGACGTGTTTCTCGAGAACCAGGTCGGCAGTGTCGAGGGCTTTTTTGAATGCCCGGAGGCCGGCAGCGCTGTGTTCGAGACCAACTACGTCGTCACCAAAGATGGTGTGGAAGAGATCACGCCTGTGCCACACATCTTCTGGTAATCCCTGCCCGGCGGTTGTCGGCAGTGACTGTTTGGACAGGGATGTCCCGGGAGCGCCGGCATGCTGGCTGCAGTGCAGCCAGCGCCGAGCAATCGCAGGTAGACCGAGGACGAGAGGTAGATAACGATGATAAAAGCACACAAAAAATCAACTGCAGCTCTTACCGTGGGTATGGCCACCGCACTTGTCGGCCTTGCCGCATTCCTTCCAATGCAGGCCAGTGCCGACGATCCGATCCAGGTCGGCGCACCCATCCCGTTGACGGGTCCGCTGGCGAGCGATGGCCAGGTGATGCGCCAGGGTATCCGGTTGGCGGTCCAGGATCTCAACGAGCAGGGCGGCCTGCTCGGTCGCGAACTGAAGATCACCGAGTACGACATCGGAGACCTGACGCCCGACAAATTGCAGTCAGCCGCGAGCAACCTCATCGAGCGCCGCAACGTTGACGTGCTGATCAATGGTTACGGTGCCATGGGGCCGGACATTCCGGCGTTCTGTCCGTACGATCAGCCCTACATTCATAATGCCGCTACGCCGAACGTAACGGACATGATGGAGCGGATGAATTGCACCAACATCTTCATGCCCACCGACCTGGGTGCGGCTTTTGGTCAGATCGCCTTCAACCAGATGCTCGATATGGGGCACGACTTCGACAACAATCGGATCGTGATCCTGCACGGGCCCTATGACTGGGAGATGGACAAGACCGAAGGCATCGCATTGAGCGCCCGCGAGGCCGGCTGGGAAGTCGCCATGACTGAAGAGGTGTCGTACGGAACCAGTGAGTGGGGTGGTATTTTGAACCGCATCCGCGGGCATGACCCTGCCATCGTGGTCATCGAACTCCTGGACCCCGACGCGGTGTGGCGTTTTGTCAGCCAGCTCCGTGACAATCCGCCGGCCAACGCGCTGGTCTACACCGGCTATACGGGGAGTATGCCGGCCTTTGGCGAGTTCGCATCCGGCGGTGACGCCGACGGCGTGCTGGGCATGACCCTGTCGGCCCATGATCCGGATTCGGAGCAAGGACAGGCCTTCATGGAATCGTGGCGCGAGGCGTACGGTGAGAACCCACCGTACAGCATTGCGGCGCAAATCTATGATCACGTGATGATCTGGGCCAATGCGGTCGAGCAGGTTGGCGATGTGCGTGACTTCGACGCCATCAATCGGACCATCCACGAGTCCGAGTACGACGGCCTGACCGGTTCTTTCGCGTTCAACGAGTATCGGTACGTGTATGCCGGTTCCGACCTGCCGCCGTACCTCCTGCAGATTCAGGACGCGGAAATCCAGATGCTGATGCGCAACAACGAGAGACTTCGGGACGCGATCGGGTCGAGCTGGCTTGACTGATCGCATCATGGTGATGTGCTGGGCGGCGTGCTGGTAGCGGGGGGAAGAGAGATGAGTGAAGTCCGAACCGACACCACTGATCAGACTGACTCTCGCGTCGGCACGCCGCTTCTCGTTGCGACTGGATTGACCAAGCGGTTCGGGGCGCTGACGGCGATCGATGATTTGTCGTTCGAAGTCGGCACCGGGGAGCTTTTCGGGATTGCCGGACCCAACGGGGCCGGGAAAAGCACACTATTGAATCTCTGTACCGGTCAACTCAGGCCGGACTCGGGCTCTCTGGTCTTCGCGGGCCGCGACGTAGCCGGTAAAACGCCCTACACCCTCTGCCATGCCGGAATTGCTCGCACCTTCCAGATTCCGATGATCTTCGAATCCATGAATGTGCGCGAGAATATCGCCATCGGTGCAATGTTCGGCGGGCCCGAACTGGTCCAGAAGAAGGCCAATCGCCGCGACTTGATCGACACGGCCCTGGAGGCGACGGGCATGGCCGACCGAGCTGATCAGCGCGCCGGTACATTGGCGTTGCTTGCGCGGAAGCGGACCATGCTGGCCGCCGCCCTGGCGACGCAGCCGCGCCTGATCTTCATGGATGAGCCGCTTGGCGGCCTGACGGTCGAAGAGGTGGACGAGCTGATTGCGGTGATTCGGTCACTCCATGATCAATTCGGCATCACCTTCGTGCTGGTGGAACACAAGATACGAGCGCTGAAGGAGCTATCGGATCGCATCATGATCATTCACTACGGCAGCCGAATCTGTCTTGATGTGCCGGAGGCTGTGGTCAAGGACGAACAGGTCATTGACGTCTATCTGGGGAATGAGAGCTTTGCTTGAAGCCACTGAAATCAATGTCTTCTATGACGAATTTCACGCCATACAGGGTGTCGATGTTCGTGTAGGAGCGGGCGAGATCGTGGGGCTGGTCGGGCCGAACGGCCATGGGAAGACCACGCTGCTGCAGGCGCTTTGCGGCCTGTTGCCGATTCGATCCGGTCGGGTTGTCTTCGAGGGTGAAGATGTAACGCGGCTCGATGCGCCGGCGCTTGTCTCGCGGGGCATCGCGTACGTGGCCGAAGAGCGCAACCTGTTTCCCGACATGACCGTGATGGAAAACCTTGCGCTGGGTGCGTACCAGCGGCGAGGGCGTGAGCAATATGCGCGCAATCTCGAGCTTGTCTTCGAACTCTATCCCCGTCTCGCGGAACGCAGGAATCAGCTGGCGTCGACCCTCAGCGGCGGCGAAGCCCAGATGGTGGCCCTGGGGCGCGGTCTGATGTCGGCGGCCCGGTTCATGGCGATCGACGAGCCTTCACTCGGTCTGGCACCCAATCTTGTGTCCAGCATGCTGCAGACAATCAGGCGACTCAATCAGGAGGGAATCACCATTCTCTTGGTGGAACAGAATGTCAATCAGCTCGAAGGCATGGTGAATCGGATTTATCGGCTGGAAGAGGGCCGGATCGCAGGGGAGCGGGATTTCGCCGCGAACTCGAGTGCACCGGAGTCGAATGCATCGGGGACAGGTGCATCCGGGTCGAACTAAAACCGGGCGGGCAGATAATCCATGGAATTTCTTGAAATCTTTATCGGTGGCATGACGCTCGGGGCGATCTATTGCGTATTCGCGTTGGGCTTGTCACTGGTCTACGGCACCGGGCGGGTACTCAACTTCGCGCACGGCTCACTCTACATGGCAGGCGCCTATCTGGCCTGGGTGCTGGCCATCGGCATGCTCAATCTGCCTTATGTAGTCGTGTTCGCGATCGTGATTCCGACGCTGTTCGTTGCGGGAATGCTGATCGAACGCTTTCTGATTCGACCGTTACGCAAACACGAGAACTGGCAGACCAAGACGATGCTGATGACGCTTGGTATGGCCTTCGTGATCGATAACGCGAACTTGATCATGTTCGGGTCGCACAGCAAGTTGCTGCCGCCCCTCGTCACGGGTTCGTCGTCGTTCGGGGATATCAGCATATCGAATCACCGCATTCTGGTATTCGTGGTGGCCATCGCCATCGTGGTCGCGCTCGAGATGTTTCTCCGCCATACCCGGCATGGGCAGGCGATGCGGGCGGTGTCCCAGGATCAGCAGGCGGCCAATATGGTCGGTATCAATGTGAACCGGGTGTTCGGTTACACATTCGGCATCTCGGTAGTGCTCGCGGGTGTGGCCGGGATACTGCTTGCCCCCATGTACATGGTTTCACCGTTCGGTGGCTGGGAGCCGTTCCTGAAGGCATTCGTGATCGTGGTCTTCGGCGGCCTGGGCAGTACGCGCGGGGTGCTTCTCGCAGCATTCATCCTCGGGGTGCTGGAGGCCTTTGTCACTGTCTGGGTGGGATCGTCCTGGATCATGCCGATCTGGTTGTTGATGCTTCTGGTGGTGCTGATGGTGCGGCCGCAGGGGCTGCTTGGTACACCGGGACGCTAACCCCATGAGAGGCCCTTCCATCATGAACGACAGGTATCCCCATCCCCCGTTTCGGAGAGAACCGTGATGCTGGACCAGAAATACTTCTGGGGCGTTGTCGCAGCGCTGGCCATTGCCGGGCTCTTCATTGAGCAGAGCACGATATTCCACATGATGATCCTGTTCTTCATCTGGAGCATCGTGGTCAGTGGATGGGACCTCGTAACCGGCTATACCGGGCTGTTCAGCTTTGCCCAACTCGTGTTCTTCGCGGTGGGCGCGTACGCCACGGCCATGCTGGTCATCAATCACGGCGTGGATCCGCTACTGGCCATCCCGCTTGCCGCGCTGGTCGGCGCCTTTGCCGGCGCGCTGGTCGGCCTGCCCTGTCTGCGGCTGCGTGGTGAATATGTCGCCATGTTCACCTTCGCGGTCCACCTGGCCATGCCGCCGCTGCTCATCCAGGGGCGCGGCATTGGCACCGGCGGTTCGACCGGACTGATGGGCATGCCGCCGCTGGAGATCTTCGGCCAGACACTGTTCACGGGTAATCGCATCGCCTGGTACTACTTCGCACTGGTGGTCGCGGTGATGCTGATCTATTTCATCTACTACCAGCTGATCCCCAGAAAATGGGGCCGCGCGTTCGTCACCATCCGCGACTCCGAGATGTTCGCCCGTTCACTGGGCGTCAACGAGTACAAGTACAAGTTGCTCGCCTTTGCGATTTCGGCCGCCGTGACTGCCATTGCAGGGAGCCTGTACGCGCTCTACATCGGCGTGGCCTCACCGCGCTTGTTGGGTAATGAGTTCTTCCTGATGGTCATGCTGATGCTGGCCGTGGGCGGCCTGGGTCGATTCCCCGGCGTCATTCTCGGCGCTGCGATCATCACGGTCGGCAATGAGCTGCTGCGCGGTACCGGTGAATGGCGCCTGCTCTTCCTCGGCATTTCCGTCGTGATTGCCCTGCTGCTGCTACCCAATGGCGTGATCGGCATTCGGGAACGCCTGACTACACTCTATCGCTGGCTCCGCCGGCCCGCCTGAAGCCGGGCAGGGCAAAGCGGAACGCAAACTGGAATGACCTCCATGGCTCAATCCTATCCCGACTCCTATTACGCGGCGACCCGAAACGCCGTGCCCGCATTCGAACAGCTCGAGGGCAGGCATCGGGTTGATGTCGGCATCGTGGGCGGTGGCTTTACCGGCATTGCCACCGCATTGTCCCTGACGGAAAAGGGGTATCGCGTAGCTGTGGTGGAAGCGAATCGCGTCGGGTGGGGCGCGTCTGGTCGCAATGGCGGCCAGTTCACCGAAGCCCTTTCCGGCGAGAAGAGCTTTTACAAGGCGTTGGGTGATTCCACAGCCCGCGAATTTCTGCGCATGCTGCGCAAGACGGGCAACGAAGTCATTCAGGACCGGGTCCGACGTTACGGTATCGACTGCGACCTCAAGAACGGCCACCTGATGGCGGCATTCAAGCCGCGCCAGCTTGCCGAACTGCAGGCCGAGTACGACCGACTTGTTGAAGATGGCTACGGTGACACTGCGGAACTGGTGGACCGGGCGGGCGTTGCGGGCTTGCTGGGCACCGATGTCTATGACGGGGGCTTGCTGACGCGGCATAACGGCCATCTCCATCCCCTCAATCTCTGCCTGGGCGAGGCCGATGCCGCGCGCAATCAGGGCGCGCTGATCTTCGAGGAGTCACCCGTCGAGGACATTCGTGGCGATGACCAGCCCGAAATCGTCACGGCGAAGGGTGTTGTGCAGGCGGACAAGGTGATGCTGGCCGGCAATGCGTATCATCACCTCGAGCGGAAGAAGTTGAGTGGGATGATCTTCCCGGCCACCAGCCACATCGTGGTGACCGAACCGCTTTCGCGGTCGCTGATCGACGAAATCAACCCGCAGGACCTGGCCGTCTACGATTGCCGGCATGTCCTCGATTACTACCGCATGACCGCTGATGGTCGGCTGCTGTTCGGGGCCGGCTGCAACTATTCCGGGCGCGATCCCGCCGATATCGATCGCGTCATGCGTCCCCGCGTCACACGCATCTATCCGCAACTCGAGGGAGTACGAATCGATTATCGCTGGAGCGGCAAGATCGGCATCGTCCTCAACCGCGTGCCGCAGCTGGGGCGCACAAGCAAGAATGTCTACTACGCGCAGGGCTACTCGGGCCATGGCATCTGCTTGACGCATGTAGTGGGTGAGATCATGGCCGATGCCATCGATGGGAAGACGGATCGCTACGACGTCTTCGCCGGCATCCCGCATCAGCGGATCCCGCTGGGTGACTGGTTCGGCAGCCAGATGGTGGCACTCGGCATGATGTACTACCGCATGCGGGACCTGATGTGACAGTCCCGACACAATCTTGCCTACGTCGACGGAGTCCGTGATGGCGCAATCGCAGCCCGACCCTGCCGGAGAGGTGGCGCGCTACCTGGAAGCGTACCCCGATACAAAGTCACTGGAAGTCTTCGTGGTCGATGCCAACGGGATCCAGCGCGGCAAGCGCCTTCCCGTTGCCATGATGGAGCGCGTGGCGCAGGAAGGAATCCACCTGCAGCGGTCCGTTTTCTCGGCCGATGTCTGGAGTGAGGACATTGTCGAGACGGGATTGATCTTCGAGACCGGGGATGCTGATACCGTGTGTCACATCGTCCCGGGCAGTATTCAGCCCGTGCCCTGGCTGGATTATCCGACGGCGCAGGCGCTGCTGTGGATGGAGGGCGAGGAGGGCCAACCCTTTTTCGGCGATCCACGACAGGTATTGATCGCCATGCAGGAGCGGCTCGCGGCACTTGGGTTGACGCCTGTCGTGGCCACCGAGCTCGAGTTCTTCCTGCTCGACGCCAATCGCCAAGCGGACCAGCCGCCTCAGCCACCGCGCTCGCCCCGTACGGGGCAGAGCCTCACGGCTTGTACGCACATGTACGGCATCACCGAACTGCATGAACTGGATGACTTCTTTCGCGAAGTGGAACGGAGCTGTCAGTTGATGGGGGTGCCGACCGAGACGCTGATCGCCGAGCACGGGCGCGCGCAATACGAGGTCAACCTGCTGCATGTCGCCGACGCCGTCGTGGCCGCGGATCACACCGTCATGCTCAAACGCATCATCAAGGGCGTCGCCGCGCGCCACGGCATGGAAGCCACGTTCATGGCGAAGCCCCATGAGCTGGAGTCCGGCAGTGGTTTCCATGTGCACATGAGCTTGCAGGATGCCGCGGGCGAAAACGTGTTCGGCGCCGGCGAAGACGGCGAGGAGCGACTGCGGAACGCGATCGGCGGGGTCCTGCAGAGCATGCCTGACACGATGGCGATCCTGGCCCCCAATCGGAATTCCTATCGCCGGTTTCAGCCGGGGAGCTACGCGCCGATGGCGCCCGTGTGGGGGTACGACAATCGCACCCTGGCCGTGCGTGTGCCGAAATCGTCCGCGAGCGCGAGGCGCCTGGAACACCGGGTCGCCGGCGCGGACGCCAATCCCTATCTGACGATCGCGGCAGTGCTCTCGGGTGTCATCGCCGGGCTGGAGGGGCAGGTTGACCCCGGCTCGCCGATTACCGGAAACGCGTACGATCACGATCTGGAACTGCTGCCCGGATCCTGGGGGGCGGCCCTGGAGCGCTTCGAGCAGTCGGACCATGTCGCCGACTATTTCGGTGTCGCGTACCAACAGCTCTATGCCACCTGCAAGCGGCAGGAGTACAACGTGTTCAATCAACGCATCACCGCGCTGGAGTACGAATCCTACCTGCGCACTGCATGAAGCGTGCAGGCAGACCACTGCGAGGACATCATGACCGGGCCCATTCAGCCGTGCAGTGCCGCGGGAATCGCCGCCGCCGTACGCGAGGGGCGGCTCGCCCCGACGAAGGTAATCCGCGACGCCATTGAGCGCATCGACGCAATCCGCGGATTGAATGCGTTCGTCCTGGTCGACACGGATGGCGCCATGGCGGCGGCGCAAGCACTGGAGGCCAGCCTGCAGCAGGGGACAGCCTCAACCGGTCCGCTCGCCGGCGTGCCCATCGCGATCAAGGATTTCACGCCCACTCGGGGCCACCTCACTACTCGGGGTTCCTGGAGCACCGGAGACTGGGTGCCCACGGAGGATCCCGTGCTCGTACGGCGTCTCAAGGCCGCCGGTGCGATCGTGGTCGGCAAGACCACAACACCCGAGTTTGCCTATTCGAGTTACACACACAGCCCCCGCTGGGGCGTGACGCGCAACCCGCATGACCCCGAACGGACACCGGGCGGTTCCTCAGGCGGGTCTGCCTGTGCCGTGGCAACGGGATGTGTGCCGTTGGCGGAAGGCACGGACATGGGCGGCTCGGTCCGCATCCCCGCGGCCCTGTCCGGCGTTGTCGGGCTGAAGCCGAGCCTGGGCCGGATCCCGATGGACATCCTGCCCACCGTGTTCGACAACATTTCCCACTTTGGTCCGCTGGCCGGCTGCGTGGATGACGCGGCATTGTTCCTGAGTGTGGCCCAGGGACCGGACGATGCCGACATCCAGTCCCAGACCATCACGTCGCCCATCGAGACCCCGGTCACGGCGGCCGATGCCAGCCGTCTGAAGCTGGCCTATTCACCCGACCTGGGCTACTACGCACTCGATCCCGGTGTCGCCGAACAGATCGAGGCGGCTGTCGAAAAGCTCGCCGCCGCAGGGGCCGAGGTCGAACGGGTCGATCTGCCGTGGACCCGCGAGATCAATGATATCTGGATGGCCATCTGGGGCGTGTCGCTCGCCGCATGCTGGGGCGACATGGCTGCGGCCTGCCGGGATCGGCTGGACCCCGCCGTACGGCAGTTGATGGACGACGCGCGTTCGATGACCGCGATCGAGCTGAAGCGGACCGAAATCCTCCGCACTCGCATCTGGC
>CAZJGZ010000047.1:6889-16036 GCA_964545695.1 uncultured Ectothiorhodospiraceae bacterium | reverse complement strand
CCCGATCCGCTGGTCGCCCTCGTGGGCAATGGGGTGGGTGAACTGGCAGAAGGAAATGTGATCCCAATCGGGATTCTCCGGATGCGAGAAACCGAGCTGTTCGTTCGCGGCGTTGGTGATGCGCGCACCCATGAGCGCCAGTTCGCGCGCGTTGTCCGGGTGCAGCTCGAGGCCCGCGCTGGCGGCGTCCACGAGCACGAAACTGTCCCCGCCATAGGCCGTATCCACCGTCAGCGTGCCCAGGCCTTCGACCTCGAGCGTTGCGTCGAGTCGGTCCGCGAACGATGCCACGTTCTGCACGCGCACGCGCTCGACCCGCCCGCCGCGGCATTCGGCCACGATCTCGACAATGCCGCCGGGTGCCTCCAGCACCAGCCGCGTCTCGGGCTCCTCCATGGGCACGATGCCCGTATCCAGCAGAACCGTGGCCACACAGATGCTGTTGGAGCCGGACATCGGTGGCGTATCCTCCGGCTCCATGATGATCCAGCCGAACCGGGCCCGCGGATCCTTCGGCGGGACCAGCAGGTTCACGTGACGGAACACACCGCCGCGCGGCTCGTTCAGCATGAAGTTGCGCAGCTCGTCATCGTTGGCGATGTAGCGGGACTGTTCCCACAGCGTCTCGCCCGGCGGCGGCGCCACGCCACCGACGATCACGTCACCGACCTCGCCCTCGGCGTGGCAACTGACCACATGCACGACCTTGCTCGATTGCATGCTGGCTTCCTCTCTGTCCCGGCACCACAAACGCCCTGCTTTCGCACCGACCCGTCGCGTCAACCGCGCCCGGCCATCGCCTTACAAGTCCTTGACCAGCCGCAGGGCGTCGTAGATTGCGGCATGGGTGTTCCGCGACTCGACGGCGTCGCCGATCCGGAACAGCTGGAACGTGCCGTCCGGGTTGCGGGTGACCGTCTGCGGCTTGCCATCGATCAGGTTGTCGTAGTCGACCTCGCCACCGTTGCTCGAATGCGGCTTCAACGCGAAGTAGACGTCGGCCATCGGCGTAATGCCGTAATCGACCACGACCTGATCCACGCGCCGCTCATGATCCAGGTCGAGATAGTCGCTGGTGATCTTCGCGACCAGTTCGCCGCCATCGCGCGCCACGGACTTCAGCCGGTACGTGGGCGTGAAGGTGACGCCGGGGCGCTGCAGGGAGCGCATGTAGGGCGTGAGATTCATGGCCATGATCTCCGCCGAGAAGGTGCGGTCGGGGGTCATGATCTCGACCTGCGCGCCGGCATCGGCAATGATCTCGGCGGCCTGCAGGGCGGCGTGATCGCCGGCATCGTCGAAGACCAGCACGTTGGTGCCCGGGCCCACGTGGCCGTCGAGGATGTCCCAGGTGTTGACTACCACATCATGCCCGACGGCGGGCTGATCTTCCGCAGGGTAGCCACCGGTCGCCACGATCACCACGTCCGGCTTCTCCTGCAGCACTTCCTCGGCCTCGGCCATGACGTTGTAGCGGATCTCGACGCCCAGCTGCTCGCAGCGCCACAGGCGCCAGTCGATGATTCCCATCATCTCGCGACGGCGCTTGCTCTGCGCCGTGAGTCGCACCTGGCCGCCGGCATCGGTGTTCGCTTCCAGCACGACCACTTCGTGCCCGCGCTCGCCGGCGACCCGTGCCGCTTCCAGGCCCGCCGGACCGGCACCGATGATCACGATCCGGCGCTTCTCCGCGGCCACGGGGATGGTGTGGGGCATGGTGGTTTCCCGCCCCGTGGCGGCGTTGTGGATGCAGTAGGCGGCGCCACCCTGGTAGATGCGATCGAGGCAGTAGTTGGCGCCGACACAGGGGCGGATCTCCTCCTCGCGGCCCTGCTGGATCATGCGCACGATGTGCGGGTCGGCCATGTGGGGGCGGGTCATGCCGATCATGTCGACCTTGCCCGCGGCGATCGCATGGCGGGCGGTGGCGACATCCTGGATCTTGGCGGCATGGAAGGTGGGGAAGTCGACCTCGCGCCGGATCTCGCCGACGAAATCCAGGTGCGGGGCACTGGGCATGCCCTGGATGGGAATGACGTCGGTCAGTCCCGGGTCGGTGTCGATGTGACCGCGCACCACGTTGAGGAAATCGACCAGACCGCTGGCCTTCAGCCGCCGCGAGATCTCCATCCCGTCGCCGGCCGTCAGTCCGCCCGCCAGCATCTCGTCAGCGGTGTAGCGCACGCCGACGATGAAGTCCTCGCCGACACGCTCGCGAATGGCGCCGAGCACATCGAAGGTGAACCGCAACCGGTTGTCGAGATCCCCGCCATAGGGTGCGTCGAGGGTGTTGGTCAGCGGCGACCAGAACTGGTCCATCAGGTGACCATAGGCCTGCAGCTCGATGCCATCGAGGCCGGCGGCCTGCATGCGTTCGGCGGCATCGGCGTAGTCACCGATCACGCGCTCGATATCCCAGTCCTCGATCTGTTTGGGAAAGGCGCGGTGCGAGGCTTCGCGGTGATGAGACGGCGACACCGTCGGCAGCCAGTCGCCCTTGTCCCACCGAGTCCGCCGGCCCAGATGGGTCAACTGGATCATCACGGCGGTGCCGTGCTCGTGGCAGGCGTCGGTGAGTTCGCGCATCCAGGGTACGACCTCGTCCTTGTAGGCGAGGATGTTGTTGAACACCGGCGGACTGTCCTTCGCCACTGCGGCCGAACCGGCCGTCATGGTCAGGCCGAGACCGGCCCGCGCGCGCTCGACGTGATACTCGCGGTAGAGCGCCTTGGGCATCCCGTCCTCGGGATAGGCCGGCTCATGGGAGGTCATCATGATGCGGTTCTTCAGCGTCAGATTCTTGAGCTGATAGGGCTGCAGCAGCGGATCGTTCGTCATCGCCGAGTCTCCAACATATGGCGTACCCGACGCACCTTGCGCGGAATGTACATACCTGTCAAGTACGAGTACATGGATGTACTTTCGCTAACCGGGCTGCACCACCGTCACGCGCTCAGCGGCGCTACCCCGTGATCGTCCCGTCGGCATCTTCATGACCATGGCGGGCGTGAAGACGCTGCAGCTCCCGGGATTGCGGTGCCTGCCCGGTGAAGATCTCGACCCGACGGGAAACGCGATGCATGCGGCCCCTACCCGGGCATTCATCCGAAGCTCCGCATCGACAACGCCGCCACGGAGCGGACAACCACATGCCATTCCGCTTCGACTTCAGCCGGCGTGCACGGTCATCCCGGGCATGGGTGCGCCTCGCGGCGACAGACCTGGAAGTCGATCGGCTTGAAACAGAAGTTGTTCGACTGACCGGCGGAACATGCAGTCATCGCCACCACGAGTGGCATCTCGGCCCGCAGTCGCACGAAATCCCCCGCCTTGCTGAGCGGCGGCAGGACGCGGAACTCGCCGGTTGCGGAATCGACCGCAACATGCATGAAGACGTTGAATGCAATGGGAACTCGATCGACCGGGATATCGTAGGGCGCGAGTGCGGTGACCAGGTTCCCCTCGCAACCCGGGCGCTCGTCGTGATCCCCGTACAGGATCCTGAAGGTATCCCTGGAGCACGGTGTCAACGTGAAGTCGTGCCGACCACAGGTGTCTTCCATGATCGTGAACATCGGTCGGCTTCGGTTCGAGTACAGTACGTCGCCTGTTGTAAGCCAAAGACGTGATGCGTAATCCAGCGAACGGCCCGACGACAGATACTCACGACGGTCCGCATACCCGAATGCGACCAAGTCGCTTACCTGCTGGCCCTCGGGATCGATGATGACAAGTTCATCCCCCGTGGCCAGCTCGACGGCCCTGGCGGAGCACGGCGGAATTCTTGTCGTTGCTGCGCTCTTCATCACTGTTCATCCCTGAAGTCGAACGGGCACCGCCAGTCGTCTTCCACCTCTCGGCCACTATATTGCCGGGCCTCGCTCGCCTTGCCGAAATCCGCCAGATTGGGGTTCATGGATCCCTGGAGTGCGATATCGCGTGATCGCGTAGCCGTCTGCATCTTCTCGAAGCGCCCATCGTCCCTGAGCCTCTCGAACTGCCGGTGAGAATTGAAGACCAGAACCGGGTGACTGAATCGCCTGGCGAGTCGTGACGCATGTGGATGGAGTCCAATCATGAAGAACGGATGCCCCGCCATACTCAGGCTGAATTGCGGGCTGTCAGCATCATTGCTGACATCATTCGCCGGCACATTGCCGGCTTGCACATCAAGCTTGTGAAGCCCCCACAACTGCGACCACATCGACGACTCGAACTGAAGCTCCGTCAGATCGACCGGGCCACCGAATATGGCCACATAGGAGTGAACCAGCGTTTCGTCGCATTCACGCGATTCAATCATGGCAACAAACCGGGAGATTCCATCGAAAATCGACTGGTCGTTGGCGGATTCACCCAATGAAGCGAACGCATGTGTCTCGATCGTACCATGGGCCAGCGCGAACTTGGCGCCCACACACGGGTAATCCGCGTCTCCCAGAAACGCCAGGAAGCGCTCACCGAGATCCGGATTGGGCGCTGACTTCAGCTCAGTGGTCGGACTGCGCTTGGCACATGACATCGGCTTCTCGTTGACTCGTGAAATGCGCAATAGATAACGGAGCCACCTACTACAGATCGCGCATGTGAATGAGCTCACGTGTAGACGCAAGATCAGCGCATTGCCTGCGTCACGGAAGATGATGCTGCGGTCATCTTGGGTTGAGCCACAGACCTGCAGGTAAATGCTAGCGAGCCGGGGAAATGAAGTATGTGCGTCTTCTCACGCAGGCTGACTTCTTTGCACCATTGATCGATTACAAAGCAGCAATGTCTGCTTGTTCATGCAGGTACAGTGGCTGATCGACATGACGATGCGATGTGCGGATGGGCGACTGGTACGTACCGTACGGATGGGGGCGGTTACGGTGATTCCAGTGACGCGTTGTGGCGGACTCGACAAACTGTCAAGCAACAGTACATGGATGTACTCCACGCGACCCGAGCTGCGCCATCCTCACGCACTCAGCGGCGCTGCCCCGTGATCGTCCCGTCGGGATCATCATGACCATGGCGGGCGTGAAAGCGCTGCAATTCCCGGGGTTGCGGCGCCCGCCCGGTGAAGATCTCGACATAGTGCGGGACGCGATGCATGCGAACCCCGAGCGTCTCCCGGGTGTTCATCGTGATGTAGCCGATCTGGGTGAGGTAGATGGCGCGGGCTCGCACGTTGGCTTCGAGCGGTTCGTAGCCATGATGCTCGAACATCCGGCTCAGCGCCTCGATGCGCGTGTCGTCGGCCGCATCGATTTCCCCGGACACCGCGCTCGACTGCAGCGCCCAGCTGCGCATCGCGAATTCCAGCTGCGCATCGAACAATGCCGCGTCCAGCCAGCAGTCGAAGACGTTGAGGACCGCCTCGACGATGCCCTCGGCATAGGCGGTGGTCTGGCGCACGAGGCCCTGCGTGTTCTTCTCGCGCCAGCGTTCGATCAGGGCATCGAGCAGCGCCTCTCGGTCCTTGAAGAACCAGTAGAAACTGGTACGCGAGACGTTGAGCCGCCGGGCCAGCGGCAGGATTCGTACGCTGTCCACACCGGACTCGAGCAGCAGCTCGAAGGCCGCGTCGAGCCAGGCGTCGCGAGACCCCTTCCATTTCGGGTCGCGGTGGGTGGCAGGTGGCATTGTCATCGTTCGTGTGGCCGGGGAAGCGCAGTGTACATGGGTGTCCATGGAACATGCACCGTGGCGCGTGCAGTCTGACCGAGGCCCCGTGTACAGCTCATCAATGCTTGATCCGCGGATGGATTGGCTCCCGCCGGCCCACCTCCGGTACCCTCCCCCGAACCGTTGCCGACCGGCAGCGGCCGTGCATCCGGTGGAACCTGCTCCCGGGAGCCACCACCATGCGTGCCCTGTGGCCATTTCTCCACGGGGTCAGAGAGGCAGCGATGGATACGCAAACGGCTGGCACTCCGGACCAGCGCGATCCCGAGCGGTCTGCCCTGCAGGCCGCCGCCTGGATCATGCTGCCGGGTGCCGTCCTCCTGCTCACCCTGCTGTACGTGCTCCTGCCCTACGGCCAGCTCGCCAGCGCGGTCTACGTGGGCACGTCCCTGCTGGCGGCGCTCGCCGTGGCTGCGACGGCCTGGCGGCAGCCCGATCTCCACTGCCCTGCGGCCTGGAAGCTGATCGCCGGCGCCCTGGGGCTGGCCACGGTCGGCCATGCGATCTGGTACGGGCTCGATCTCTACGGCCTGGAGCCCTTCCCGTCGATCGCCGACGCCTTCTATCTGGCGGTCTACCCGCTGTTCGCCGTGGCCCTGTGGCGTCTCGGCGGCGACAGCGGACGCAACGACGGCGCCATCAGCGATGCCCTGATGCTGGGTGTATCGGCCGTCGTGCTGGGTTGGGCGCTGCTCATCGCACCCTACATCGTCGACCCCGAACTGACACTGCTGCAACTCATCGTGTCGGCGGCCCACCCGATTGCGGATCTGATGCTGTTGCCGCTGCTGTTGCGACTGGTTCTCCTCCACCGGATGCGGATACGCGCGCACCAGTTCCTGCTCGTCGGCATGCTCGCCTACCTTGCGGCCGACCTGCTCTACGCCTTTGGCAACGCCCTGGGCTGGTACCGGCCCGGTGGGTTGACCGACGCCCTGTGGCCAGTCGCCTACGCGTTGTTCGTCGCAGCGGTCTGGCATCCATCGGCATGCCAGATGCCGCAGTCGCGGGCAACGGCGGCAGAGTTCACCACACGGCGCCTGTTCGTGCTGGGTGCGGCCTCGATTCTCGTCCCCGGCGTCATCCTGATTACTGCCGGCGCGGATGTCACCATCGTGCGCGTCGCCGCGCTCGCATCGATCCTGCTGTTCCTGCTGGTGATGCACCGCATGGCCGGACTCATTCGCACCACCCACGAGCAGGCCGCGGCCCTGGAGGAACTTGCGCGCACGGATCCACTCACCGGCGCCGCCAACCGCCGGCGCCTGGAGGCGGAACTCGCCCGCGAGATGTCACGCGCCGAGCGCATGGACGAGCCACTGGCACTGGCCTTTATCGATGTCGACCACTTCAAGGCCTACAACGACCGCCACGGCCATTCGGCCGGCGATGCACTGCTGACCGAAATGGTGATCGCCTGGCAGAACAATCTGCGCCCGACCGACGTGCTGGCCCGATTCGGCGGAGAAGAGTTTGTGGTCTTGTTTCCCGGATCCGACCATCAGGGGGCCTGCCAAGTCGTCGAACGCCTGCGTGGGTGCGTACCCCACGGCCAAAGCTGTTCAGCCGGAGTCACCCTGTACCACCCGGGAGAGTCGGCAGATGCGCTACTGCACCGTGCCGACGAGGCGCTGTACAGGGCGAAGGATGACGGACGCGACCGCACCGTTTGTGTAGATTGAGCGCTGAGATCCCGGTCCTGTTCAGACATGCGCCATGACCATGCGCTCCGCATGGCTCTTCGAATCAACCAACAACGCGCGCATTGCGAGAACTCCGTCGCCTTGTGACGACGACGGAGTCCGCATGGCGCCATCCCTCGATCAGAAGTTGTAGCCCAGTCCCACCGTATACGCCCAGGCACCATCGTCCCGGAACGCATCTTCCACATCATCACTGTCGTCGAAGAAGAATTGATATTCGACGCGAGCCAGGAAGTAGGTCTTCGTCTGCACGTAGTACTTCAGGCCCGTCTCCAGGCCGGCGAAGCCGCTATCCTCGACGCCGTCGCCGTAGATGCCGCCGAGACTGGCGCCCACGAAGGGGCGGGCACGATTCTCGAGGAATTGATAGTTGAGGTAACCACGCGTCGAGCCGTTCCAGAAGTCATCATCGATGCTCTCGCCCTCGATGCTCGCGTAATTGATGCTTTGGCGAAAACCGGCAACGATGTGGTCACGCAGATACCAGCCCAGGTCACCGGTAACGCCGAAAGTACCGCTGTTGAAATCCCGATCGCTGCTACCGGTTCCGGAGATGGAGAATTCCCGTTCACCCTGCTCCGGGCCGAAGGACGAGGCCTGTGCGGAGGCGGCGATCGGCAGTGCGCCCAGAAGGCACAGGGTAAGTGCTGAGGTCGTGACTTTGCTCATGGAAGGCTCCTTGCCTGAGTGCAGCGATTTGCGAATCAATGAAAGGCCTTTTTGCATCGGCCCGAATTGCGACATGGCGAACAGCAGGGCAATCGGTCGCGACGAATGGCCTGCGCGCATGATCCGGATCGCACTGCACGGCTGTCTGTGCGTTGTCGTACGAACGAAGCCATGGTCAATGCGCCCGTCTCCAGCGTGTGAACGACAAGCCCGGAAAGCACAAAAATTCCGTCGGCAGAGGGGGAGACTGCCGACGGACAAGGGGAAGGATGGTGTTGTACTACGGTTTGGACCGTATCAGACCCGCAAGGGGAGTCATGTACGCCAGCGCACACACTGGCAAAGAAATCCATGACTGGTTTGACTGGTTTGTCGACCTCACGCCCCGGCGCGGGGAGATATCGCGAATGTGGGCCAGCAAACAGACCGCACACTCCGGTCTGCGGCACCCTGTGCGCGCAAGGCAGGTTTCGCAATTCCCACGCCACAGGGAGCACGAGCATGAATTGCACGAATACATTGGAGTCGCATCGATGCAGATGGCAAGCCGCGGCAATACTGGCGGCGAGTGTCCTGCTGGGCGCGTGCGCCACGACGACGCCGCCGCCTACTGGCGCGCTCGCGGATGCACGTGAGGCCATCAACGCCGCTCAGGACGCAGGTGCGAGGCAGTACGCGCCAGCCGAACTTGATGATGCCCAGCAGCAGCTGGAGAGCGCCGAGGCGGCGGTTGTCGAGGAAGAGATGGTGGTCGCCGAACGCCGAGCCCAGCGCGCACGGGTGACGGCCGAACTGGCCACGGCCCGAACCGAAGCCGCGAAGGCGACCGACATCAACCAGGAGCTCGAGCAGGCTGCCAGGGCTCTGCGTGAAGAGATGCAGCGGACGGGAGAAAACCCATGAATCCGTTCACCGATATTCAGGGACGACGCGGCGCCGCATTCGCCATCCTCGTGTTGTTGCCACTGGTGTTGTCTGCCTGTGCCACCGGGCCCGAAAGCCCGCAGGCAGCAGCAGAGGTGCGCGACAAGTTGACCGCCCTGCAGAATGACCCCGAGCTGGCGAGCCGGGCACGGGTCGAAATCCGTGAGGCGGAAGAGGCCGTGCG
>CAZJGZ010000047.1:0-6789 GCA_964545695.1 uncultured Ectothiorhodospiraceae bacterium | reverse complement strand
ACGGGCAGCGCGGACTACAACCGTCAACTGTCACTGCAGCGCGCCGACAGCGTCCGCAACTACCTCGCCGGGCGCGGCATCGCCAGCAACCGGCTGGCAACCGCGGGCCTCGGTCAGGACCGACCGATCACCGGCAACGATACCGCGGCCGGGCGCCAGCAGAACCGACGGGTGGAGATCGTGATCGCGCATGAGGCACGGGCAGGAATGACGGGCGATCAATAGCAGGCTTTTGTTCAACAAGCCTGGCAGGAAAGAGGCCGTCCTCGCTTGCGCTAGGGGGACGGCCTTTTTCATTGGTGTTGCAATGAATGTGCGCTAGCGAACGGACGCAGAAAATCAGCCCTGTGTTCTCGCTAGCCAAGGGAGATTCCGGGATCAAGGGATTGCCCGCAAGAAGGGACCTCCGGCGAGGGATTGCTGGAATCGGCAAGGAGTCAGCCGCCAGCCATCCCGGGTCTCCCTCCTTTCAAGGAGCACGTTGGGTGAACCACATGATCTACATCGTTGGATTGATCGTGGTCGTTGTCGTGATCCTGGGCTTCCTCGGACTGCGCTGACACGCGCGCAGCATTCAGCCTCCCGAACGTTGGAGGCCGGATTTGGTTGCAGGCTCGGCGGGATGCCGATCGAGCTTTTCCCGGTACATGGCACAGTCCGCATGATCCATGATGGCCTCCATGGTTGCGCCATCATCCGGAAAAATGCCGATGCCGATACTCATCGATATGCGCAATACGTGTCCATCCACTACCAGCGGCTCGGCAAACGCCGCCCGCACCTTGTCGGCCACCTGCACCGCGTCGTCACGGTGCGCGATCTCGCTGAGCAGGATCACGAACTCATCACCACCCTGCCGGCAGACCGTGTCGGTCACACGCACGCAGTCGCTGAGGAAGCCGGCCGCCGTCTTGAGCACTCGGTCGCCTACCCGGTGGCCGAGTGAATCGTTGACGCGCTTGAACTGGTCCAGATCCACGAACAGCAACGCCACCTGCTTGCCATGCCGGCGAGCCAGGCGCATGGCCTGTTCGAAGCGCTCATTCAGGAGCTCGCGATTGGCCACATTCGTCAACATGTCGTATCGCGCCCGGTATGCCATCTTGCGGGTCACCGTGCGCGACTGGTTGATATCCCGAAAGACGATCACCGCGCCGGAGACCAGGCCGTGACGGTCATGCACCGGTGCCGCCGAATCCTCGATCCCGGACTCGCTGCCATCGCGGCGGCGGAGCACACAGTTGGCCTCCAGTCCGACCGTGCGATCCTCCTGCATCGCCCGTTGCGCCGGGTCCGCGGCGGCCTCCCGTGTAATGCCGTCGATGATGTCGAAGACTTCCGCCAGGGGGTGGCCGATGGCCTCGTCACAGGTCCATCCGGTCATGGTCTCGGCGATTGGATTCAGGTAGCTCACCTCGCCCTGCAGGTCGGTCACGAGTACGGCATCGCCGATCGAACTGAGTGTGACCCGGGCCCGTTCCTTCTCCTCGAACAGGGCTTCATCCGCGGCCAGCAGGACGGCCTCCGCCTTCCGGCGGCGGGTGACATAGCGCAGGGCATCCGCAAGCCAGCCGGCGTCACTCCGTCGACTCGCCAGCAGCTCGGCGCGGTCCACGGTGGTTGCACCGGGGGTGGTTGCACCGGGGGTGGTTGCACCGGGGGCGTTTCCGCCGAGGGGAAGGATCAGGGCGTTCGCCGCCTCTGCGCGAATCCGGGCAAGGGCGTCGACGCCATCGTCACCGGGCAGCGGTGGGGCGACCAGGACCACGTCGATATCACCACCCGACAGGCGTTCGAGTGCGTCGGCGACGTGGGTGATCCAGTCAATGCGCAGACCATCGGTGGCCCCTTGCAGCAGGGCGTCGCGGAGCAGTCGGGCCGCCTCGGGATCCGGGTCCACGAGCAGAACGGTGACGTGACCGCCGGGCACAGCGACTTGCGTGCCGGGATTCGGCCGCTTCGTCGTCACGGCTGTTCCATTGCCGATGACCGCCATGTCTGTAGTCCCGTTTCTCCGCCCGACCTGGCTGGACAAGCTAGCGGGCCGTACCGGAAACGGTCTGTGCGCCAGACAACAGTGAACCGCGCATGAGACCGGACAATACCTTCGACAGGGTCTATACTGGCCCATTTACACGACCACCCCCAGAGATGAGTTCCTCATGACTGCTATCCAGCGTACCTCCGGTGCACTGCGATCGCCCAAGGACAACCACTTGCTGGCGATGTTGCCAAGCGAATCCTATACGGAAATCGAGAACACACTCGAGCTGGTGGACATGCCCCTCGGGCATTCGCTGTGCGAGCCGAATCGACCGATCAAATATGTCTATTTCCCCTTGGACTGTATCGTCTCTCTACTCTGTGTGATGGAGGACGGAGGGTCAGCGGAGATCGCCGTGGTGGGCTTCGAAGGCGTCGTCGGTGTGTCGCTGTTCATGGGCGGGGAAACCACCCCCAGTCGCGCCATCGTGCAGTCCAGTGGCCAGGCATACCGGCTACCCGGGAGTGTACTGAAGACCGCGTTCTATGGTGGCGGGCCGATGCAGCGTCTGCTGTTGCGCTACACCCAGGCCCTGCTGACGCAGATGGCGCAGACCGCTGTGTGCAATCGCCACCACACTCTGGACCAGCAGCTCTGCCGCTGGTTGCTGCTGAGCGATGATCGCCTGCGCGGCTGTGAACTCATCATGACCCAGGAACTGATCGCGAACATGCTCGGCGTGCGGCGCGAAGGTGTCAGCGAGGCCGCCGGCAAGCTGCAGAAGCAGGGCCTGATCGAGTATCACCGCGGTCACATCACTATCGTCGATCGCGCCGGCCTGGAAGCACGTACCTGCGAATGCTACGGCGTCGTCAAACGCGAGTACGAACGTCTGCTGCCGATCAAGACGGCGAGTTGACCCCGGCTCCCTGATGGTTGGCGGGGGCTCGCTGCACAGCCATGTGCGCCAGCGTACCGACTCGCTCCACCGTCCGCGCGTAGTGTGCGGGGCAGAGGTTCCGTTTTCGCTTCGGACCTCCGGCGATACGAGCTGGCACCGATGTCATCGGCCTGCTCGGCCCGCCCCGTCAACCTACAGGTGGAGCAATCCTGATGAAACAACATTCAAGACATCTTTCGGTGTTCCTGATGGCGATCGCCTTGGCGTTCCTCATGGGCTGTGCCGCCACGGAAACCACGCAGGCGCCGGGTGAATACACGGATGACGCCACGACCACCGCAAAGGTGAAGCAGGCAATCTTCTCGGATTCCGAACTCAAGGTCATGGAGATCTCGGTGGAAACATTCCGCGGCGAGGTCCAGCTCAGTGGCTTCGTGAGCTCGGAGGAAGCCGCTGCCAGGGCGGTTGCCGTGGCCGGCAATGTCAACGGCGTGAAGAGCGTCAAGAATGACATGCAGATCCGGTGACCGCGGCAACCGCGATGCCGGGCAATGATCCGGATGGGCACTGGCCGCCGGAGCCGTTCGTGACCGGGGACGGCGGCGGCGCGTCCCCGCCGGCGCCCGCCCAACCCGCAACTGCGTTACCATGCTGGCAAGACGGTCGGCCACGTGAGTCGGAGAGCACATGAACGGTTCAAACACGAAAGCAGGAGAGCCGGAGCGCCTGCGCCGCGAGGCGGAAGGCCACCTGCGCGAAGGCACGAGCCCGCCGACCCATGGCTGGGTTGTCGGGTCAGACGCCCTCACCAGGCTGTACGATCTCGCCAGTGATCCGGATCGCGCTGCCGATGCGCTCAAGGTTCTCCATGAACTGCAGGCCTACCAGGTCGAGCTCGATCTGCAGTATCAGCAGTACGCGGACAACGAGTCCGAACTTGCCGGCGAGGCGGTGCGCTACAAGGCCCTCTTTGAATACGCCCCGATCGGCTACCTGGTGATCAGCCTCGAGGGCTGGATCATCCAGTCCAACCATGCCGGAGCGGAGCTGTTCGCGGCCGCCCCCGCCGATCTCGCCGGCCAGCGTATCGACAGCTTTCTCGCCCTGGACAATCGTCGTGCGCTCGCCTCACCATTGCTGAAGTTGCGCGCCGGGCAGTCGAAGGTGTCCACGGAACTCCGGCTCGCGCTCGACAGTGACACGACGCGCGTGCTGCATGCCGATGCAACGCTTGCGCCCGATGGCAGCGTGGTGTTGATGACCGTATTCGCGGCGGATTCGCCAGCATCTTCGTGATTCGGCAGGCCACGCCAGTGACCGACTCCTGACAACCACCGGGCGGACGCCGGCTTGCCATGACATCGCCCTCGACTCCTGAGCACGCATCCGGCTCCACCGCGATACGGATCGTGGGCATCGGGGCTTCGGCCGGCGGCCTGGCTGCGCTGGAACAGTTCTTCACGCATGCGCCGACCGACAGCGGCCTGGCCTTTGTCGTTGTTCAGCATCTCGACCCCACGCAACGCGCACTGCTCCCCGAACTGCTCCAGCGGATGACACCGATGCCGGTCCACGAGGCCGAGCATGGCATGGGCATCGAGTCCGACTGCGTGTATGTCATCCCGCCGAATACCGAGCTCAGCGTTGTCGGTGGCGCCCTGAATCTGGCAAAGCCGACCGAAACGCGTGGCTTGCGGCTGCCGATCAACGTGCTGTTCTCATCCCTCGCGCGCGCCCGCGGCGCGAACGCGATCGCGGTCGTCCTCTCGGGCATGGGTTCCGATGGCACCGTCGGCGTGCAGGCGATACGAGCCGTCGGCGGCCTGACGGCGGCACAGGAACCCGAGTCGGCCCAGTTCAATTCGATGCCGCAGAACGCGATTGCCAGCGGCTGTGTCGATATTGTCGCGCCGCCGGCGGAATTGCCCGGGCAGCTGGTGGCCTGCATCGAGCGGCTGCCGCTGGCACTGCCCGCAAGCACCGCGGACCGCGAGGGCGTGCGCTCGGCCGCATCCTCACAGCCGCTGGAGCGCGTCGTGCGCACGCTGCAGGAACGCACTCGCCATGACTTCTCGCTCTACAAGACCAGTACGCTCTATCGCCGGATCGAGCGGCGGATGATCATTCACGGCATTGCCGAACTGGAACGCTATGCAGCGTTCCTGGAGAACAATCCGCAGGAAACCGATCTGTTGTTCCGCGAGCTGCTGATCGGCGTGACGAGTTTCTTCCGTGACCCATCCACCTGGGACTATCTCGTGACGGAGGCCCTGCCGCCGCTGCTGGCGCGCCGGGAGCAGACGCGAGAGCTGCGTGCCTGGGTCATTGGCTGTTCGACGGGTGAGGAGGCGTATTCCCTGGCCATGGCCTTCCGCGAGGCGATGTCGAGCGGACCGGAACCACAGGACGTCAACGTGAAGATCTTTGCCACGGACCTGAGCGCGGAAGCCATCGCCGCGGCACGCCGCGGAAGATACCCCCTGACGATCCGCGAGAGCATGTCGCCGGAACGGCTTGCCCGCTTCTTCCGTCAGCATGAAACGTATTACCAGGTCGACCCATGCATCCGCGACATGGTGTTGTTTGCCGAGCATGATGTCGTCATCGATCCCCCGTTCACCGGGATCGATCTGATTGCCTGTCGCAATCTGCTGATCTACTTCGACTCGACCCTGCAGAATCGACTGCTGCCGCTGTTCCACTACAGCCTGCGCCCCGATGGCCTGCTGTTCCTGGGTACGGCGGAAACGGTCGGCCGATTCAGTCACCTGTTCATGCCGATGCATCCGAAGCTGCGGATCTACCATCGACTGCCCCATGCCTCGAACGCGGACCGGGAATTCCTGCTGAATTCCTTTCCCCCTCTTTCTCGACTTTCCAGGAAACATGCCGTGCCACATCCGACTCCCCCCGACGACTCGACCAATGGCCTGAAGACCGCCGCGGATCACGTCCTGTTACAGGTCTATGCTCCGGCGGCCGTCCTGCTCAACAGCGACGGCGATATCGCCTACATCAGCGGCCGCACCGGGCACTATCTGGAGCCGGCTGCCGGCCGGGCCAACTGGAACTTTCACGCCATGGCCCGAGAAGGGCTGGCGAATCCGGTGCGGCATGCCCTGAAACGGGCCCGTGCCCAGACCGACCCCATTCAGTTGCACGGCCTGACCGTGACCACACCCGGCGGACCGCAGCGCATCGACGTCACGGTGCAGGCGTTCCATGACCCGGGCGTGCTCGAAGGCATGGCCATGATCGTGTTCCGCGATGCGGCGTCCGCTCCCGTGTCCGATGAGGACGGCGAGGCCGGGTCGGAACCGCCCAGCCAACATGCCGCGGAGCTGCAGCAGTACCGGGACGAGATTCAGGAACTGCGGGAACAGGCACGGGCGTCCCGGGAACGACTGCAGACCGCCAATGAGGAGTTGCAGTCCACCAACGAGGAACTGCAGTCGACCAACGAGGAGTTGATGACCTCGAAGGAAGAGATGCAGTCCATGAACGAGGAGCTCGAGACCATCAACAGCGAGCTGCAATCGAAGCTGGACGATCTCGCGCTCGCGCAGAGTGACATGCAGAACGTGTTGAACAGCATCGAGATCGCCATCCTCTTCCTCGACCAGAGCCTCAATGTAAGGCGCTATACGGAGCGGACGTCGCGGATCATCAGCCTGCGCGAAACGGACGTCGGCCGCCCGTTGAGCGAGCTGGCTACGTGCCTGGAGTACAAGGACCTGCACGCTGATGCACGCAATACACTGGAGACACTGACGCCGTCGGAAAAACAGGTGCCAACCGAAGACGGCCACTGGTTCTCCGTGCGCATCATGCCCTACCGTCGACTCGACAATGTCATCGATGGCGTCGTCATCACCTTTGTCGACAATACCGCCACGAAGGAACT
>CAZJGZ010000046.1:11867-16454 GCA_964545695.1 uncultured Ectothiorhodospiraceae bacterium | reverse complement strand
TGGCCTATCACGTCGCCGTCCTGAAGGGGACCGACGTCGACAAGCCGCGCAATCTTGCCAAGTCGGTGACGGTTGAATGACGCGCCGACACGCCTGACGGTGTGCCGTCAGTCTGCGCAACGCTCGATATAGGTTCGCAGATCGACCAGATCGAATTCGCCGGCCAGGCGCGGCATTCGGCGTTCGAGTACTGACAGTGTCGCCTCGCGCGGATGGCCGATCGCCAGCGAACAACCGGTGCGTCTGGCCGTGGCGAGCCACAGGTCAACCGCCCGGTCGACGGCCTCCGCAGCCGGATCGTGATCGAGGAACACATCCCGGGAGGTGGTCGGGAGACCGACTTCGTGGGCCATCTCCTCGGCTACCGTGTCCGGGTTGGTACGCGAGTCGACGAAGATCAGGCCGTCATGATGATGGCGCAGCTCATCCATGACGATCGCCATCGAATCGCCGTCGGCCGTCAGCACACTGCCCTCGTGATTGTTGACGCCGATTGCCCTCGGCACGCGTTCCAGTGCCGCACGTACACCCTCGCGCATCTCCGACTCCGTCATTGCGGCGGCGATCACGGTGTCGTTGGTGCGGGGGGGCGCGCCCGCATCCATGGGCAGATGCAGCAACACATCGATATCGTGTGCGCTCGCATCGTCGTGTACCGCGCGCGCCAGGGGACTGTCGGGAAGGATGGCTACTGCGAATGGCCGCGGGAGCGCGAGCGTGCGCCGGGCCAGCGCCGCGTCGTAGCCCAGATCATCCATGATCAGGGTCAGGACGGGCGGATCATGCGGGGCCGGGTCGGCGGCCGTGTTCGCGGCCAGGGCGGCCGCGAACACTCCGGCAACAACACCGGCAAGCGCGCGACGGAACTTCAACGGCGCCGGTCCGTGCTCAGCGCTGGCCGAGGATGCTCAATCCCTTCAGCAGGCTCAAGCCGACATAGAGGTCATAGTCGTCGTCCTCGAGCACCGACGACTCCGGCTCCTCCTCGGGCTCGGCACCGTTCTGATCCATGTTCATCAGATGGCGGGCCAGATCGGCCTCACGGCCGCCCTCGCCACGCTCCGTGCGAACCAGCTCCACGCCGTCGGTACGCACGTCGGGGCGAATGCCGCGGGCCTGGATCGAGTGCCCGTCCGGCGTGTAATACCGCGCCGTCGTGAGCTTCAAGGCACTGCCGTCGCGCAAGTCCTCGATGGTCTGCACCGAACCCTTGCCGAAGCTCTGGGAGCCGACGACGATGGCTCGATTGTGGTCCTGCAGGGCGCCGGCCACGATTTCGGACGCAGACGCCGACCCGCGGTTGACCAGGACGACCATGGGGGCGCCGTCCAGCGCATCGCCGGAACGGGCGTTGTAGCGCATCTTCGACTGGTCGATACGGCCATCGGTGTACACGATGAGGCCTTCATCGAGGAAGGTATCGGAAACGCTCACCGCGGCATTCAACACGCCACCCGGGTTGTTGCGCAGGTCGAGCACGACGCCCCGAAGGTTCTCGCCGTTGTTTTCGGCGCGCAACTTGCTGATTTCCTCGTCGAGAGCGCTCTGCGTGTTGGACTGGAAGCTCGCGACACGCAGATAGGCGTAGCCATCCTCGAGCATGCGCGACGAGACGCTGCGAACCTCGATGACGTCACGCTCGATCTCGACCTCGAACGGCTCACTCTCACCATCGCGCACAACCGTGAGCGTGATCTTCGTCCCGGGTTCCCCGCGCATTTTCTGCACGGCGTCATTGAGCGTCATGCCTTCGACGGTGTCACTGTCGATCTGGATGATCAGGTCGCCCGCCTGCATGCCTGCCCGATCGGCGGGCGTGTCATCGATCGGCGACACCACGCGGACCGCGCCGTTATCCATGTTGACTTCAATTCCGAGGCCGCCGAATTCGCCCGAGGTGCCGATGCGAAGCTCACGGAACTGTTCCTCGTCGAGGAAGGAGGAATGCGGATCGAGCCCCTCGAGCATGCCGCGGATGGCGTGCTGCAGCAGCTCCTCGTCATCGACGTCGTCAACGTAGTTGTCCTTGATGCGGGCATACACGTCCGTGAAGGTCCGCAGCTTCTCCAGCGGCAGCGCTTCAAGGTCCGGCTCGGCGGATTGTTGCGCCAGCACGCCGTGCGTCAGGGTAAGACTGGCACCGAGAAGAGCCCCGAGCGCCAGCAACGCGATTTTCGAGGGAGACATTCGCACAGCTCCACCATCCACAAGCCGGGTTTTCCGGCAAAGATCAACATCATATCACGCCGTTGGCGAGGGCATGTGCGCGCGCTCCACACCCCGGGCGCCGCGCTCAGCGCGACGCCAGCCAGGCGCGCGGATTACGCGGCTCGCCATTGCGGCGGATTTCGAAATACACACCAGGCTCGTCCTGTGCGCCCGAACTGCCCGCGACGGCGACCGGGTCGCCCGGCATTACCCATTCGCCTTCCGCTCGCAGCACCCGTTCATTGAATCCGTACAGGCTCATGAAGCCGTCCCGGTGGTCAATAATCACCAGTTGTCCGAAGCCGGACAGCCAGTCGGCGAACACCACGCGTCCATGGTAGATCGCCTGCACGGTCGTACCGTGATCGGCGGCGATGACGATGCCCCGCCATTGCATCCGACCGCCGGCGCGCGGACTGCCGAAATCCGTTCGCACGCTGCCACTGACCGGCCATTCCAGCTCCCCGCTGCGCTCGGCGAAGGGCCCCGCCTCACGCGGATCATCGGGGATATCCGCCATTACCTGACCCAGTTCATCCAGCAGCGATTCCAGCTGCTCCCGATCCTCCTGCAGCGTTTCCAGCCGCTCGCCCCGCTGGGCGATATCGCGCTCAAGCGCGGCGAGGATCTCTTCGCGTTCGACCCGCGCCGCCGCCAGTCGTTCCTGCTCGCGATCAAGATCTTCCCGGTCGCTGGCCAGGTCCGCACGCGCGCGTTCCGTATCGCTGCGGATCTCTCCGAGTTCCTCGACGAGATCGGCCACTTCGCCGATGGCCGCCAGCCGCGCGTTGTTGATGTATCCGTAATACCCCATCGCACGCGACACGGCATCGGGTTCATCCTGGCGCAAAAGCAGCCGCAGCGCCGGCTCACGGCCAAGCCGGTAGGCCGCGCGCAGCTGGCCCTCGAGCGTGTCCCGGTGGCCCTCGAGACGATCACGGGCCGCCTCCTGTTGTTGTCCCAGTTCGGCGATGCGCACCCGGTGCTCCTCGATACGCCGGTCGAGCTCATCAACCCGGCCCGCCAGCTCGGCAATCTCGCGTTCGATGCGTTCGACCTCGACGCTGATGGCATCGCGCTGCTCGCGATCCGCCGCCAGCCGTTGGCGCACCGCCTCGATGCGCTCGCGCAGTTCCTCGAGCTCGCGCTCGCGCGCCTCGCGGTCGGCCGTGTCGGCCACCACGCCGCCGAGCGTGAGGACGGCGAGCACCAGAACAGCCCATGCAAGGAAAGCGCGCATGGCCGACATTGTATGCTTTCGACTGCACCGTGCGCGCGGGGTTTGGTCGCTCCCGCCCACGCGGTTATACTTCGCCGCCCCGGCCGACCGGCCCACGAACCGTCCGACGCGAGAGCATGGCAACCTTCATCGAGCGTGTACCAGAGTTCATCGTCAACCACCCCTTCATCATGGGGGCATTCGTGCTGACCGTGACGCTCATCGCCGTGCTGGAGTACCAGCGCGCGACGCGGGTGGGCAAACCACTGACGCCGACCCAGGCCACCCGTCTGCAGAACGACGAAGACGCCCTCGTGATCGACGTACGCGCCCGCAAGGACTTCGAATCCGGGCATGTGCATGGCGCAATGGCGCTTCCCGCGCGCGAGATCGGCCAGTCGATTCATCAGCTGCAGAAGCGCGGGTCGCCACCGATCATTCTCTATGACGAGGGCGGTTTCGACGCCGAGCGCGCCGCCAAGACCCTGAACAAGAACGGCTTTGACCGCCTGTACGTGATCGACGGCGGCATGCCCGCGTGGCGCAAGGCCGATATGCCGATTCGCGCGGGCAGCGAGAAATAACCCAGAGGATTTCCCATGACCGACGACAACGATCAAACCGCCGCGGACGCCGCAACCGGCGCCGGTGCCGAACAGGGTGAACGCCGCTTCCGCGTGCAGAAGCTCTTTCTCAAGGATGTCTCCTTCGAGTCGCCGGCGGCCCCTGGCGTATTCTCCAGCGACAGCGACCTGTCACCCAAGATCAGCCTGCAGCTGAACACCGAGAACCGCCGAGTCGGCGATAACATCTGGGAGGTGGTCCTGATCGTTACGGTGACCTCCGCCGACGAGGAACGCACCGTCTACCTGGCGGAAGTGCGCCAGGCCGGCCTGTTCGAAATTGCCGGATTCCCCGATATGGATCAGGCCCATGCTATCGGCAGCTATTGCCCGAGCATCCTGTTCCCCTATGCGCGTGAGGTCGTCGCCGGCCTGGTGCAGAAGGGTGGTTTCCCGCAGCTCACGCTGCAGCCGATCAACTTCGACGCGCTCTTCGCTCGCGAACTCGAGAAGCAGCGCAACCAGCAGGCGGAAGCCGACAGCGATGGCACCGGCGAGGAAGCCGCCGATGGTCCCGGCTCTGGCCCGGATTCTGGC
>CAZJGZ010000046.1:6908-11767 GCA_964545695.1 uncultured Ectothiorhodospiraceae bacterium | reverse complement strand
TCTGGCCCGGATTCTGGCGACGAGGCGGTGGATCGGTAGCCCGACATGGCCACGGCCGAGCAGCCGCGGATCACCGTCCTGGGCGCCGGCGCCTGGGGTACGGCACTGGCAAGCGCCCTTGCGCGCAACGGCTTGCCGGTCAACCTCTGGGGCCGGGATGCGGCCACCGTCGATGCCATCAACCAGCGGTCCGAGAATGTCCGCTACCTGCCCGGTTGCGCCTTGCCGCCGGGTATCGAGGCGAGCACCGATCTCACCACCAGCGTGCGCGCGGCCGATTACCTGCTCCTGGCCGTGCCCAGCTATGCATTCCGCTCGCTCCTGCGCGAGCTGGCGCCCGCGGCGCCACCACACCAGCCTTTCATCTGGGCCTGCAAGGGCCTGGAGCCCGATACCCACCTGCTGATGCACGAGGTCGTCGCCGCTGAATACGGCGACCAGGCACCGCCCCACGGCGTCATCTCCGGCCCCAGTTTCGCCCGCGAAGTCGTTGCCGGTCTGCCCACCGCACTGACCGTTGCCAGTGCCGACGCCCGCTTCGCCAGCGCGGTTGTGGATTGGTTCCACGGCGGTGGCATGCGCGCCTACAGCAATCCGGACTTGATCGGGGTGCAACTCGGCGGCGCGCTGAAGAATGTCCTCGCCATTGCCTGCGGCATCGCCGACGGCCTCGGCTTCGGTGCCAATGCCCGCGCCGCCGTCATCACGCGCGGGCTGGCCGAACTGATGCGCCTCGGCGAGGCCATGGGCGGGCGCGCGGAAACCCTGATGGGACTTGCAGGCCTCGGCGATCTGGTGCTGACCTGCACCGACGACCAGTCACGCAATCGCCGCTTCGGTCTGGCCATTGCCCGCGGGCTCGACGCAGACGCGGCCTGCGCGGAGATCGGCCAGGCCGTCGAGGGGCTGCGCACCACCCGCGCCGCCGCCGCCCTTGCGGCTCGCCATGGCCTGGACATGCCGATCGTCAATGAGGTGCACGCCGTCCTGCACGCCGGTCGACCGCCGCGCGATGCGGTCACCCGCCTCCTTGAACGCGATCCGAAGCAGGAAATCCCGCATGATGGAAGATCAAACTGACAGGTTGTACAGCAAGCCGAATCCTGTCCCGTCCGACCCAGTCAATTCGCCTACTCACTCGCCCCCCGCAAAGCCCTGCTGTCGCCAGGCCTCGTGCACGGCCACCGCGACAGAGTTGGCAAGATTCATGCTTCTGGAACCGGGCAGCATGGGGATGCGCACACGCGTCAGTGCCGACATCCCGGCGAGCACGGCCTCCGGCAGTCCGGTCGTCTCCGGCCCGAACAGCAGCGCATCCGCTGCCGTATAATCCACGCGGTCATGACGGACCTCGCCGCGGGTCGTGAAGCCAAAAACACTCGCTGGACGGATACTTGTGATACAGTCTTCAAGCGAATTGTGCTCGAAAACGCGGGCCAATTCATGATAATCAAGGCCTGCGCGCCGGACGTTGCGGTCGTCCAGGCTGAAGCCGAGCGGATGCACGAGGTGCAGATCAGCACCCGTGTTGGCGCACAGGCGAATGATGTTGCCCGCGTTCGGGGGAATGCGGGGCTGGTAGAGAATCACGGCTGGCAAGGGCATCGTCGGCCATTCCTGGTAGCAGGGTGTAACAACGCTTCGCCGCTTTCCCGCACGGACCGCATGGGCGGCGCCAATGACGCCGGCACAGTGAGTATCGACAACAACCGGGGAAACATGCGCCCGTGATCCAGTTTCTGCGACGTCGCAAGTATGGCAGTCAGGCTACCGTGGGCGTCACCTTCGGTGTCGACGGCTGTGCCGTGGCGCGCGTGCCGACGAGTGGCCGCGACGCGACCCCGCAACTCGACGTGGCCGAGTGGCTCACGGCCACCGACGCGACTCGGCTGGCGCGCCAGCTCGATGACTGCATCGAGCGCAACGACCTCAAGAACAGCCAGGCCGTCGGCGTGGTCGCCCCCGGCGACTATCAGGTCCTGCAGATCGAGGCGCCGAACGTGCCGCGCAACGAAATGAACCAGGCGGCCGCCTGGCGCGTGCGGGATCTGATCGACATGCCACTCGATCAGGCCATTATCGACACCTTCGAGCCGCCGGAATCCGCCCAGCGCGGTGAGCGCCAGATCAATGTCGTGGTTGCCCGGCGTACGCTGATCGATGAACGCGCCGAGATGATGAAGGACGCCGGTCTGAAACTCGCGGCACTCGACATCCCCGAACTCGTGCAACGCAACATCTGCCTGCGGCTGCCGGCGGCGCGTGGCGGCCACGCCCTGCTCGCGCTCGATCTCACCGACGGCCTGCTGACCGTATTCCGCGACGGCGAGTTGTTTCTCGCCCGCAGCCTGGATACCGGCCAGACCGACCTGGATGGCGGTGACGATGGCCCGGTCGACGCACTGCTGCTGGAAGTTCAGCGGTCGTTCGACTACTTCGAGAGTGCGCTGTCGCAGCCGCCCCTCGGGGCGCTCTATCTCTATCCGGCCAGCGCGGCGGTCGAGCGCGTGGCGGCCGCCGTGACCGACAGCCTCAGCGGCGTCGAGTGCCGCTGCATCGGTCTCGGCGATATCGCCCAGGTGCACGCAGAGATCACCGATGACGCGGAGCGCGCGCCCCTGCTGCAAGCCGTCGGCGCCGCGCTGCGCGAGCGGGAAACGGCGCGATGAACCAGCAGATCAACCTCTATCGTGATGCCGACAAGCGCCCGCGCAAGCCGGTCGACAGCCTGCACATCGCCGCGGCCGCCGTGCTCACCGTGGTTGTGCTCGCTGGCCTGACGGCGCACGGCTGGTGGCGCGCCACCCAGCTCGAGCGCGAAGTGGAGACGGTTTCAGCGGATCATGACGAACTGGCCGCCCGCGTTGACCGTCTGACCGCCGAAGTTCGCGACAAGCGTGACGAGCAGGTGGATCCGGAGCGTGCCGATCGTCTGCGCGCCGAGCTGGAGGCCAAGCGCAACCTGCTGGACTATCTGCAAGACGGTCCGCTGGCGGAACGCACCGGCTTTTCCGACCACGTCGAGGGGCTGGCTCGACGGGTAGTCGATGACCTCTGGCTGTCCTCGATCCGCCTGTCCGAGGGCGGCCGCAAGCTCCGATTGCACGGGCATGCGCTCGCGCCCGAACGCGTACCGGAGCTGATCACGGCACTCGGCGAGGAGCCGGCCTATGCCGGGCACACCTTCCAGCGGTTGCGCATCGAGCGGCCGGAGGATCAGCCCGGGCAGGTAAACTTCGAACTCGCGAGCGTACCCGGCGATGACGCCGCGACGGACAGGTCCCGCCGATGACGACACTGACCGCCCGCATCGACCAGCTCCGCGCGCAGATCGACGAGCGCAACCTGCGCGAGCGCATCCTGCTGCTCGCCGCCGCCGTCGTCGTGCTGTTCCTGCTCTGGGATGTCGCCGTGCAGACGCCGCTGGCCGACCGCCAGCAGGCTGCCGCTGACCGCGTCGATCAGCTGGAACGCCAGCAGGAGGATCTGCGGACTACCGAGCAGTCCTTGCGCGACCAGCTCGCGGATCTTGCGGCCGATACCGACGCGGGCCGCGTGGCCGAGCTGCGCGCCGAAATCGACCGCATCGACCGCGAGCTGGGCGAGCGCACGGCGCGCGTGGTCTCACCCAGTCAGATGGTCACGGTCCTGCGCGACATGGTGCAGGCGGATGCGGATCTGACTCTGGATGCGCTGGAGAACCTCGCGGTGGACGAGATCATCGCCGAGGACCGCGACGAGGGGATTCCGCGCGTGTTCCGCCATCGCGTGCGCGTGGTCGCCAGCGGAGACTTCTTCACCGTGCTCGGCTACCTGCAGCGCCTCGAGGGCCTGGACTGGCAGCTGCAGTGGGATGACCTGCACATCGAAACCACGGCGTATCCGCAGGCACGCGTGACCATCCTGTTGTCCACGCTGAGCCTGGATGAGGGGTGGATCGGTGTCTGAGCGTACTCTCACCCGTATGGGTCTGTACGCGGCCGCGTGTTTGCCGCTGCTGCTCGCGGTCGCCCTGCCGGTGGCGGGCGAGCTGCGTGATCCGCTGCAACCGCCGACCCAACGGGCCCAGCCGGCCTCGGAGCCGGCCGTCAATCCGGCCGACTGGCGGCTGGCCTCGACGCTGGTCGCCGATGGCCGGCGCGTTGCCGTGATCAACGGTCAGGTCGCCGCGCCCGGCCACACGGTCGACGGCGCCCGCGTGCTCGCCGTCGAGCGGGGCCGCGTGCGCCTGCGCGTGGGCGCGGAAGAGTTCACCATACGCTCCAGTACACACAGTATCCGCAGTTCCCACGGGGAGGAACCGCAGCCATGAGTTCAAGCCAGCCGCTCCGGCGAGCCACATCCGTCGCTCTTGCCGCCGTTTTCATCGTTGCCGCCTGTGCGACCACCGATGAACGCGAGCGCGCTTCTGCCGATGACGATCAATCGACGCTTGACCGGATTCGCGCCGAGCTTGATGCGGGCATGACGGACAATCGCGAGCTGGACGCCGCGGACCCGGATGACCTCGAAGCCGCACTCATGCCCGATGCCTCACTGGACGTGCCCGACGAGTCGGCCGACGAGATGCGTTTCGATCTTGAGGTCGACGACATCCCCGCCCGGGCCTTCTTCCGCGGCCTCGTCAGCGATACGCCGTACAACATCGTGGTGCACCCGGAAGTGGCCGGCGAGCTCAGCCTGGAACTGCAGGACGTCACCGTGCCCGAGACCATGCGCATGGTGCGCCGGGTCTACGGCTACGAATACGAGCGCGACGGCAATACCTACATTGTTACGCCCGCGCGCCTGCAGTCGCGCATCTTCCACGTCGACTATCTCAACGTCCGCCGCGATGGCGAATCGCGCACCAGCGTCAG
>CAZJGZ010000046.1:4370-6808 GCA_964545695.1 uncultured Ectothiorhodospiraceae bacterium | reverse complement strand
GAAGCGCAGCAAAACCTGCAGCGCCAGGTGATCCTGGAAGCGAAGATCCTCGAGGTCCAGCTGTCCGATGCCTATCAGACGGGCGTCAACTGGGGTGCGATCGGCAGCGGCACCGACGGCACGATCGCCGGGCTGCAGACCACGCTCCGCCAGGGCCGGTCGACCGTACTGTCGCCGGACGGCGCATTCGACCCGGATTCGGTCACCGGAGCGGGTCGTGAGGACACCTTCGACTTCGGTGGCCTGTTCGCCATCGGCGCCCGCACCGACGATTTCGCCGCCCTGATCCGCCTGCTCGACACCCAGGGCGAAGTCGATGTGCTGTCGAGTCCGCGGGTGTCGACCATCAACAATCAGAAGGCCGTGATCAAGGTCGGCAGCGACGAGTTCTTCGTCACCGACATCCGCAGCGACCGCACGACCGGCGTTGGCACCACCGACACACGCGGGGTCGATGTCGAACTCACGCCCTTCTTCTCGGGCATTTCGCTGGATGTCACCCCGCAGATCAGCCGTGACGGCGTGGTCACGCTGCACGTCCATCCGGCCGTCAGCGAAGTCATCGACCAGACCAAGAACCTGACCATTGCCGGCCAGCAGCAGAGCCTGCCACTGGCGTTCTCCACCGTGCGCGAATCGGATTCCATCGTGCGCGCACGCAATGGCCAGGTCATTGTCATCGGCGGGCTGATGCAGGACGAAACCCGCCGCAACCGTGCCCAGACCGGCTTCCTCGGCGATATTCCGATCTTCGGCAACCTGTTTCGCCAGCGGGCGGGCGAATCGCGGCAGACGGAACTGGTGATCCTGCTGCGACCGGTGATCCCGGAATCCTCGGCCGACTGGTCGGACGCAATGCAGGGCATGTCCGATCGCCTGCGCGATCGCGGGGACGACGAGTGAACGCGAGCTATCTCGGGTACTTCGGGCTGCGCGAACCGCCGTTTGCGCTGACGCCGGATACCAGCTTTTTTTTTGCCACGCGGGCCATCAGGAGGCACTGAACACGCTGCGCATGGCCCTCGACAGTGGCGAGGGCTTCATTCGGGTCTCGGGCGAGGTCGGGACCGGCAAGACCATGCTCTGTCGCATGCTGCTCAACAGCCTGCGCGAGAACGAGCAGGCGGTCTACATCCCGAACCCGCACCTGATGCCGGTGTTGCTGCGGGTGGCGATTGCCCGCGAACTGGGACTCGAGGCCGACCAGAGCGTCGACACCGATCTGCTGCTCGGACGCATCCAGGATCGGTTGATCGAACTCGCGGCCGCTGGCAAGCGGGTGATCGTCTGCCTCGACGAGGCCCAGGCGATGCCGGATGAAACGCTGGAGGCACTCAGGCTGTTGACCAACCTCGAGACGGAAAAGCGCAAGCTCCTGCAGGTCGTGCTCTTCGGCCAGCCCGAGCTGGAGGAAAAGCTGGCGAAGCCGAGTCTGCGCCAGCTGCGCCAGCGTATTGCCTGGTCCTACCGCCTGCAGCCGCTCGACCGTGATGGCATCGCGGCGTACATCGATCACCGCCTGGCGACAGCCGGCCACGAAGGAGCATCGCTGTTTCGCCGTGGCGCCATCGACGCCCTGACCGAGCGCAGCGGCGGTATCCCGCGCCTGGTCAACGTGCTCTGCCACAAGGCGCTGATGATTGCCTATGGCCGGGGGGATTCGCGGGTGGCGGCGCGCGACGTACACCTGGCCGCCGCCGACACCGATGGCGCCCTGCCACGGCCCTCGAATCTGCGGCGCCACGTGTTCACGGTCCTGGCTGTGGCCGCATTGGCCGTCGGCACCTGGGCCGTGCTGCGGGGGCTGACATGAGTGTCATCAACCGCATGCTGACCGATCTGGAGCGCCGTGGGGCCCATCAGGCCCCCGGCGCACCCGACCTGCGCCCGGCCGCGCCGGCACCACCGCCGCGCACTGCCCGCCGGCCCTGGAGTCATCTCGCCCTCGCGCTGGCGCTGCTCGCGGTCGCCTCGCTGCTCTGGGTACAGCGCGGCCCCGGAATCGCCGATCAGGTGCGCTACACCCTGGGCGCGCCGGCCAGCGCGGAACCGGCGCCGATCGCCGAGGTGGCAGTAGCGACCCCGGATCCGCCGCAACTGGCGGCGGTCGCCGATCCGCTGCAGGCCGAATTGACGGGGCTGCGTTTCGCAACCGACGACAGTGGCGAGACTGCACTGATCCTGGCCTTCGCGGGCGAGCCGCCACCGCTGGCACTGCCGCCATTGAGCGACGGCGTACTGGACCTCTGGCTGTCGGCGCGCAGCCATGACGTTGCCGTCCCGGCGCCCCCGGCGGACCAGGATCTGTTCCGCCAGCTGTCGCTTGTCGGCGGCGATACGGCGACGCGCCTGCGCATCAACCTGGCCGACGATGCGCGCCTCGGGTTTGAGCATGGCGGCGTCGATGCCGGGGACCGGGCCAGTATCCGTCTCTCGGC
>CAZJGZ010000046.1:0-4270 GCA_964545695.1 uncultured Ectothiorhodospiraceae bacterium | reverse complement strand
GAAGTCCGCGCCCGGCGGCGGTACAGTGAGGCGCGTGACGCCCTGGCCGACGGCAACCTGCGCAGGTCGCGGCGGCTGCTCGAAGAGGCGATCGAACTCGACGGCGACCTGCACAGCGCGCGCGAGGTGCTGGTCGCGCTACTGTTACGCGCGGGCGACAGCGAGCCGGCACGCAATGTGCTTGCCGAAGGCATAGCGCGGGCGCCGGCCCGGCCCGCCTACGCGCGGCCCTATGCCCGCCTGCTGATCGAGGCCGATCAGCCCGGGGTGGCAGCCGAAGTGCTGGAAGGCGCAAGGATCAATGCCGAGGGTGACCTTGAGTTTCATGCCCTGCTGGCCAATGCTTACCGGCGGGCGGGAAACCACCGGGCGGCCATGGCGGAATACACCGAGGCGCTGGAGATCGATTCAACCCAGTCCTCGCTCTGGCTCGGACTGGCGATCTCGCTGGCGGGCGAAGGCCATGCCGACCAGGCGGTGGACGCCTTCCGGGAGGCCCGCGCTACGGGCCAACTCAGCGACAGCCTTGATCGCTGGGCACAACAACGTATCGAGGCACTCGCGGACGGCAGGGGAGAGCAGTAATGGCGCTGCACAAGAAGATCCGGCTGGGTGACCTGCTGGTCCAGGATGGCCGTATCACCGCGCAACAGCTCGAGACGGCACTGGCCGAGCAGAAGCGCCAGGGCCGCAAGCTGGGCTCGACCCTGGTCAGCCTGGGCTACGTGAACGAGGAGCAGATGCTCGATTCGCTCGCGCGTCAGCTCAAGATCGAGCGCATCGACCTCAGCCGCTACGAGACCGATCCGGAACTCGTGCGCAAGCTGCCCGAGACCCAGGCGCGCCGCTTCCGCGCGATCGTGCTCGCCGACCACGGTGACGCCCTGCTGGTCGGCATGGCCGACCCCACCGATATCTTCGCCTACGACGAGATCGGCCGCCTGCTCAAGCGGCCCATCCGTCAGGCCGTCGTCAGCGAGCGCGAGCTCGTGCGCGTCATCGACCGCATGTATCGCCGCACCGAGGAAATCACCTCGCTGGCCAAGGAACTCGGCCAGGAACTGTCGGAGAGCGACTACGACATCGAACAGCTGCTCGAAGCCGAGGAGAAGACCGACGTCCCGGTGGCGAAGCTGCTCAAGTCGATCTTCCAGGACGCCGTGCAGGTGGGTGCTTCGGACATCCACATCGAGCCGGACGAAAAGGTCCTGCGCATCCGCCAGCGCGTCGACGGCATCCTGCACGAGCAGGAGATGAAGGAAAAACGCATCACGCCCGCGCTGGTGCTGCGCCTCAAGCTCATGGCCGGGCTCGATATCTCGGAAAAGCGCCTGCCACAGGACGGCCGCTTCAACCTGCGCGTGAAGAACCGCTCCATCGACGTGCGCCTGTCGACCATGCCCGTGCAGCACGGCGAGTCCGTGGTCATGCGCTTGCTTGATCAGAGCTCCGGCCTGCTCGACTTCCATGAACTCGGCATGCCCGAGGATATCGCCAAGCGGTTGCGCCGCAACATCGAGCGCCCCTACGGCATGGTCCTCGTGACGGGCCCGACCGGCAGCGGCAAGACCACGACCCTCTACTCGGCGCTGAAGATTCTCAACGACGCCGAGAAGAAGATCATCACCGCCGAGGATCCCGTCGAATACCGCATGGCCCGCGTCAACCAGGTCCAGGTCCAGCCCAAGATCGGCCTCGACTTCGCCCGCATCCTGCGCTCGGCGCTGCGCCAGGACCCCGACGTCATGCTGGTCGGTGAGATGCGCGACGCCGAGACGGCCGAAATCGGCCTGCGCGCGGCCATGACCGGCCACATGGTGCTGTCGACCCTGCACACCAACGACGCCCTTGCCACCATCGACCGCCTGCTGGACATGGGCGCGGAGGGCTACCTCGTCGCCGCCACCCTGCGCGCAGTCGTCGGCCAGCGCCTGTTGCGCCGCACGTGTGCGAGTTGTGCCGAGGATGTGGAGCCCGATCCCCAGCAGCGTGCCTGGCTCGACGGCCTGGTCGGCGAGGCCTACGCCGCTCGCCTCAAATTCAAGCAGGGCAAGGGCTGCAGCCACTGCAACCAGACCGGCTACCAGGGCCGTATCGGCGTCTACGAACTCCTCGAACCCAACGATGCCATGCGCGCCGCGCTGCGCCGCGGCGATGCCGAAGGCTTCCGTGAAGAGGCGCGCAAGGCGCGCGACTACAAGCCGCTGGTCGCCAGCGCCCTCGAACTCGCCGCCGCCGGGATCACCACCATCACCGAAGCCGAACGCGTCGCCGGCGAAGTCGAACAGACCGTCGACCCGGCAAGCCTCGAAATCGACGTCGACGCCACCAGCAACGAGGCCGCCAGCTGATGGCACGGCCAGGCCGTCCAACCCGTAGGGCGGATAAGCACCGCGAAGCGGTGCGCATCCGCCATGCTGACGTTCGCAATCCAGATGAGGTGATCTCTCGCAGAGACGCAGAGCCCGCAGAGAAAGATTTCCCCACTGCGCGCTCTGCGCCTCCGCGAGATTCCGGTGCGGCATGTCAGCGATGCCGAGCCGAACTTGAATCACGCCAAGCACGCCAAGAACGCCAAGAATATTTTCTTTCTTCGCGTGCTTGGCGTCTTGGCGTGAAACCTGTCCGCGGCCTGAACGCTCGCACGGGGTCAATCTCTCGCTTAGACGCAGAGCTCGCGGAGAACAATCCGCCCTACGACCTCCCCTCCGCGGGCCCTGCGCCTCTGCGAGATTCCAGTTCGGCACGTCATCGATACTGGACCGAACTTGAATCACGCCAAGCACGCGAAGAACGCCAAGAATATTTTCTTTCTTCGCGTTCCTGGCGTCTTGGCGTGAAAACTGTTCGCCGTACGAATTCCGGGATGGGATTGATCTCTCGCAGAGACGCAGAGCCTGCCGAGAGATGTTTCCCCTCTGCGCGCTCCGCGCCTCTGCGAGATTCTGTTTCGGCACGCCATGAATGCCACGCAATCCTTGCCACTTCGCGTGCTTCGCGCCTTCGCGAGAGGCAATACAGCGCTGCCGGAGCACGCATCTGACCATGCCTCATTTTCGCTACAACGGCCGCGACGAGTCCGGCGCGCGCGTCAGCGGCGAGGTGGAAGCCAGCAGCCTCGATGGCGCCGTCGGCGTGCTCTTCGAGCGCGGTGTCACCCCGATCGAGGTCACCGAAAAGGCCGAAGGCGGCAGCTTCGACCTCAACCATACGCTCGGCCTCGATCGCCCCAATCGCGATGACGTCATCCTCTTCGCGCGCCAGGTGTTCGCGCTGACACGCTCGGGCGTGCCCCTGATCCGCGGCCTCACCCAGCTCGCCGAATCGACCCGCAACCGGGTCCTGCGCGAGGCCATACGCGACATCATCGACGACCTCGAATCGGGTCGCGATTTTGCCGGCTCGCTGGCGCGTCACCCGCGCATCTTCAGCAGCCTGTTCATCTCCATGGTCCGCGTCGGCGAGTCGTCCGGGCGCCTCGAAGAATCCTTCGGGCGCATGTACGAATACCTGGAGCGGGAAAAGGAAACCGTCCAGAAGATCAAGACGGCCACGCGTTACCCGATGTTCGTCATCATCGCCATCGCCGTCGCCGTCTGGATCCTGATGACCTGGATCATCCCGGTCTTCGCCAACGTCTTCGATCGCCTCGACGCCGAGCTGCCGCTGGCCACCCGCGGCCTCATGGCCGTCTCCGGTTTCTTCGCCGACTGGTGGGCGGTCATGCTCGCCGCGGTCGGCGCCGGTATCTTCGGCTTCCGTGCCTGGATCCGCACGGACGCCGGTCGTTTCAAATGGGATCGCTTCAAGCTGCGTTTCCCGATCATCGGCGACATCCTCCTGCGCGCAACCCTCGCGCGCTTCTCGCGTTCGTTCTCCATGGCCTACCGCTCGGGCGTGCCCGTGCTCGAGGCCCTGCAGGTGGTGGCCGGCGCGGTCGGCAATGACTACATCAGCCAGCGCGTGCTCGACATGCGCGCCGGCGTCGAACGCGGCGAGGCCCTGTCGCGCGTCGCCGCGCGTGCCGGCGTGTTCACCCCGCTGGTGCTGCAGATGCTCGCCGTCGGCGAGGAAACCGGCCGCATCGACGAAATGGTCGACGAAGTCGCCGACTTCTACGAACGCGAAGTCGACTACGACGTGCGCAACCTCAGTTCGACCATCGAGCCCATCCTCATCGTCGCCATGGGCCTCCTCGTCTTCCTGCTCGCGCTCGGCGTCTTCCTGCCCATGTGGGACCTCGGCAGCGCCGCACTCGGTTGATGGCCGG
>CAZJGZ010000045.1:10951-17081 GCA_964545695.1 uncultured Ectothiorhodospiraceae bacterium | reverse complement strand
ATCATGTCCTCTGCGGGCTCTGCGTCTCCGCGAGATTCAACAACGAACGACTATCAATGCTTACGACTTCGGGACGCTTACGACTTCGGCCGCTCGTTCTTCGGATCGTACAACGGCTTGTAGCCGACCGCGGCGACCGTCACCGGGTAGATCTCGTTGAAGTACTGGATGGCGAGCTTGCGCCCCTCCTCGCAGTACGCGTACGGCAGATAGCCCATGGCGATGTTCTTGCCGATCGACGGACCATACGCAACGCTGGTGACATACGAGCGTCGTCCCGACTCGTCGATCAGGACCTCACCCGTATCCGCATCCATGATCGGCAGATTGCCGAGCGGGAAACGCGGCACACCGTTGGCGTCGACATTGTCCTCCATGGTCAACGTGCACAGATAAGCCGGCTGGTGCTCGCGCTCGCGGATGGCGAGGTACGCCTGCTTGCCATGGAAGTCGGCCTCCTTGACCTTCGGCCGCGCCAGGTCCGCCTCGAGCAGGTTGTACTCGACCTTCAGATCGGCATTCTGCAGCCGCAGGCACTTCTCCAGACGCCGTGAATTGGCATAGGTCTCGATGCCGACGGGCGGCACACCCTGACCATACAACGCATCCCACACTGCAAGCCCATCGTCATACTTGAAGTGCAGCTCCCAGCCCTGTTCACCGACATAGGAAATGCGGAAAGCCGTGACCGGCGTGCCACCGATGCTGATTTCGCGCACCGCGGCGAACGGGAAATTATCGACCGTCAGCGCGTCCGGATCATCCGCGACCGCCTGCAGGTTGGTCCGCGCATTCGGGCCCCACAGACCGATGCAGCCATAATCCGTCGTGCGCTCCTCGATCTTGACGTTGCTGTAGCCACGATCCTCGGCCATGCGCCGCATCCAGACAAAGTCCCGGTTGCCCGCATCGCCGCCATCGATGACCCGATAATGGTCCTCGGCCAGACGCAGCACCGTGAGATCGGCCCGAATGCCGGCCTCGTGATCGAGGAAGTGGGTGTACACACCCTTGCCGACCGGTGTATCGCCGCCGACCTTGGCAACACAGGTGTACTCCATCAGCGCCTCGGCATCGGGTCCGGAGACATCGTAGATGGCGAAGTGGGACAGGTTGATCATGCCCACGTTGTCGGACAGTTCCAGATGCTCGGCATTGGACACGCGCCAGAAGTGACGGCCATCCCACTCGGCCTTGCGCTCGGGCACGTGGTCCGCCCACTTCTTCAGCAGCGTTTCCTCATTGGCCGCATAACCGTGCGCTCGCTCCCAGCCGGCCGCTTCCATGAAGTAGCCGCCCAGTTCCTTCTCACGCTCGTAGAACGGGCTCTGGCGGATATTGCGCGCCGCCGTGTAAGGCTCACGGTTGTGCACCGGCGGGTTGTAGACCTTGAACGCCGTCTCGTAGGACCTCGCCTCGATATACGCCTCCTCTTTCTGGAAGGGATAGTAGCGAGTGAAGTCGATACCGTGTTCATCGATCTCGGTACGTCCATCCGTCATCCAGTCGGCGACCACCTTGCCGGTGCCCGGGCCATCCTTCACCCACACCGATTCGACATACCACAGCCCGCGCACCTCGGCCGACTCGCCGATCGACGGACCGCCATCGGCAGTGACCTGCAGCAGGCCGTTGAACGAGCGCTTCTCGTCGTAGCCGAGCTCACCGAGGATCGGCGTCAGCTCCATGGCCCGCTCCAGCGGCTCGATGATCTGCTCCATCTCCAGATCGCGCTGCGACGGCGACAGGCGCGCCTGCTCCTTCTCCAGGATGTCGCGCGGATGCACCATGCGCGGGGCCTTTTCCTCGTAGTAGCCCCACTCAATCTGACCGCCCTCGGTGGTCTTCGGATCGCCCGTATCGCGCAGATAGGCCGAATTGCCCTGATCGCGCAGCAACGGGTAACCGATTTCCTTGCCGGTGCCGGCGAACTCGTCGTACGGCCCGAACCAGAGCAGCGGATGATCGACGGGCATGATGGGCAGATCCTCGCCTGCCATCTGCGCGATGAGACGACCCCAGAGCCCCGCACAGCAGACTACGTACGGCGCCTCGATGTAGCCACGCTTGGTATGCACACCCTTGATCCGGCCATTCTCGATCTCGAGGCCCGTTGCCGGCGTGTTGGCGAAGGCCTGCAACTTGCCGGTCTCCTCGGCCTTCTTCACCAGCTCGCCGGAGAAGATCTGCGAACGCGGGATGACGAGACCGGCGTCCGGGTCGTACATTGCGCCCTGGATCATGTCCTCCTCGATCAGCGGCATCAGTTCCTTGGCTTCCTTCGCACTGATCATGCGCACATTGGTGCCGAACGCGCGGCCGGAATCGACCTTGCGCTTGAGCTCCTCCATGCGCTCGTCATCATCGTGACGCGCGACTTCGAGACCGCCGATGCGGGAGTAGTGGCCCATGCGATCGAAGAAATCGATGCTGTAGGCCGTGGTGTAGCACGTCATGTGATCGTGCGCGGTCGCGAAACAGAAATCGGAGGCGTGCGACGTCGAGCCGATGTCGGTCGGGATCGCGGACTTGTCGATGCCGACGATGTTGTCCCAGCCCCGCTCGATCAGGTGGTGGGCGACAGAGGCACCCACGATACCTCCCTGACCGATGATCACGACGTTCGCGCTGTTCGGAAAACTCGCCATTGTTGCTTGCCTCTCAGCCGTTATTGGGTATGCCGATCGTCCGTAGTTGCCGGCTCATGGCCAGCGGCAGTGCCGGCCCAGGAAGGGCGTTGCCGTGCGCCCGCGAGCGGACCCCGGCGGCTTGTCAGCCGGACAACTTCCAACCTGAGGTTTGTACCAGCTGCCCGTTCAAGCGCGCAATTCTCACAGCGCCGGCTACGGTTCCCGCGCCGACACGCCAGCAGGCCAGCGGGTCAACGACCTGCTGCCCTGTGATTGCATACAGGCTTTCGCGTCGTGATCCGGGGTGGTTGCGCTTCAGGAGGCGTTATCGGGGCGGCTCCGGCGCTCGTCGGTCGTCTGCAGCGCGCCCGCCGCGGCAGCGAGCTCATCGCGATCGAGAATCCGCAGGTGACGTCGGTCGATGGCAATGACCCCTTCCTCGGCAAGACGGGTCATGAGCCGACTCACGGTCTCCAGCGCGACCCCCAGATAGCTGGCGATATCACCACGCGACATGGTGAGGCTGATCTCGTCTCCCGGGTGCCCGGAACGCTCGAGCCGCGCGGCGAAACTGTGCAGGAACAGCGCCAGGCGCTCACGCGCCGAGCGGCGGCCGAGGGCGGCGAGATGCGCGTGCTCCTCCACCATCTCGCGGGAAATGATGCGCAACAGCTGCTGCTGGAGGGCCGGCACCTTCAGTGCCACCGTCTCGAGCTGCTCGAACGGGACGGCGCATACGCTGGTTCGATCCAGCGCCACGGCATTGCACTGATGGCGCCCGGAACTGATGGCATCGAGGCCGAGCAGCTCGCCCGGCAGATGAAACCCGATTACCTGCTCCTCGCCGGGCATGCTCGCCTGCGTGGAACGCATGCTGCCGCTACGCACGACATAGATGTTGTGGAAATCATCGCCGGCGTAGAACAGCGGCTCACCACGATCGAGCGGGAGGCGCTGCTGGACAATGTCATCCAGTTTCTCCACATCGGAAGTGCCCAGGCTGTCGGGCAGACAGAGCCGGCGCAACGAGCAATTGCTGCAGGACCTGCGCAAGCGGCCGATATCGACCACCTGCGCGGCATTGGCGCCACACATATCCCCGTCACTGGCCATGATCGTCCTCCCCAAAGGCATTACGCCATACACTTGGCAAGAGCACAAATCCCCGCCTGCCGCAGACGGGGCGGATCGTCCCACGCGTCAGCCCAGCCAGCGCCACAGCAGATTGACCAGCACGCTGAGAACGACCGAGATCACGACCATCGAGGTAATGGGGATGAAGACCTTGCCCGTCTCGCCCTCGTGGCGAATATCGCCGGGGAGACGACCAAACCAGTCGAGGGCACCGGTCAGCGCGATCAACCCGATCCCGACCAGTGCCAGACCGCCAATGATGAGCACAACGGCGGGCGAAACATTCACGGGAAAACACCTCCGGAGGACGCCTCCCTGACACTGCCGGCATTTTCGCCAGTGCGCGCCAGCAAACGCAATCAGCCGTCCAGGCGCTCGCTCAGGCAATCCTCGATGGCGCGACGCAGGTCGGGATCGTCCGGCGTGCAGCGGGAATCCCACATGCCGGCCAGACTGCCGTCACCGGAGAACAGGAACTTGTGGAAATTCCAGGCCGGTCGGCCGATGTCACCGAGTTCGTCGTGGATGGCCGCGTACAGCGCATGCTCGCCGGGCGGGATGACGCGCATCTTCGTCGTCAACGGAAAATCGACCCCGTAGTTGACCGAGCAGAACTCGGCCACTTCGCCGTCACCCAATGGCTCCTGATCACCGAAATCGTTCGACGGCACACCGATGACCACCAGTCCCCGATCGCGATACTCGGTCCACAGCGCCTGCAGCCCCGCATACTGGGGTGTGAAGCCACATTCCGAGGCTGTGTTCACCAGCAGGATCGATTGCCCGGCGTAGGCCGACAGCGGCATCGACGCACCATCAATCGCCTGCAAGGTGAAATCGTGGATATTCATGGGAACTCCAGTAACGGCGGACCCCAGGTTGCCCGCCGCGCGCTGGCTGACGGGCAACCCACTACTGACCGAATCAGCCGGCGGCCAGCCTGGCCTTCAGCTCGGGCATGACCTCGAACAGATCGGCCACCAGGCCATAGTCGGCGGCTTCGAAGATCGGCGCTTCCGAGTCCTTGTTGACCGCGACGATGACCTTCGATTCCTTCATGCCGGCCATGTGCTGGATGGCACCGGAAATACCGATGGCCAGGTACAGATCGGGCGCGACCACCTTGCCGGTCTGCCCCACCTGGTAGTCGTTGGGCACGTAGCCGGCGTCCACCGCAGCGCGGCTGGCGCCGACGGCGGCGCCGAGCTGATCGGCAAGTTCCTCGACAAGCTTGAAGTTCTCGGCCGAGCCCAGGCCGCGACCGCCGGAAACCACGATGCGCGCCGTGGTCAGCTCGGGGCCTTCGGAGGCGCTGAGCTCGGCGCCGACGAACTGCGCCAGCCCGGCATCACTGCCGGCATCGACCTCCTCGACCTCGGCCGAGCCACCCTCGGCCGCCACGGGCTCGAAGGAAGTCGTGCGCACGGTGATGATCTTGCAGGCGTCGGACGACTGCACGGTCGCCATGGCGTTACCGGCATAGATCGGGCGCACGAAGGTGTCGGCCGATACGACCTCGCTGATATCCGAGATCTGCTGTACACCCAGCTTGGCCGCCACGCGCGGCATGATGTTCTTGCCGCTGGTGGTGGCCGCCGCGATGACGTAGTCGTAGCCGCTGGCGATGCCCTCGATCACCGGGGCCACGTTCTCCGCGACATGGTTCTCCAGATGCGGGCCATCGGCGAGCATCACCTTGCGCACGCCGGGGACACGCGCCGCGGCATCGGCCGCGGCCCGGGCGTTGTGACCGGTAATCAGCAGATCGATGTCGCTGTCGAGCTGGGTCGCACAGGAGACCGCCGACAGTGCGCCGGGCTTGAGTTCGCCGTCGTGATGTTCTGCATATACGAGAGTAGCCATCAGATCACCTTCGCCTCGTTCTTCAGCTTGTCCACCAGCTCATCGACGCTGGACACCTTGATGCCGCCCTTGCGCGCCGGCGGTTCTTCCACCTTGAGCTGCTTCAGGTTGGTCGTCGCCTCGACACCCAGATCGGCAATCGTGGTCTGCTCGATCGGCTTCTTCTTCGCCTTCATGATGTTGGGCAGCTTCGGATAGCGCGGCTCGTTCAGGCGCAGATCGACGGTGATGATCGCCGGCAGCGGTAGCTTGAGCCTCTCCAGGCCGCCGTCGACCTCGCGGGTGATCGTCACCTCGCCGTCACCGGTCTCGAGCTTGGAGATGAACGTACCCTGGGCCCAGCCGCGCAGCGCCGACAGCATCTGGCCGGTCTGGTTGGCATCATCATCAATGGCCTGCTTGCCCATGATCACCAGATCAGGGCTCTCCTGATCGCACACCGCGCTGAGCGTGCGCGCCACGACCAGCGGCTGCACCTCGCCCTCGGCCTCGATCAGCATGGC
>CAZJGZ010000045.1:0-10851 GCA_964545695.1 uncultured Ectothiorhodospiraceae bacterium | reverse complement strand
ACCACCGACTCCGGTGCGACCGCCGATTGTACAATTGCGCCATCCGTCGCGACACACTGCCAGCGTGTCATGAGGGAAGCGCGAGGCGTACAATTCCGCGGTCGTTACATCGTCAAAACCCACGAGGACCGGGAAACAGAGCATGGGCGAGAAAGACATCAACGGCCGGGACGTCGCCCGGCAGATACTCGACGAGGTCGGTCACCAGGTACAGGGCCTGAAGGCTGCGGGCTGGGCGCCCAAGCTGGTGTCCGTGAGCATCGGCGAAAATCCCGCCGCCGAGTTCTACGTGCGCAACCAGCGCCGCCGCTGCGACCAGGTCGGCATCGAGTTCGAGGAGCGCCACTACCCGGCCGACATCTCCGCCGAAGAGATGCATGCGGCCATCTGGGCGCTGAATGTCGACCCCAGGGTCACCGGCATCATCATCCAGCGGCCCGTACCGGACAGCCTGTCGATCAAGCAGCTGCAGGCCGCAATCGACCCGCTGAAGGATGTCGAGGGCATGCACCCGGCCTCGATCGGCAATATCGTCTACCGCGAACTCGACCTCGCGCCGTGTACCGCGATGGCCTCGGTCGAGCTGCTGCGCCATACGGGGGTGCGCATCGCCGGCATGGAGGCGACGATCATCGGCCACTCCGAGATCGTCGGCAAACCGATCGCCTTCCTGCTCATGGCCGAGGGAGCGACGGTTACCGTGTGTCACCACATGACGCGCGACGTGGCCATCCATTCACGGCGGGCCGACGTGGTATTCGTCGCCGTCGGCAAGCCCAACCTGCTGACCGGCGACATGATCAAGCCGGGCGCGGTGGTCATCGACATCGGCATCAACCAGATCACCGATGACGACGGCAACGAACGCGTGGCCGGTGATTGCAACTACGAGTCTTGTGCCGAGGTAGCGGGCTGGATCACTCCCGTACCCGGCGGTGTCGGTCCGGTAACCGCGTCCATCCTGATGCGCAACTCGGCGACCGCCGCACAGCGCCAGCGCGAGCACTACGAGAACCAGCTCAGGCGTCGGCTGTAGGACGGCCCGGCCCCACCGCCGGTGACGTCTCAAGCTATGTCCGGGTCGCGGGGGGGCCAGAGGCCGCACCCAACCGGCTGCATACTGCCAAGTTGACTCCGCAGGCGGCGCTCCGGTGCGCCGCTTGACCGCCGGGCCGCCCGGCCCCGAAACCTTCGATCAGGACCCAGGAGTACGACAATGAGCGAGAGAAAACGCAGAGGCGGTGGTGGCCGTGCTGCCCGGCAGGCAGCCCGCTCGGGATCGCAGTCGGCCAGTCGAGCACCCTATGTCACGCGCAACGTGCCGTATTACGAGGTCCTTGACCAGGAAGGTCTCGAACTGATCGAGCACAACGCCGAAACCGTGCTCGAGGAAATCGGCATCGAGTTCCGCGAAGACGAGGAAGCACTGCAGCTCTGGCGCGACGCCGGCGCGGACGTCGACGGCGAGCGCGTGCGCATCCCGCGCGGTCTGGCGCGCAAGCTGATCCAGGACAGCGCCCCGGCCGAGTACACCCAGCACGCGCGCAACAGCGAGCGCAGTGTGCGCATCGGCGGCAAGAACACGGTCTTCGTCCCCGGCTACGGCAGCCCGTTCGTGCGCGATCTCGACCACGGCCGGCGGTACGCCACGCTCGAGGACTTCCAGAACTTCGTCAAGCTCGCCTACATGAACTCGTCGCTGCACCATTCCGGCGGCACCATCTGCGAGCCGGTCGATCTGCCCGTCAACAAGCGGCATTTCGACATGATCTACAGCCACGTGAAGTACAGCGACAAGTGCTTCATGGGTTCGGTGACCCATCCGGATCGTGCCCAGGACACGGTCGACATGGCCAAGATCGTGTTCGGCGAGGACTTCGTCGCCAACAACACGGTGGTGACCAGCCTGATCAATGCCAATTCGCCCATGGTCTTCGACGAGACCATGCTCGGCGCGGCCAAGGTCTACGCGCGCAACAACCAGGCCTGCATCATCGCACCGTTCATCCTCGCCGGCGCGATGTCGCCGGTGACGATCGCCGGTACGCTGACGCAGCTGCTCGCCGAGGTCATGGCCGGCATGGCCTTCGTCCAGCTCGTGCGCCCGGGATCGCCGGTGATCTTCGGCATGTTCGCGTCGTCCATGTCGATGCAGTCGGGCGCGCCCACGTTCGGCACGCCGGAACCATCACTGGTGCTGTATGGCGCGGCCCAGCTCGCCCGTCGCCTCGGTGTCCCGTTCCGCTCGGGCGGCGCATTGACCGCGTCGAAGATTCCCGATGCGCAGGCGGCAACCGAATCGGTCAACACCCTGCTGGCCACCGGCCTGGCCGGCGTGAATTTCTGCCTGCACTCGGCCGGCTGGCTCGAAGGCGGGCTGACCATGGGCTACGAGAAGTTCATGATCGATGGCGACCAGCTCGGCATGATCCAGACCTTCCTCAACGGCATCGATCTGTCCGAGAACGGCCAGGCGATGGATGCGCTGCGCGAAATCGGCCCGGGCAAGCATTTCCTCGGCGCCACGCATACGCAGAACAATTTCGAGAACGCCTTCTATCGCTCGACCGTCACCGACAACAACAGCTTCGAGCAATGGGAATCCGAAGGCTCGCTGGATACGGCGCAGCGCGTGAACAAGCTCTGGAAGAAGAAGCTCGCCGAGTACGAGGCGCCGGAACTCGACCCCGCGGTCGATGAAGCGCTGCAGGACTACATGACCCGCAAGAAGGCGGAATTCCCGGACTCCAACGTCTGAGAATGCCGGTTCGGCGGCACAGGGATGTGCCGCCGGATCAGTCCATGTCGACCGCTCGCGGATAACCGCGCGCCGTCGCGATTACCATGCCCTGGAAGAACACCTCGTCGCCGGTGTCGCTGCGGCCAATGGTGTCATCGTGGGCCAGCTCGACCTCGACCGCGTGGGCACCAGCGGCCTCACCACGACTCCGGGCCAGGCGCTCGGCCTCCGCCGCGGCGTGCTGCCTGGCCGCGTCCAGATCATCCAGCGTCACCATGCCCTCCGGTGTGTGCACCCGGAAACGCTCGCCCCCGAGCGGCAGGATGGTCACCACCACCTGCTGGATGATGCCGGCCGCGACCGCACCCACGGCATTCGCCACCTCCGCATGCGGAGGCACCACCGCGCGCGTCCCCAGCCGCCCGGCAACCGCATCGCCATAGAGCAAGGCCGGCGCCCCAAGGACGATCAGAGGCTGGGTGAGGTGCATCTTCATGTCGACGCCGGGCCAGGGTGTACGCGCACCGATGGAACGATCCGCCATCGCGCGCGCGGTCGCCGTCAGACTGCCGCCGGGCGCAAGTTCGGTATCGGCGAGCGATGCCGCCAGCACACTACGGCCGATGGTCTGTTCCACGCCGGCACGGACGCGCCGGGCGAAATCGGTCGCCGCCACCGCTTCGCCCCCCTGGCGCTCATGCCACAGGCGCGCAGCGATGCGGGCCCCTTCGCGAGCGGCCGTCACGGACCACTGGGCCTGATCGCCGATCACGTGCGCGGCATCCGTCGGCGTGAACCCGGCCAGCGTGACGCAGCCGCGCGCGATGAGCCGGTCCAGCGCACGTCGCCGCGTCTGGTCATCGAACAGCTCCACCAGTGACACTGGTTCCGCGCCCAGCCGTGACCACAGCAGACGCTGCGTCGACGACAGCGTGCCGACTCCGCCGACCGGCTCACGACGGCGCACGGCAAACCAGCCGGCATGCTCGCGCAGCGGCTGCTCCTCGGCCTGCTCCGCCAGCGTTCGCTCGACGCCGGGGTGATGGCTCGCCAGCAGAGACAACGGAATGATTCGATCCGGCCCCAGGCTCAGCGCCGCCGCCATGTCGATACGCACGGCACTGTCGCCACCGATGCCGAAGGTATGCACGTCGACCGCCTTGACGCGCGTCCGCCAACCACCGATGACCGCGCCTTCTTGATTACGCCGCGGTTCGCCGTCGGCGAGCACGCCGATATCGCTGGTGGTGCCGCCGATATCGACGACCACGCCATCGGGCTCGCCGGCCAGGACGCGGGCGCCCACCAGGCTTGCCGCCGGACCCGAGAGGATGGTCTCGACCGGCCGCGCGCGGGCGAAGTCCGCCCCCATGAGCGAGCCATCGCCGCGCACGACCATCAACGGCGCGGCGATATCATGCTTCATCAGCAGGTGCCGTGCGGCCGCGATCAGATCGCTGAGCAGCGGCACGAGGCGAGCGTTCAGCAGCGCTGTCAGTGCCCGGCGCGGGGCATCGAGGGCCGCCGAAAACTCATACCCCATGGAAACGGGCCGCCCCGTCAAGTCGTGGACGAGGGCCTGCAGACGCTGCTCGTGTGCGGGATTGCGTGTGGCGAAGAAGCCGGATACGGCAAACGCCGCCGCCCGCTCGGCGTGCTGCTCGATCGCTGCCCGCGCCGCGTCGACATCCAGCGGTTCACGTTCATTGCCGTTGGCGTCGTGGCCACCACCGATGAAGGCCACCGGATCCCCACCGAGCGCCTCGCCGAGGCCCCCACGCTGCAGGAACGCCGGTGCCTGTCCCACCAGCAACAGCGCCACCGGATTGCCCTGCCCCTCGACCAGGGCGTTGGTTGCCAGGGTGGTCGACAGCGAGACCAGGGTGATGGGTTCATCGGCGCTGGCAAGTACGCCCTCCAGCGCCTCGGCAATGCCCCGGGTCAGATCGTCGTGCGTGGTCAGGGCCTTGGCCTGGGCCCGCACGCACTGACCATCGTCCAGCAGTACCGCATCGGTGTACGTGCCACCTGTGTCGATTCCGAGGCGCAGCCCCATTACCCCACTCCCGGTCAAAGCTTCAGTGGTGATCCCGACGACGCCATCGCGTCACGCCGCGAGCAGAGTTCGCAGCGGCGGACAGCGGGGAATCGTCACGCGGGTGAACGGTACTCGACACGGCCGGGGCGGTGAAGCACAAATGACGAAGTGGTACCGGCTGATCTCAGCCCGGCGGCTCGGGGTCACGACCGTCGGGTGGAAAATCGATCCGCACGTTCAACGATTCGCCGTCCGCATCCCGGATATTCGACACACCCTCGTAACGCAGCAGGGCGCGCGTATCGCGGTGGTAGCTGACATCGATGGGGCTGGTGAGCAGGCGGCCGACCCAGCCCGACAATTCCATGCGCACGACGAGTGCCGGCTCGCCCAGCACCTCGGTCTGCTCCACCGGCGTGGCGCGGAAGCTGTACCAGTCACCGCGGCTGGGTACGAGGAACGGCAGCCGCACGCGTTCGCCATCGAGCAGGCGATCGAAGTCGCGCGTCATGCGGATATCGAAGCCGGCGTCGGCAACCAGATCATCCGGCGGCTCGACCCGGGTCACGCGGGTCTCGTCATCGCCGACGCCGCGGTGACGAATCGCCACCCTCCCGTCATCGAGCGCTTCCAGTCCCTCGACATAGCCGCTGCGCAGATCCTCCAGCAGGAAATCCGGGCGTACAGGGTTGGGCCGATAATCCACCCGCTTGCGGGCGAATTCCTCGCCGTCCGCGTCGAGGTAGCGCACGTCATCGCCGACGAGGCGTCCCTCCTCGACCTCCGGATGATGGACTTCGCGGTAGACCAGTTCGCCATTGTCCAGGCGAAAGGCATGCCCGGTGCGCGATTCCAGAGCGATCGCGGGCAGCCCCGCCTCACCCGGTCCATCCGCCTGGCTCACCGGCACGACGGCCACCCACAGCAGCACGACCAGCACCAGCCACGGTACCGTGGCCATGCGGCGATGCCGCTTCATCCCAGCTTGCTTCATGAGTACTGTCATCCCGATGCCGCTCTACCGATGGCGCAGTCTGCGCGATCCGACGCCCCCGCGCCAGCGGCCACTGGCAGATCAGCTTGACCCCTCATGGACCCGGTCCTACTATCGGATCAACACCTGCTGTGATCACATCAGACCCCATGAAGACTCTCCTCTCTCCCCGCGACGTTGCCGAAGTCATCGGGGTCAGTGAATCATCGATCAAGCGCTGGGCCGATTCCGGCTGCCTGCGCACCACGCGCACGGCCGGCGGCCATCGCCGGATCACCCTCCACGAAGCCATTCGCTTCATTCGCGAGCGCGGGTTCCCGCTCGTACGACCCGAACGCATCGGCTGGGACGAACTACCGGCCAACGAAACGCAGGAAACGGCCGCAGAGCGCTTTCGCGCGGCGCTCGAAGCGGGACACACCCGGATTGCCATCAGCATGGTCCTGAACGAGTACCTGGCGGGCCGCTCCCTCGCGGATATCGTCGATCACGACATGGCGCCGGCCATGCGCGCCATCGGCCATATGTGGGAAAACAACGACGAGCGCGGCATCTACATCGAACATCGCGCCACCGACATCTGCACACTCGCGCTCCACCGCATCCGCAGTCTCCATCCCACCGAGCCGGACGCCCCGGTGGCACTCGGCTGCAGTGGCGAAGCGGACACGCACTCGCTGTCGTCGCTGATGGCGGCTTCCGTACTCGCGTGCGAAGGCTGGGCGGTGTCGGACCTGTCGACCTCCACCCCGGCGTCGGTGCTGGTCGCTGCCGTCCGCGAGCAAGCCGCGCGGCTGGTCTGGATCACCCTCTGCCACGACGGTGCCACTACGGAGCCGTTGCTGTACGTGAAGGCCGTCGCCCACGAACTGGAACGCTCGGGCTGCAACGCCCGCCTGATCGTCGGGGGACAGGCCAGTGCGCACATGCCATGGCACAAGGTGCCCGGAGTCACCCACGCCGGCAGCCTGAGCGAGCTGGCCCGAGTCGCACGGTTGGTGCACCCCGGCACACCAACCGCCAGCGCTGCCGGCAGCGAGTGAGCATCGCCCCGGGCCCCCCGCCGTCTCGATAAATCCCCGGCTTCGACTGCGTCGAATCAACTCCATCAACCACAACCGCAACCCCGTGGCCGGGATCGTCGCTCCGTCCACACAGACCCTGAACTGGCACCGGATATGGCAAATTCCGACCGACTCCGCATCGCGATCATTGGTGCGGGCATCTCCGGCCTCGTTGCCGCCCGCGGGCTGGATCCGCACCATGACGTGACCATTTTCGAGGCGGAATCGCGCCCGGGGGGGCATACCCACACGGTTCCCGTCGATGACCCGGCCGGGCCGCTCGCCGTGGACACCGGCTTCATCATCTTCAATGAACACAATTACCCGCGCTTCAGCCGGCTCCTCGCCCAGCTCGGCATCGACGCCCAGCCGACCGACATGAGCTTCTCGGTGCGCAGTGACCGCGACGCGGTCGAGTGGTGTGGCAGCGACAATCTCAACCGTGTATTCGGGCAGCGGCGCAACCTGCTGCGCCCGCGCTTCTGGCGCATGCTGGCCGATATCCTGCGTTTCGCCCGCGACGCCGAGGACGTACTGGCGAATCCGGATGACCAGCGCACCATCGGCGAATTCGCGCAGCAGCAGGGCTACGGCCACGGTTTCGTGCATCACTATCTGCTGCCGATGGGCGCGTCACTCTGGTCCTGCCCGGAACGCCGTTTCGCCGATTTCCCGGTGCGATTCGTCATCGAGTTCATGAACCACCACTGCCTGCTGCACATCCGCAACCGGCCACAGTGGCAGACGATCCCCGGTGGCTCGCGGCGGTACGTCGATGCCCTGGTGGCGCAGCTGGCAGGTACGCTCCACCTGGCTACGCCGGTGCGCGCGGTACGGCGCACAACCGCGGGGGTCGAGGTCGAGACCGACACGGACCGGCAGCATTTCGACGAAGTCGTATTCGCCTGCCATGCGGATCAGGCCCTGGCCATGCTCGACGACGCCGACGCCACCGAGCGCGAGTTGCTCGGCGCCTTTCCCTATGAGCAGAATGAGGCGATCCTGCACAATGACGTCCGCGTGCTGCCGCGCGAGCGACGCTGCTGGGCGGCGTGGAATCATCGCGCCGCGGTCGACGGCACAAGCACCCGGGTCAGTGCGACCTACAACATGAACATCCTGCAATCGCTGCCGGCCCGGGAGACCTGGTGCGTGACACTGAACGATGACCGCGAGATCGACCCGGCGCGTATCGTCCAGCGCATACCCTGGACCCACCCCCTGTTCACCCACTCCCGCGGGCAGGCGCAGGCTCGCCACGGCGAGATGATCCGGCGCAACCGCGCATCCTGGTGCGGGGCGTACTGGGGCTACGGCTTCCATGAGGATGGCGCGGCGAGCGCGGCGGCCGTGCTCGCCGGCTACGGCGTGGACGCCCCGTGAACCCGCGGGCTTCGGCGCTCTATCACGGCACGGTCCGTCATCGGCGCTTCCGCCCGCAGCCGCATGCGTTTTCCTACCGCGTTTTCCAGCTCTACCTGGATCTCGCCGAGCTGCCGGGGTTGTTCGACGATCGCTGGCTGTGGTCGGTGAACCGTCGCAACCTGGCGAGCATCCACGAGCGCGACTACCTGCCGGGCACGGACGGGGCAACGCTGGAGGCGCGTGCGCGCAATCTCGTCGAGGCCCGCACGGGAACGCGACCGACCGGCCCGATCCGACTGCTCACGCATGGCCGCTACTTCGGCCTCGTGTTCAATCCGGTCAGCTTCTACTACGGCTTCGACGCCACCGACAGCCATCTGGAAACCGTCATCGCCGAAGTGCACAACACGCCGTGGGACGAGCGCCACTGCTACGTGCTCGATGCGGCGGCGGCCTTCGACGGCCGCCACGGTTTCCACTTCCGCGTACCCAAGGCGATGCATGTCTCTCCCTTCCTGGAGATGGATTACGTCTACAACTGGCGCATGACCGAGCCGGGGGAGCGGCTGAGTGTCTACATGCGCAACGAACGCGATGGCGAAGCGGACTTCGACGCCTCGCTGAGCCTGCACCGCCGCCCGCTGACGGGCGCCAACCTGGCGCGCGCACTTGCCGGCCACCCGTTCATGACCGGCAAGGTCGTGGGCGCCATCTACTGGCAGGCCCTGCGCCTGTGGTGGAAGGGCGTACCGGTGCAGGACCACCCGGGAAAACGGGCGGAATGAAGGCAATGGACTGCAGGAGCGCACGGCTGCCGGATGACGTCCGCGGCCGATCGGTTTCGCGTCGCGAATACGGTGACGCATTCCGCCGTCAGAGGCGGTTCTCGACGATGGCACCGTCCTTCATGATGAGTGCGAGACTCGTCTCCGGTGTACCAAGCCAGTCCAGGCCCTCGGCGGGGTCTGCCTCGACCACGAGCAGATCGGCAAGTGCGCCCTCGGCGATGACACCGAGCGAGCCTTCATAGGGTGATCGTTCCCCGGACAGGGCCAGCAGCTCGCCCGCTGCTCCGGTTGCCATGCGCAACGCCGCAAGTGGACTCATGAAACGCGTGATCTTGGCCAGTTGGCGGCCCTGTGTGGCAGCACCTGCCGGGTTCATCAGCACATCGGTACCGAAGGCCATATTCACGCCCTCGGACAATCCCATCTCAAAGGCTCGCACGGTGCCACGGGCAACTTCGTCCGCCTTGGCCTGCTGACGCTGGTCGGCTCTGGGATTGGCGTCCTCGTCGCCCAGAAACGGCTGGATCGACCACCACGCCCCCTCCTCGCGCATCATCCGCACCGTATCCAGATCGGCCAGCTGGCCATGCTCGATGGACCGAATCCCGGCACGCAGTGCGCGCTGGATGCCCTTGGGCGTGTAGACATGCGAACACACATAGGTACCCCAGTCTTCGGCCGCCTCGACCGCAGCACGCATCTCATCTTCGGTAAATTGCACGCTGTCGAGCGGATCGTAGAGTGAGGTAACGCCGCCGCCGGCCATGATCTTGATTTGCGCAGCCCCTTTCATCAGCTGCTCGCGCGTGCGCCGCAGCACTTCCGCGCGTCCGTCGGCAATGGCGGCGACGCCCGCGGTTTCCGCATGACTCAAATCGCCCGCGGCGCGCGGCAGATCACTCAGCATGCGGAAATCGCCATGTCCCGAAGTCTGCGAGATCATCGCACCCGACGGAAAAATCCGCGGCCCCGTCACGGCGCCACGGTCGATGGCGAGCTTGAGCCCGAAGGCCGGCCCGCCAGTGTCGCGAATGGTGGTGAAACCTCGCCGCAACGTCGCGCCCGCCTCCCGTCCAGCCATGAGGTGCAGGAAGCCGATATCAGCGCTCATCGCCTGGGTCTGGGTGACACCAACGAGCGTGCTGTGCCAATGGGCGTCGATCAGTCCGGGGATCACGCCGCGACCGCCACAATCGATGCGACGAGCGTCTTCAGGTCCGTCTCCGGCGACTGGCAGGCCAACGATGCGCCCACCCTGAATGAGGATGTCACGCCCCGTCTGCATTTCCAGCGTCATGCCGTCAAAGAAACGCAAATTGGTCAACAGCATGGCGCGTTCCTCGGTTTGTCCCCACGACGGCGCAGGTGCAGCGGCAAGACCGAAACCGGAGAACATCGCCAGAATCGCCGCGGTGCCACCAAGGAACCGGCGCCGATCCAGGTCGGCTTGAATACGAGCAAAGGCGTTCTGTGTGGCGGGAGCACCGCAAAGACAGCAATCAATCCGTACACCCGTGGCGGGATCGACATGACAGCAGTGCGAGTGCATCGGCTCATCCTGTTGGTTGCCGCAGCCGCAAGGGACGCGGCCTGCGAGAAGTTAAGCGCTCAAGTTCGAACCAGTCAATCCGCGACGTTGACCCACAACAGTCCCGGAGAGGGCTTGATCGGCCCCGGAACCACCCCACCGACACCATTGAAGGGACCGGTGCCGGGGAACTGCGCAGGGGGCGTGTGTGGCCAGGGATGGCCACACAGCAAGCGCCCCGGGGAGGGCTCGAGCGGCCCCCGAAACAACCCCCAACGCCCATTGAAGGGACCGGTGCCGGGGAACTGCGCAGGGGGCGTGTGTGGCCAGGGAT
>CAZJGZ010000044.1:0-17290 GCA_964545695.1 uncultured Ectothiorhodospiraceae bacterium | reverse complement strand
GATCACAGGCAGTTGCGTTCCGGCCGCCCGGCTCGGCCCCACGAACGCAGGCCCCCCGGCGCAGACCCCCGGGTTTCACAATCGCCGCACTCACGGACGTGGTGCAAGCAAGGTCACGGGACAGCCTCGCAGGCATGAAAGCAGCGCATTGTAGCGCCTTACCGAGTTGCGTTCATCCGCACGCGAACCGTCGACAGGATGGTTCGCGGCCGCCGCGTGAACCCTCGGCAGCGCCCGCCATGCGAATCCGACCACGTCCGCATTGAGAGGACCCCAATCGTGCCTGCAAGGCTGTTCGAATCCCACCATCGCTCCACCAACCGAGCCCGCATGACAGCGAACCGCCCGCTTCGCTTTCGTGGCCTGCGCTGGCTGGCACTCGTGCTCGGCGTGGTAACCCTCAGCCTGGTCGCAGCCAAGGGCCATGACCCGCGGACTGATCGCGACCTGCTCACAGTCCATAACGCGATCGGCCTGCAGCTGAGGGATCTGCCGCTGCCGGAGGGCGCAGCGAACGGTTCGGTCAGCGCCGACGAGATGGCGGAGTGGCAGGTCCTAACCGTCACCCCGGGCGATTCCGCCGCACGCCTGCTCACACGAGCCGGCGTCAGCGGAGATACGATTCATCAATTGATTTACGCCAGCGAGCATGGGACCCAGCTAGGGCGCCTGCATCCAGGCGAACGGCTTCGCATCCACCGCGACCCGCAACGAGGGCTCATATCGCTGGTGCACGAGATCTCGCCCGAGCGCAGCCTGCGTTTCGACCGCAACGGCTCCGGCTTCGACAGCCGGATGATCGAAACCGCGCTGGAACGCCGTACAAAATATGTCACCGGCTCCATCGAGTACTCACTCATGGCGGCCGGCGCCGAAGCCGGGCTGAGCGACCGCATCACGATGGAACTGGCCTCGATCTTCGCGTGGGACATCGACTTCGCCCTCGACCTGCGCCGCGGCGACCGGTTCATCGTGGTCTACGAGGCGTTCTACCATCAAGGTACGCACGTGCGCGACGGTGCAGTCCTCGCAGCAGAGTTCGTCAATCAGGGGCGCAGCCATCAGGCCCTGCGCTACACCGATCCCGAGGGCCGAGTGGATTACTTCGCGCCCGACGGGACGTCCACGCGGCGAGCCTTTCTCCGCGCTCCGGTGGAGTACACGCGCATAACCTCCGGCTTCGGGCCCCGCAGACATCCGCGACTGCACAAGATGCGCAACCATAACGGCGTTGACTACGCGGCGCCGACCGGGACGCCCATCCGCGCAACCAGTGATGGGCGCATTGTCCGTCGGGGCTGGCAGGGCGGCTACGGACGAACGGTGGTGATCCAGCATGCTGATCGCTACAGCACCCTGTACGCGCATCTGTCACGCTTTCGCGACGGCCGCGGCGTTGGTGCACGGGTGCAACAGGGGGATATCATCGGTTACGTCGGCCAGAGCGGCCTGGCCACTGGGCCACATGTCCACTATGAATTCCTGATCAATCGGGTCCACCATGACCCCCAGACCGTCGAGCTGCCCAAGGGCGAGCCGGTGGCGCCTGACCTGCGCCCCCACTTTGCGGCGATGACCACGCCGCTGGTGGAACAGCTCGCCACACTCGAGCAGGCCTACGCGCCAGTGGCGCAACGTTGAGCGACCATGAGCGAGATCTACGTCGGGCTGATGTCAGGCACGAGCGCCGATGGCCTCGATGCCTGCCTGGTTCGCTTTCGGGATCGTGAGTGCGAAATCCTTGGCCATGTGCATCGCGCCTACCCACAAGGCCTTCGCACCCGCTTGCTGACCGCCATGCACAACACCAGCCTGGCGGCCGCCGCGGATCTCGATGTCGAGCTGGCAAACGTGGCCGGCGCAGCAATATCGGACCTGCTTGCGCAGACGGGATACAGCGCCAGCGAGATCACTGCCATCGGCAGTCACGGCCAGACCGTTCTCCATCGACCGGACACCGCCACACCCACCAGTATTCAGCTGGGCGACCCGCACCGCCTGGCGATTCTTTGCGGCATTGATGTGGTGGCAGATTTTCGCCGTGCGGATGTCGCCGCCGGCGGCGAAGGCGCGCCGCTTGCACCGGGGTTTCACGCATGGGCGCTGGCCACGGAAACCGAGGCGCGGGCCGTCCTGAACATCGGCGGCATGGCCAATCTCACGCTGCTGCCGACCAACGGCGAGCCCGTGATCGGTTTCGACACCGGCCCGGGCAATGTTCTGCTGGACTACTGGAGCGAACGTACAACCGGGCAGGCAATGGATGACGGCGGCGCGCGCGCTGCCACCGGCACCGTCGACGCGGCTTTGCTGCAGCGCCTTGAGGAGGACCCCTACTTCGACCGTCGTCCGCCCAAGAGCACGGGCCGGGAGCATTTCAATGCGGAATGGCTCGAGCAGCGCCTGCACGAGCGCAATCTGGCGGCCACCGCGGAGCATGTACAGGCGACGTTGAGCGAGCTGACGGCGAGCACGATCGCCACCGCTCTACAGCGCGAAGCGCCAGCCACGCGGCGAGTCCTGGTGTGCGGGGGTGGCATCGAGAACGCGGATCTGATGGCACGCCTGCGGCGGCGCCTGCCCGAGCTGCCGATCGAGTCGACGGGAGAATACGGCGTGCCGCCCCAGCAGGTCGAGTCGGTGGCGTTCGCCTGGCTTGCACGCCAGCGCATCCACGAGCGCCCGGGCAACATTCCCAGTGTAACGGGGGCCGATCGGGAACTCGTGCTCGGCGCCCACGTTCACGGACGCCGCTGAAACGCCCGCGAGGCACTCGCGGGCAGCGAGGAATTCAGTGGTGCGGGGACTGCTTACGCGAGCGCGACCCGGGTCACGAAGTGCCCGGGCAGCTCAGGCAGAGCGGGCGGTTCAGGCAGAGAACGACTGGCCACAGCCGCAGGTGGTTACCGCATTCGGGTTGCGGATCACGAACTGCGCGCCTTCCAGGCCCTCGGTGTAGTCGATCTCCGCACCCTGCAGGTACTGGAAACTCATCGGATCGATCAGCAGCTTCACGCCGTCGTTGTCGACCTCGGTGTCACCTTCCTGGATTTCGTCATCGAAGGTAAAGCCGTACTGGAAACCACTGCAACCACCGCCGGCCACAAAGACCCGCAGCATGAGGTTCTCGTCACCCTCTTCCTCGATCAGCCCCTTCACCTTGTGGGCGGCGCTGGTCGTGAAAATCAGGGATGTCTCTTCTGCAACGGCTGTCTCGGTTGCCATGGTACTGGGCCTTCCATCAATTCCCGGAATCGACCTTCAAGCTAGCATTCCCGACCATTACGGTCAAGATTGCTGCTCATCCGTGCCGCCCGGCGCCGAAGCCCCTACCGGCCCGGCCGGACCGGCGGCCGACGACGTGGGCTCCGCCGACGCATGATGCTCGATGAAGCGCTGATGATCCTCGTCCATGCGCACCAGCTTGCCGTTGATTTCGGCACCACCGGCCATCTCCAGCGTACTGTAATACACGTCGCCCTTGACGCGTGCCTCCTTGGCCAGATCCAGACGCTCGGAGGCGTAGACATCCCCGGCAATATGACCGTTGATCAGCAGACTCGGAACGCGCAGCTCACCTTCGACCCGGCCGCGTTCGCTGACGATGGCGACCGCCTCGGTATCCGAATCGGCATAGACATTGCCACGAATGACGCCATCGATATGCAGCCCGCCGGTGAAATGGATGTCGCCGTGGATTTCGGTCTGATGACCGATCACCGTATCGACCCGGGCGCCACTGGTCTTCGACTTCTTGCTGTTGCTGCCCAACATTCAGGAACCTCCATTAACAAGGGAACTCCAGGCGAAGTCCTCTTCCACCCCATCAACACTATCATCGTCCGGCTGGACACGGATGTGGAGGGTCTCCGGCTCGACGTCATCCGGCACTTGGACGCGCCCGGAAAGGGCCTGGAAATATTTGAAATCAAAGCTCGTCATCGAACGCTCGTCGACGAGCAAGTCACTGAGCGCAAGCGTCCTGCTGCCCGACTCGTCGACACCCGATATCGTCAAGTCTACATCGCCGCTGAGCTCGCTGTCATCGTGATCGAGGCGCGTCAGCACCAGCTCGTACTGATACTCGTTGTTGCCCGCCGAAAGCAGCGAGAAGCGCTCGATCGTCAGCCCACCCTCGGCGTCGGCGGACGAGACCAGGCTGCGGTAGAACGCGAGTTCTTCCTCGAGATGACTGATCCGCTGCTCCCGTCGTTCGAGCTGGTCCTCCAACCGCGTGAAGGCACCCCGATCGATATGCTGGGAACGTTCAAGCAGTGTGGTCTGATCCGTCAATTCGCCAACGCGGCTGCGCAGGTCGTTGATCTGGATGCGCAGGCGCGCCTCCGCGGCCCGGGACATGCGGGCATCCGCGCTGCCGCGCTCGTACCCCAGTCCGTACATCCACCACAGGCCACCGACGAAGGCGGCGGTCAGCACAACCGTCAGCGCGATCGTGCGACCGGGCCGATAGGGTCGAACTCGAAACGAGCCGGATTCGGTGTAGGGGTATTCCGCCATTACCTCAGCGTCCGGATATGTGCAGGCACCCCGACGGCGTGCTCTGCGTGAAAAGGCCGAGTGGCCGGTGCCACTGGCCGGCCTCGCCGATCACCACCAACCGCTCCACGCCATGCTCGGACATGAGCCATCGCCTGCCGCAGCACAAGAACCCGCCACCCGGCGACGCGACGTTGGCGCGGCGCGCTCGCCCGACGGACCGTCAGGGCAACAGACCGATGGCCTTCAGGCCATCGGTCTCGGTGAGACCCGTCATCAGATTGAGGTTCTGGATCGCCTGCCCGGCGGCGCCCTTGACCAGGTTGTCGATCACCGCCAGCACGATCACGCGCGGGGCCTCCGGGTCGGGCCTGTGCACCGCCAGACGGCACATATTGGCGCCACGCACACTACGCGTCTGCGGATGGCTGCCGGCCGGCATGACGTCGACAAACGGCTCCTCGGAGAACCGGCGCTCGAAGAGATCTTGGACATCGACCTCGGTGGTGAGTTCCGCGTAGAGCGTGGCATGGATGCCGCGAATCTGTGGCAGGAGATGCGGCATGAAGGTCGGATCGATGCTCGCGCCGGTAATGTCGCCAAGCGCCTGACGGATCTCGGGCAGATGCCGGTGACCGCCGGCGGCATAGGCGCGGATGTTGTCGCTCTGCTCCGCAAGCAGCGTATCCACCCGTGCGTTGCGCCCCGCGCCGGTCGTGCCCGACTTGGCGTCGGCGATCAGGCGCGCCGGATCCACCACCCCGGCCTCGACCAGCGGCAGGAAACCGAGGGCAACGGCGGTCGGATAACAACCCGGGTTGGCGACCAGCCGGGCACCCCGTATCGCCTCGCGATGGATCTCCGGCAGTCCGTACACCGCGTGCGCCAGATGTTCGGGGCAGGCATGCTCCTGTCCGTACCACCGCGACCACGTCGCCGCATCGCGCAACCGGAAATCGGCCGACACATCGATGATGCGAACGCCCGCATCCAGCAAGGCCGGTACCTGCTGCATGGCCGTGCCGTTGGGCGTGGCGTAGAACACTACATCACAATCGGTGAACGGTGCGTCTTCGGGCGTCACAAAGACCAGGTCACAGTGGCCGCGCAGGTTCGGGAACATGGCATCCACGCGCTCGCCGGCATTACCGCGCGAGGTCATGAACACCACTTCGACGCCGGAGTGGGTCGCGAGGTGCCGCAGCAGCTCTACGCCTGTATAGCCGGTGCCGCCAACGATGCCCGTGCGAATCATGGGATCAATACATCCGAAGTCAAGGTGAAGAGGCCTGCATCATACCGACGCCCTCTCGGAGGTGAAAGCTGAGCCATGGTATCTTGCAGCGTCGCAATCGCTTCTCGGAGGCATGCACGACATGGCCGCAAGCATCGGGCGCCGGGAGATCCTCGGGGTCGTCACCGCACTGATCGTGCTCGCCGGGCTGGCATGGGCATGGCTGGGCGACAGCGCCGAGCGTGCACCGGACGTGGCGTTCGAGACTCTGGATGGCGATCAGATCCGTCTCGCCGACTTGCGCGAGCGCCCCGTGATCGTCTACTTCTGGGCCACCGACTGCGTGACCTGCATGCGCGAGATGCCCGATCTCGTCGCCATGTACGAAGGCCTCGACGAGCGCGGACTGGAGCTGATCGCGGTGGCGATGTCCCACGACGATCCCGATGATGTCCGCGCCGTCCAGCGCGAGCGTGACCTCCCCTTCCGGGTGGTACTCGACCGTGATGGCGAGCTCGCCCGCGCCTTCAACAATGTCCGGGTCACGCCGACGAAGTTCCTGGTCGCGCCCGATGGCCGGATCCGCATGCGCCATATCGGGTCAACGGACCATGCGGCACTGAGCGAGCGCATTGCATCCCACCTCTGACAGCACACAAGAGCGCTCAAAACCATGCTCTGGCTGAAAGCACTCCACATCATCGCCATGGTCACGTGGTTTGCCGGGCTGTTCTATCTGCCGCGGCTGTTCGTCTACCACGCCATGCTGCGCGACGATCCGGCGGGTCACGAGCGGTTCTGCGTCATGGAGCGCAAACTGTTCCGCGCCATCACCACGCCCGGTGCAATTGTGACGGTGCTCTCGGGGCTGGCCCTGATGGTCGGCTACGGGGAAGCGGCGCTGACCTGGGGCTGGCTGCACGCCAAGCTCGTCCTGGTCGGCCTGTTGATCGGCTACCACGTGTGGTGCGGTCTGCTGGTGGGCGTCTTCGCCCGCGGCGAGAACCGCCGGGATCACGTCTGGTATCGCATGTTCAACGAGGCGCCCACCGTCCTGCTGATCGGGATCATCGTGCTGGCGGTCGTGCGACCGTTCTGATCCTCCGACCGGCAACACGTTCGAGGACCGCCTCGCCGGCGGTCCCTGCCGACGTGATCATTTGCCGGCCCGTATCAGTCCACCGATTCCGGCACGCTCGAGCTCTTCGACGAGCATGGCCCGCACGGATCGGCCGTCCTCCATGCCCAGTGCCCGTTCCAGGATCTCGCGGGCGTAGCTGTAGGAGAACGAGCGCACCACCCAGCGAATCCGCAGCAGGCTGCCCGCGCTCATCGACAGGCTGTCGATCCCCATGCCGAGCAGGAGTACCGCACCCAGCGGGTCGCCGGCGAACTCGCCGCAGATGCTCACCGACTTGCCATGGCGCGCGGCCCCGCGCTTGATCTGCACCAGGGCTGCGAGCACGGCCGGATGCAGACTGTCGTAGATGCGAGCGACGCGTTCATTGTTGCGGTCGACGGCGAGCAGATACTGGGTCAGATCGTTGGTGCCGACGGAAATGAAGTCCACCCGCTTGGCGATGGCCTCGATCTGGTAGACCGCCGCCGGCGTCTCGACCATGACTCCGATCGGCGGCAGCGGCACGTCGAGCCCCTCGTCGAGGATCTCGCGATGCGCGCGCTGGATGAGCGCCATCGACTGCTGCAGCTCCTCGAGTCGGGTGATCATCGGCAGGAGGATGCTGAGATTGCCCAGGCCCTCGTTCGCGCGCAGCATGGCCCGAACCTGGGTCAGGAAAATCTCCGGGTGGTCAAGCGTCACACGGATACCGCGCCAGCCGAGAAAGGGATTTTCCTCCTCAAACGGGAAGTAATTGAGCATCTTGTCGCCGCCGATATCCAGGGTGCGCAATACGCACGGCAGCGGCGCGAACGCCGCCAACGGACGGCGATAGATACCCAGTTGCTCCTCCTCTCCCGGGAAACGGTCACGCAGCTGGAAGGGCATCTCCGTGCGGTACAGACCGAGGCCATCCGAGACCTCGATCAGGGCCGGGCTGATTTCCGTCTGCAGGCCCGTATTGGCCATCAGGGATACGTGCACGCCATCCGTGGTCACTGTCGGCAGGCCTTTCAGTGCCTGCAACTGATCCGACAGCTCACGCTCCTCCTCGGCAAGACGCACGAATTCGGCCTTGATGTCGTCATCGGGCTGCACAAACACCCAGCCCAGATAACCGTCGACCACCAGCTCCTTGCCCTCCAGACGAGCCAGCGGCAGATCGCTCGCGCCCATGACCGTCGGCACACCGAGTGCGCGCGCCAGAATGGCGACATGCGATGAGCCCGATCCGCGCATCGACACGATGCCGGCGAGGCGCTCCACCGGCACCTCGGCGATCTGGGCCGCGGAAATCTGGTTGCCCGCGAGCACCGTGCGGAGTGGATATTCGCGCGGCCCCTCATCCTCCGCATTCAGCTTCATCAGGATCCGCCGACCGAGGTCGCGGATATCGTCCGCACGCTCCGCCAGATAGGGATCATCCATTTCCTGGAACTGGCGCACATGCGTCCGGATCGACTCGCGCAACGCGAAGGGTGCCCAGTAACCACGGCGCACCACCCGTGCGGCGTCATCCCAGAGGGAATCTCCCTCCAGCATCATGATGTAGACATCGAACAGCGCCCGCTCCTCCTCCGGCAGCAGGGTGCGCATTTCATCGGAGAGCCGGCGCAGTTCGTCGCGCGTCTCGTCCATGGCGTGACGCAAGCGCGCCAATTCGGCATCGGGATCATCGGCCCGGCGCTGCGGGACGTCATCGAGTGCCTCCGGTGAATAGGCAACGACGCATTCGCCGATGCCCACGCCGAGCGCCCCGGACAGCCCCTTGACGATACCGGCACTGCCAGCCTGGCCATGCTGGACCTGGAAGGCGTCCTCACCGACGACCGCATGCATGATGCTGCCGGCGAGCTGCGCGGCCAGGGTTACCAGAAAGGTGACGACGTCCTCGCCGAATCGCCGCCCCTCGCGCTGCGACACCACGAGCACGCCGAGCACGCGGCTCTGGTGGATGATCGGCACGCCCAGGAAGGTATCGAAACGCTCACCACCGTAGAGATTGGTGTGCAGATAGCGGGGGTGACTGGTCGCCCGCTCGAGGTTGAGGGGTTCGGAACGTTGCGCGACCAGACCGATCAGGCCCTCGCCGAATCCGGCCGACACCTCACCGATGGCATCCGGATTGACCCCATGCCCCGCCCGCAGAACCAGTCGTTGGGGGCCATCCTCCAAGTGCGTCAGGTAGACCGAGCAGGCGTCAACCTCGAGCGCGGTGCGCACGCGGCGGACAATGATATCCAGGGCCGCCTCCAGGTCGGGGGTGGCGCTGACTTCCTGGACAATGCGGCGGAGCGTCGACAGCATGCGATATCGCTCGGCGAGGTGGTTGCGGTAGGTGGCAACGGCGGCGCCCGCGGGCGCCGTCGCTCAGCCGCGCGCGGCGGTAGCCGTTGCGTCCGGTGCGGTGGAGAGCAGCGGAGCCAGCTCACGCAGCGCGCGCCGGTATACCCGACGCTTGAAGAAAATGACCTCTTCCGGCGGCTGCCAATAGGGCACCCAGCGCCAGGCGTCGAATTCCGGCTGCGGTGTCCGCGCCAGATCAACGTTGGCCTCGCTCGCCGTCAGGCGCAGCAGGAACCAGCGCTGTTTCTGGCCAATGCAGACGGGCCGCGACCGCCGACGGACGTACTTTGACGGCAGGCGATAGTAGAGCCAGTCGCGGGTCTGGCCGATGACCTGCACGTGTTCGGCGCACAGGCCCGTTTCCTCGGCCAGCTCACGGTACATCGCCTCATCGACGTCCTCGTGCCGGTCGATTCCCCCCTGTGGAAACTGCCAGGCTTCCTGACCCGCCCGCCGAGCCCAGAACACGCGGTCGTCACCATTCACCAGAATGATGCCCACGTTGAGCCTGAACCCTTGCGAATCAATCACTTGTAGCCACGCAGCCCGTTGCCAACACGACATGATTGTTCCACAAAACGGGGGACCGCGCCAAACAATCGCTCTGCTACACTTGCGCCGCTGCAACGGAGCTCGACCCATGGCACTGGCAATCTTCGATCTCGACAACACCCTGCTTGCAGGCGATTCGGACCATTTATGGGGCGAGTATCTCGCCGACCAGGGCATCGTCGATGGTGAGCATTACCGCCGGGAAAACGATCGCTTCCTGCGCGCCTACGAGGACGGCTCCCTCGATATCCACGCATTCCTGCGCTTCTCGCTGCAAGTCCTCGCCGCGCACGCGCCGGCCGATCTCGAACGCTGGCGCGCGGCATTCGTCGAGGAGCGCATCCTCCCGCGCATCGCGCCCGGCGCGCCCGATCTGCTCGCGCATCACCGCGATGCCGGCGACCACCTGCTGATCATCACGGCGACGAACCGGTTCGTGACCGAGCCCATCGCTCACCACCTGGGCGTGGATGACCTGATCGCGACGGAACCGCACATGGAAGGGGAACGGTACACGGGCGATGTCGCCGGGACACCGTGCTTTCGCGAGGGCAAGATCAAGCGCCTTGATCAGTGGCTGGTGGGCGCGCCCCACGAGCTGGCCGGCAGCCATTTCTACAGCGACTCGCACAACGACATACCGCTGCTGGAACGCGTCGACCGGCCGGTCGCCGTCGATCCCGATGCCCGCCTCGCCGCCGCGGCCCGGGACCGCGGCTGGCCCGTCATCAGCCTGCGCTGAGCCCGGCAAGACGGAGTCCTGACCGTATCAGTCCGTCTGCCCGGGTTGCCCGCCCTGACTGCCAAGCTCCAGCGCTTCGCGCGCCGCCGCAAGGCTCTGATGACGGATATCCTGACCTTCGACTACGTAGACCACGTATTCGCAAAGATTGCGTGCATGATCAGCGATACGCTCCAGGGCACGGGCTGACCACAACACACCCAGTACGCGCTGGATCGTGCGCGGATCTTCCATGATGTACGTCACCAGCTGCCGCGTCAGGGCATCATATTCATCGTCCACCCGCGACTCCTCGCGGGAAATCGTCAACGCCGCTTCCGCATCCAGGCGGGCGAAGGCGTCGAGCGCATCGTGCAGCATCGACTGCACGTGGCGCCCCAGGCGCTGTATACCCTGCGCCAGCGCGCGGTCGAGCCCCTGGTCGGCAGCGGGGTCCATGGCCGCCTTGCCAAGCTTGCAGGACTCGTCACCGATACGCTCCAGATCGGTGATCGACTTGATCATGCCGATCACCACACGCAGGTCACTCGCCGCCGGCTGCCGTCGGGCGATGACGCGCGTGCACTCCTCGTCGATCTCGACCTCCAGCGCATTGACCTCAACATCGCGACGGACCATCGCCTCGCCGAGATCACGGTCCATGCCGACCAGCGCCTGCAGGCCATCGCTCAGCTGGCGCTCGACCATGCCGCCCATCGACAGCAGCTTCTGCCGGATATCTTCGAGTTCCTCGTCGTACTGCGTCGAAATATGCCTGCCAAAAGGTGATTGGTCGTCCATCATGCCCGTTGCTCCCGCCGTCGGCCCTGTTGCCGATTGCTGTTATCAAGAATTGCGCCCGCTGTCTCGAGGATCAGGACCGGCCCGGTGCAGCACTACCGCCATGCGAGCCGCCGCAACCCTCGGTCAGTGGCGGGTTACGCCACTGGTGGTTTCGCGCCCTGTCCCCGCTTCATTCAGGTGGTCCGAAAAGTCGATCACGCGCTCCGCCGGAAAATGACAGGAGAAGACCGAACCGGCGCCAGGCTCCGAGCGGATGTCGAGGCGACCGCCGTTGCGCGCCACGGCATGCTTCACCAGCGCCAGACCCAGCCCGGTACCGCCGCTGGCGCGCGAGCGTCCCGGATCCGCCCGGTAGAACCGCTCGGTCAGCCGTGGCAGATGCTCGGGGTCGACGCCCGGGCCATCGTCTTCGACGCGCAACACCCCGCCTTCGGCATCAGCCCGCCAGACCACGCGGATCGACGTGCCACCCGGCGTATGCTGCACGGCGTTATTGATCAGATTGCTGAAGGCACTGGCCAGCTCCGAACTCGATGCCCTGAGCCCGAGGTTGCTGTCCGTTTCCAGCGACAGCACATGCCCGCGCTCACCGGACAGCCGCTCGCCATCACGCACGAGCGTGGTGAGCATATCGGCGACGCCGACCCACTCCGCTGCCGCCGGGTCCACCGGGTCGAGCTCGAGGCGCGACAGCGTCAGCAGGTCTTCCACGATTGCCTGCATGCGCGCGGCCTGACGAGCGATGGCATCAATGCCCTCACGCACGTGGTCGGGCAGCTCCGGTTCGGCGCAGCTCTCGGCGTAGCCGCGGATCACCGTCAGTGGCGTGCGCAGTTCGTGGCTGACATTGGCCACGAAGTCGCGGCGGACGGTTTCCAGCCGCCGCAGGTTGCTCACGTCGCGTGCCATGAGCAGATGCTGTCCTTCGCCGTAGGGGATCACGCGCACATTCAGCTCGGTACCGGTCGCCACCGGTGAATCGATGTCGATCGAGTCGCCGGTGTCACCCGCGTGGAGATAGGCCTGGAAGTCCGGATCGCGCAGCAGGTGCTGGATGCGGCTGCCCTGATCGCGCGGATTGTCGATGCCCAGCAATGTGCGGGCAGCACTGTTGGCCCATTCGATTTCGTGCTGGGCGCCCAGTACAACCGTGCCGTCGGGCAACGCTTCGGTGGAACGTTGAAATCGCTCGAGCATATCCATCAATCGCTTGCGCCGTTGCCGTCCCTGTTCCTGGCGTCGCTCGACCTGGTCCACGAAATCGCCCCAGACACCACCCAGAAGCGCCCCGGTTCGGGGCTTCGTGCCACCTCGCAACCAGCGCTGAAGGCGCGCGAGCTGCCGCACATGCCATCCGCAAAGCAGGACCAGCCCGGCCAACAGAAACCAGGCAGGCTCCCCGACCATCAGACCCAAAGCACCGGCCGGCAACAGGACCGCCAGCAACCGCCAGCATTCCTCGCGCCAGCCGGAGAGGGTCATCCCGTATCCAGTGAGAAGCGATAGCCGACACCGCGCACGGTCTGGATGTTCACGTCGCACCCATGCGGCTTGAGGAGTTTGCGCAAACGCAGAACGTGCACATCGACCGTGCGCTCCTCGACAAAGACCTCGCGGCTCCATACATGGTCGAGGAGCTGGGCGCGACTGTAGACCCGCTCCGGATGCGCCATGAAGAAGCGCAACAGGCGAAACTCGGTCGGGCCGATCTCCACCGCCTCCTCATCAATGTAAAGACGATGGGAGATGGAATTCAGCTGCATCCGGCCGGCCGTGAGGATACCCTCGGTATCCTGTCCAGTGGTCCGCCGCAGCACCGCGCGAATGCGGGCGGCCAGCTCGCGTGGCGAGAAGGGCTTGGTGACGTAATCGTCGGCGCCGGTCTCGAACCCCTGCAGTCGATCGCTTTCCTCGGCTCGCGCGGTCAGCATGATGACGGGCACATCACGTGTCAGCTCGTCGCGCTTGCAGCGTTTGACGAAATCGATGCCACTCGAACTCGGCAGCATCCAGTCCACCAGCATGAGATCGGGCACTTTTTCCGATACCTTCTGATAGCCCTCGTTGGCATCAGCCGCAGTCACCATGTCGAAGCCTTCACGGGAAAGGGTTCGACTGACCATCTCGCGGACTTCCGGTTCATCTTCGACCAGTAGAATCGTCGCCTGCATCACCGTCACCTGGTTGCAACACTGTGCGCGATTAGATCGCAACGGGATAACCCTGGTCTGTCACCAGGATGACAATACCATGACTGTCCGGGCCCCGATTCACCCGCATTCAGATCAGCCATGTCGTCCCCAGCCGCACCGCCGGCGCCGCACCCGGGATCAGACTGACTGCCTGCCAGCCGAACGCGAACGTGATCAGCAGGGCGCCCGCCAGTGTCGGCAGAAAATGCGCGATGCGCTGCCCCTTGCGAATCTCCAGGATCACGGCGAAGGCGGCAAACAGGAGTACCAGACTGTAAAGGATGCCGGCGAGTGCCAGGTGTGCGCCCCAGGGCCATGGCAGCGCAGCGAGCACATTGCCGATCCATGCCGGGACCATGGCCACCGATACGGCCGCCAGTCCCCGGCGGAAATCCGATCGCCCCTGGAACAGATCACAAAGGAAGTGCGCGCAGGCGGCGAGCGCAAGCAGCCCCACCATCTGGGTCAGGCCACTGTAGATTCCGAACGCGACCGGATCAGGCCGAGTCTCCGGCGGGAAACCGGTGGGGATGGTTTCGTTGGCCCAGCCGGCGATGACGACGCTGGCAATCACCATGGGAATGGTGAACCACAGCAACAGCTGTCGCGGCTCGGGGTCACGCTCGTGCCATTCACGCAAGGTGGCGCGAGGGCACGTGAACGCCCCGCGCACAGCGCGCCAGCACCACGTGGGCGCGGCACGCTCGGCGCATCCCGTATCGCTTTGAAGATGCTCAGCCATGACGCCCCGTAATGTAGTCTTCCGTTTCCTTGCGCGCCGCATTGGTGAACAGCGTGTCGGTATCGTTGAACTCGATCATCTCGCCCAGATACATGTACGCGGTGTAGTCGGACACACGCGCGGCCTGCTGCATGTTGTGGGTCACGATCGCGATGGTGTAGTACTCCTTGAGCTCGAACATCAGCTCCTCGATCTTCAGCGTCGCCAGCGGATCGAGTGCCGAAGCGGGCTCGTCGAGCAGCAGGACCTCGGGTTCGATGGCGATGGCACGCGCGATGACCAGGCGCTGCTGCTGACCGCCGGACAGGCCGAAGGCATTCGTGTTCAGGCGGTCCTTGACCTCATCCCAGAGCGCCGCGCGGCGGAGCGACTTCTCCACCACTTCATCGAGGATCGAACGCTTCTTCACGCCCTGCAGCCGCAAGCCGTAGGCGACGTTCTCGTAGATCGACTTGGGAAACGGATTCGGCTTCTGGAAGACCATGCCCACCCGGCGGCGCAGCTCCGGCACGTCCATCGCCGGATCATGGATATCGTGGCCATCGAGGCGAATCTGCCCGCTGATGCGGCAGGAATCGATGAGGTCGTTCATGCGATTCATGCACCGCAACAGCGTGGACTTGCCGCAACCGGAAGGACCGATGAACGCCGTCACGCGCTTGCGCGGGATCTGCATCGATACCTCCTTCAGCGCCTGGTCGTCGCCATACCAGAGGCTGAGCTTGTCGACCTCGATCGCGATATCCTCCGAGCGGATATCCCGATGGACGCGTGAGCCATGTTTGCGCGCGCCGGCATTGAAGCCGTGCGTGGAACCCTGATCCTGTTGCTGGTCAGTCATGTCGTTTCCGGTCCAATCGTCATCGATCCATTGGATGTCCGCAGCGGCCCGATCAACGCGGCCGGCCGCAGTGTGTCAGTCGCTGTCCGCGCGGTATTTCTCGCGCAGGTGGTTGCGTATGGTGACCGCCGTCATGTTCAGCACGATGATCACCAGTACGAGGATCAGTGCAGTGGCATACACCAGCGGCCGTCCCGCTTCCACGTTGGGGCTCTGAAAACCCACATCGTAGATATGGAAACCCAGATGCATGAAACTTCGATCCACGTGCACGAAGGGGAAGTTGCCATCAATCGGCAGCTGCGGCGCGAGCTTGACCACGCCCACCAGCATCAGTGGTGCGACCTCCCCGGCCGCGCGTGCCACGGCAAGGATCAGGCCGGTAATCATGGCTGGCGTGGCCAGTGGCAGCACGGTACGCCAGAGCATTTCGGCCTTGGTCGCCCCCAGGGCGAGCGAGCCGTGGCGGATCGAGCCAGGAATGCGTGACAGGCCCTCTTCGGTCGACACAATCACCACTGGCAGGGTCAGCAGCGCCAGCGTGAGTGAAGCCCACAACACGGCACCCTTGCCGAGCGTGGGCGCAGGCAGGCGTTCCGCGAAGAACAGCTGGTCAATGCTTCCGCCCAGCAGATAGACAAAGAAACCGAGGCCGAAGACGCCAAACACGATCGATGGCACACCCGCGAGATTGTTCACCGATATGCGGATCATCCGCACCAGCGGACCCTGCTTCGCGTATTCGCTGAGATAGATCGCCGCGAGCACGCCGAAGGGTGTGACGAACACGGCCATGATCAGGGTCATCAGCACCGTGCCGAAGATCGCCGGCAGGATGCCGCCCTCGGTATTGGCCTCACGCGGATACCCGGAAACGAAGTCCCAGAATTCACCGATGTAGAAGATGGACTTGTCGACCACCCCCATCTGATTCGGGCGGCTGGGTTTGACGATATCGCCCATGCCATGGGTCACTTCGTGGCCCTCGATGGTCGACAGGCCGACCTCGTAGCGACCGATCCGTTCGAGGAGTTCGTTACGGCGATCCTCGAGTTCCGCGTACTGCGCCTCGAGCTCGTCACGCTGTGCCTGTAATGCGGCCTCGCGTTCGGTACGCGCTTCCTGCGTGATGGTCTCGTCGGCCGCCAGTCTGCGCTGCGCAAGCCGTACCTCTTCGAGCTCGGCATTGACGTTGCCAATCTCGATGCGTTCGATGCGGCCGATCTCCTGTATCCGCGGCCGGTTCTCGGCAAACAGCTCCTCGAACCGCTCCCATGCTGCCTCGCCTTCGGCCACGACCTCGCCGTCGATCCGCACCTCATCGAGGAAACCGTAGAAGTCACCCCATTGCCGGCGCTCCAGGCGTACGGCATCGTCCGGATAGCGCCATTCCCCCATATGCTGCTGCAGGTACCAGGCGAAATCCCGGTCGGTAATGTCGCGGTTGCCGCGCTTGATGCGGTGACGCGTCACCAGTTCGTCTTCGCGCTCCAGCACGAACCCGCGCTCGGCCGCCGCTCGCCCGGTCAGGCTTTCACTGCGGTCCACCTCACCCAGCACCTGCACGGGATCGCGGTCGGGCTCGGCGTACTCGAACGCCACCAGGTCGCGCGGCCAGAAATGTTGCAGGCCATTGAAAGCGATGTGCCCGACCAGGCCGACCACCATGACCAGCGACAGTGCCACGGCCCCGGCATTGAGCCAGATCCATGGTGTGCCCTGTTTGAACCAATCACGCATCAGATTCGGATCCCGGGGTTACAGTCAGGGGTTACAGGCTGCTGTACTTGCGGCGCAGACGGTGGCGTACGATCTCCGCCAGCGTGTTGAGCACGAAAGTGAGAAGGAACAGGAAGAGCGCGGCGAAAAAGAGCAGCCGGAAGTGCGTGCCACCAACGGCGGCCTCCGGCATCTCCACGGCGATGTTCGCCGATAGCGTGCGCATGCCTTCGAAGATGTTGAAGTTGGTGACCGGGCTGTTGCCGGTCGCCATGAGCACGATCATGGTCTCGCCGACGGCGCGGCCGAAGCCGATCATCACGGCGGAGAAGATGCCCGGGCTGGCGGTCAGCAGCACAACGGTCGCCATCGCCTGCCAGGCCGTGGCACCGCACGCCAGCGCTCCCTGGGTCAGGTGCTTGGGCACATTGAAGATCGCATCCTCGGAGATCGAGTAGATGGTCGGGATCACGGCGAAGCCCATGGCCATGCCGACGACGAGTGCGTTGCGCTGGTCATAGT
>CAZJGZ010000043.1:0-17454 GCA_964545695.1 uncultured Ectothiorhodospiraceae bacterium | reverse complement strand
TGGGGAGCGACGGTCGTTACCAGCGCGCCAGCCCGGCCGACGGCGAAGAGCCCTTCGCCGTCCAGCAGGCCCTGCTCGCCGAGGCCGTCGACAACCCGGTGCGGGCGAAGGAATAACGCACGAGCGTTTGCTTCGGTAGCGGCATCTGGAACGTGCTGTAAATGACCTCTCGCGAAGTCGCGAAGCACGCGAAGAAGTGCTTTTTCCTTGGCATTCCTGGCGTCTTGGCGTGAGTTATTGCCGGCGCTGGATCAGCCAGCACTGTGAACAATCTCTCGCCGAGGCGCGGAGCTCGCGGAGCGATGGTTCCCTCTGCGGGCTTCGTGCCTCGGCGAGATACAAGCCATGGAAGTCGATAACGACGGAGGGCTACGCGTTGTCGTCGGCCAGTTCCAGATGGAAGCCTGCCGGCTTCAGTAGCCGGGCTTCCTCGTCAAGATCGGCGCGTGTCAGCGCATTGCGCGCCAGCCACTGGTTGGCGAAGCGCAGACGGATTCGGGCGCCCTCTACCGTAGCCTCGACCTCGGGCAGGGGCCGGGGGCTGCGTGCGCGATGCAGCACCACGGCGATCCGCAACAGCACGGCGAGGCGCGCGAGCGTGCGGCTCTCGGCCTCGTCGAAACCGTCGAATACCTGCCGATTGAACTTGCGTCGGTGGAGCTGCAGCAGGGTGGCGAGCCGGCGCTGTTCGTCGCGCGAGAATCCGGCGAGATCAGTGTGTTCGACGATATATGCACTGTGCTTGTGGTAGGAGCCATAGCCGATATCGAGGCCCACCTCGTGCAGTGTCGCGGCCCAGCGCAACAACCATGCGGCCTCTTCGTCCAGGCTCCAGGCGTGCGCCACGGATGCGAGCAGGCGGCTCGCCGTGGCCTGGACCCGCCCGGCATGGTCGCGGTCGACATGGAAGCGTCCGGCGAGGCGTTCGACGCTGGCACCGCGGATGTCCGCATGGGTCAGCCGTCCGGGCAGGTCGTGAAGCAGGCCTTCGCGCATCGCGCCCTCCGACACCCGCATCTCGCGAATGCCCAGCGCCTGAAAGGCGGCGTGGAGGATGGCCACGCCGCCGGGGAATACCGGTCGACGTTCGGGCTTCAGACCAGGGAGTTCGAGATCGTCCAGGTGCCGGGTCCCGAGCATCGCCGCGCGCAAGTGTTCGAGGCCGTCAAAGGTAATGCTGTCACGACTCCAGCCAGCTTCACGGAGTGTTGCCGCCACGGCCTTGATCGTGCCCGAGGCGCCGATGGCTTCGCGCCATTCGACCTCCCGGAAACGTTGCTCGATCGGCTCGATCCGGACCCGGGCGTCAAGGACCGCACGATCGAAGCGCTTGCGGCTGATGCGGCCATCGGCGAAGAAGCGCTGACTGTGACCGACACAGCCCATGTGCAGGCTCGCCTTGTGCATGGGCTCGAAGCCGTCGCCGACGATGAATTCGGTGGAGCCGCCGCCGATGTCGAGTACCAGCCGGCGGCCGTTCGGCGCCAGGCTGTGGGCTACGCCGAGATAGATCAGGCGTGCTTCCTCCATGCCGGAGACGATCTCGATGCGGTGATCGAGGGCGGTCTCCGCGGCGGCGATGAAGCTGTCGGCATCCCGTGCCTGTCGTAGTGCGCTGGTGCCCACCACCCGGATATTCCGGCCCGGGATGTCGACCAGGCGCTGGCCGAAGCGTTGCAGGCAGGCGAGCGCTCGCTCGCGGGCATCCGGCGACAGGTAGCGGTGCTCATCCAGGCCGGCGGCGAGGCGGACCATTTCCTTCAGGCGGTCCATGACCACGAGTTGCGGCCCCTCGCGGCGGGCCAGAACCATGTGAAAGCTGTTCGAGCCGAGGTCGACTGCCGCGAACAGGTCGTTTGCGCTGGGCTGGTTCATGCAGGCGTGTACCGTGGACTGGCGGCTGGGCCTCGAGCCCGACGGCGCGATCATAGCAACTCCGCGGTCTTCCGGGTTGGGCACCACCGTTATACTGGTGGGACCAGCGGCAGCGATCAGCGCTGCGGAATGCATTGTTGTCAGGAGCGGGGCTGCATGGAAATCGTCGGTCAGATCATTCTCGCGATTGGCGGGCTGCTGCTGCTGAGTGTGCTCGCCAGCCGTCTGACCGACCGATTGGGCGTACCGCTGCTGCTGATTGTGCTGGGCCTGGGGATGCTCCTCGGCGAGGAAGGCCCGGGCGGCATCGTCTTCGATGACTTCGGTGCGGCCTTCCTGCTCGCGAGTCTCGCGCTGACCGTGATCCTGTTCGATGGCGGGCTGCGCACCCATGTGACCAGCTTCCGCTCGGGCCTGCGGCCCGCCATCGTGCTTGCCACCATCGGCGTGGCGATCACGGCGACGCTGACTGGCGTGGCCGTCTATGCCCTGTTCGATCTCAGTCTCGAGGAGGCGCTGCTACTGGGCGCGATTGTCGGCTCCACCGATGCGGCTGCGGTCTTCTATCTGCTGCATGCCCACGGGCTGCGCCTGAACGAGCGCATTCGCGCCACCCTCGAGATCGAGTCGGGCAGCAACGATCCGATGGCGATCTTCCTGACGCTGATGTTGATCGCCGTCGTCCAGGCGGATACCACGATCGGCTGGGAGCGATTCGCAATCGATCTGGTCTGGCAGCTCGGGGTCGGCGGGCTGCTCGGCGCAGCGGCGGGCTGGATACTGGCCGGTCTGGTCAACCGCATGGAGCTGACGCCGTCACTGTACCCGGTGCTCGCGCTGGCCGGTGGCATCACGACCTACGGCATCGTGGCCAGCATCGGCAGCAGTGGCTTCCTGGCCGCGTACGTTGCGGGCGTTGTCGCCGGCAATTCGCTGATCCGTGCCCGGCACGAGATCAGTCGATTCCATGACGGCATGGCCTGGCTGGCCCAGGTGGGCCTGTTCCTCATGCTCGGCCTGCTGGTGGTGCCATCGGATCTTGTGGCCATCGCGCTGCCGGCGCTGGCCACCGCGGGGGTATTGATCTTTGTCGCGCGACCGCTTGCGGTTGCGCTGTGTCTCCTGCCGTTCCGGTTCAATCTGCGTGAGCAGACGTTCCTCGGCTGGGTCGGACTGCGTGGCGCAGTGCCCATCGTCCTTGGTCTGATGCCTCTGATCGCGGGCGTCGAGGAAGGGCGCCTACTGTTCAATATTGCCTTTTTCGTCGTGCTGGTCTCGTTGCTGGTGCAGGGCTGGACCGTGGCCTCGGCGGCACGCTGGCTTGATCTGCGCCTGCCCGTGCGCAGCGAGGGGCGTCGCATCTTCGAGTTCGACGCGCCCGGACTGGAGGGGCAGGAGCTGGTGGTCTATCGGGTACTGTCGGGGTGTCGTGCCGATGGTGCCGCGGTCACGGAGCTGCCGCTGCCGCCGGACTCGCGGGTGATCGCGCTGGTACGCGGCAGCGGTCCGGTGGACAGTCCCGCGGCGGAGCAGCTGGCGGCGGGTGATCACGTCTATCTGCTGACGGAAGCCGAACAGGTGCCGGGCCTGGAGGCCCTGTTCGGCACCGGGCGCCTGGAGGAACGCGATGAGCGCGCCTTCTTCGGTCCCTTCGTGGTGCGTGGCACGGCACGGATCAGCGCCCTGGCCGAGATGTACGATCTGGATCTGCCGGGCGGAACCAATCGCGACGACACCATCGCGGATCTGTTCCGTCGCCGCTATGGTTCGGCGGTCACCGTGGGCGACCGGATCGATCTGGGTAATGCGGATCTTGTCGCCAGCGAGATCGCGGGTGATGAAGTGCATCACGCGGGCATTCGTCTGCATCCGCAATGAGCTGGTCGGTGGTCGCCGCAAACCGGCCCCGATCACGCTTGGCAGCAAGGCCGAGGGCGGCTATCCTTCGCCCCGCCGGTTTGTGCGCACGCCGTTGTGACCAGCGGTGCGCATGTGCCGGCGGACCCGAAGGCCGCACGGGATCAGGGATGTGGTCGTACAGACAGGATGTTGGCCATGGCAATCACCGACTGGCCGGCGGGCGAACGCCCGCGCGAGAAACTGCTGGAACGCGGACCGGGCGCGCTGTCGGATGCGGAGCTGCTGGCCATTTTCCTGCGCACCGGCAGCCGCGGGCTCAGTGCGGTCGATCTGGCACGTCACCTGCTGGCGGAATTCGGCAGTCTGCGCGCGTTGCTCGGCGCGTCCCGCGATCAGTTCTGCGCCCGCCACGGGCTCGGCACCGCCAAGTTCGCCCAGTTGCAGGCCGTGCTGGAGATGGCGCGCCGCCACCTCGATGAAACGCTGCTGCGTGGCGAGGCGCTGACCTCGCCGGCTGCCACCCACCGTTATCTGGCCGCTCGCCTGCGCGACCACGAGCACGAGATCTTCGCCTGTCTCTATCTCGATAACCGCCATCGCGTCATTGCGTTCGAGGAGCTGTTCCGCGGCACGATCGATGGCGCCAGCGTCTATCCGCGGGAGGTGGTCAAGGCTGCCCTGCAGCGCAATGCGGCCGCAGTCATTCTCAGCCATAACCATCCCTCCGGCGTCGCCGAACCGAGCCGCGCCGACGAACGCCTGACCGGCCGTTTGCGGGAGGCCCTGGGGCTGGTGGACATCCGGGTGCTCGACCACGTCATCATCGGCGACGGCCCGCCGGTTTCGTTCGCCGAGCGTGGTCTGCTGTAACGGTGAACTAGTTCCGCCCACCGCCCCGGGCGAGGAGTGACTGCAGCTCCTCTTTTTCCGCGGTTGTCAGCGCCCGCTCGTTCGAGGCCGCCAGGAGCGTGGCGTAGCGATCCCGTCGCGCCTGCTCGGCCAGTCGCTCGAGTGCGCCATCGAGTTCCTCGGCCAGTGCCTTCTCGCGGTCCAGCGTGGGATCGGTGGCGAACTCATGGGCGGCCAGGCGCTGAAGATAGGGGAATTCGCCGGTATCGCGCCAGGCCTCCAGGAGACGCGCCGTGTGGGTCTGTGGATCGCTGCCGATCTGGGCGCGCAGCCGTGCGAGCAGCACCGCACCCGGTTCCTCCGACGTCAGCACTGGATGATCGTCGGTGATCCGCGCGGCCAGCGCCGGGCGCTGCAGGATCAGGGCGATGGCGGTGCGCATGGGCGTCATGCGGATGGCGCTCGGGCGCTTCGCCGAACGCGAGGTGGTTGCGGCCGTGGCGGACGCATCGGTCTGACGCGCAAGGTCGGCGCGCAATCGGTCCGCGGGCAGGCCGATCTCGCCGGCGAGGCGCTCGATCAGCAATTCGCGGTAGACCCCCTGGGGCAGGCGGGCGATCAGCGGCCGTGCCTGGGCAACGATCTGGGCGCGGCCACCGATGGTGGTCCGGTCGGCGCTGGCGCTGACATGCTCGAGGAGGAAGTCGGCCAGTGGTCTGGCGTCGGCCACGCGGTGCTCGAACGCCCGGGCCCCTTCCGTCTGGACGAGGCTGTCGGGGTCGCTGCCTTCGGGCAGAAAGAGAAAGCGGGCCTCGCGGCCGTCCGTCAGTCGCGGCAGGACGTTGGTCAGGGCGCGCCAGGCGGCCTGGCGGCCGGCGTCATCGCCATCGAAACAGAAGACAACCTCGCTGGTTGTGCCGAACAGCCGATCGGCGTGGGCCTCGCCGGCGGCGGTGCCGAGTGTGGCCACGGCATAATCGATGCCGTGCTCGGCGAGCATGATGACGTCCATGTAGCCCTCGACGACGAGTATGCGAGGCAGCTCGCGCCGGGCCTTGCGCGCCTCGAACAGCCCGTAGAGTTCGCGTCCCTTGTGGAAGACGGGGGTCTCCGGGGAATTCAGATACTTGGGCTTGTCGTCACCGGTGACGCGGCCGCCGAACGCGATGGTGCGCCCGCGGCGGTCGCGGATCGGGAACATGATCCGGCCGCGGAAGCGGTCGTACATGCGGCCGGTGTCGTCGCTGCGATTGATCAGGCCGGCCTGCATGAGGGCATCGTGGTCGGCATCGGCGCAATGCTCGAGCAATGCCTGCCATTGCGCGGGCGCCCAGCCAAGGCCGAAACGTGCGGCGGTCGCACCGGACAGGCCGCGGCGCTGCAGGTAGTCCTTGGCGTCCTGGTTCGCCCGCAGCTGGCCGCGATAGAACTGATCGGCCCGGGCGAGGATTGCGTAGAGGGCCTCGTGGCCGCCGTCGCCACGGCCGTCGTCGCCACCTTCGCGCGGGACCTCCACACCGATCGTGCCGGCAAGGGTCTCGATGGCCTCCGGGAACTCGAGTCGGTCGTATTCCATGAGGAAACCGATCGCACTGCCGCTCGCGCCGCAGCCGAAGCAGTAGTAGAACTGCTTGGTCGGGCTCACCGTGAACGAGGGCGTCTTCTCATCGTGGAACGGGCAGCAGGCGGCGTAGTTGCTGCCCTGCTTCTTCAGCGGCACGCGCGCGTCGATGACGTCGACAATATCGACCCGGTTCAGCAGGTCGTCGATGAAGGATTGAGGGATGCGGCCGGCCATGAGTCGCCGTGACGGTCCGTCGTCAGCGTTCGGGGTGCGCGCCGAAGCGCGCTTCGAGGGCCGCCGCGGCAGCGATCTCGACGTCCCGGGGGAGGCCGCCGGAAGCCGCGTGGATGCGTTCGAGGTCCGCGTCGGTCAGCGGGTTGTCCCGGTCCAGGCCCACTGCCCGCAACCGATGCTCCAGGAAGGAGGCGATACCGGGACGGGATAGTGGGCGAACATCGGAGGTGACCATCTGGCCGGTGCGCAACTGCTCGCTGTCGAGTTCGGTGAGCCGGCTGTCGAGCCCCGGCCCCCCGCCGAGCAGCATGCGGAAGCGGCCGTCCAGCGTTCGGCGCAGCGAATCGTGCAGGGACAACAGGTTCTGCAGTTCCTGGTCGTCGAGGCAATCGGCGTCGTCAATCACCAGGGTTGCAGGCAGGCCATCGGCGACCAGCGCACGGAGTCGGCGGGCGAGATCCCGGTAGCATTCGGAGGGATCGGCCGGTACCGGGCGCACGAGCATGCGCAGCATGTCGACCACGATCTGCCGGGCCTCGAGCCCGGCGCGCCCGCGCGCGACGAAGAAGTGCATGTCACCGGCGTGGTCGGTCATCAGGCGTATCAGCAATGACGTCTTGCCGCTGCCGGATTCGCCGCGGACGACCGGCAGCATTTCATTTTCCGCGAGTTGCGAGGCGAGCACGTTGGTCTGCATGCGGATGGCATGGTCGACGTAAAGCTTGGCCGGGGGCGTCTGATCACTGAACGGCTGATCGAACAGGCCGAGCTCGCGCCGCGTGTCCAGCGATAGCTGCCGCTCTCCGCTGGCGAGCAGGTCGGCGGGCACGCCGTCGTCGCCGCGCAGGCGGCTGACGGCATCGCGCAGGGCGTTGGTGGCACGGTCAAGCATGACCGGTACCGTGCAATGGCTCGTCACCAAGCTCGGCGGCAAGGGCTGCGGGCGGGTAGTCGTCGCTGATCAGGGCCGAGCCGATGCCGTTCAGCAGAATGAGGCGAATCCGGCCGCCGATGGCCTTTTTGTCACCCTGCATCAGTGCGTGCATGCGGTCCGGGGCAATGGCGGGCGGCGAAGTCGGCAGCCCGGCGCGGGCAAAGATGTCCTCCACGCGTTGGCGGTCTTCCGGGGGCAGCATGCCGATGCGCGTGGATAGACGCGCCGCCATGCACATGCCGGCCGCGATGGCTTCGCCATGCAGCCAGTCCCCGTAGCCCGTGGCGGTCTCGATGGCGTGGCCAAAGGTATGGCCGAGGTTGAGGAGGGCACGCACGCCTGCCTCGCGCTCGTCCGCGGCGACCACCTCGGCCTTGTTGCGGCAGGATTGCTCGATGATGTGGGCCAGTGCCCGGGGTTCGCGCGCCAGCACTGATTCGAGATGGTTCTCCAGCCACTGGAACAACGCCGGGTCGCGGATCAGGCCGTACTTGATCACCTCGGCCAGCCCCGCGCGCAGCTGGCGCTGATCGAGCGTTGCCAGCGTATGGGTGTCGGCGACGACGACGTGCGGCTGATGGAACGCCCCGATCATGTTCTTGCCCCGCGGGTGATTGACCCCGGTCTTGCCGCCGACCGATGAATCCACCTGGGCCAGCAGGGTCGTCGGCACCTGCGCGAGGCGCACACCCCGCTGCCACGTGGCCGCAGCGAAGCCGGCCATGTCACCGATCACGCCGCCGCCCAGGGCGACGAACCAGGCATCACGACCGCAACCGTGGTCGATCGCCGCATCATAGATGCGAGCCAGGGTGTCGAGATTCTTCCAGGCCTCGCCATCCGGCAGAATGCATTCGGCAATGTCGGCATGCCGGGGCAGGGCGCCGCGCAGGCTGGCCAGATGGTGCCCGGCGACCTGGTTATTGGTAACGATCAGGATGCGGCTCGCGTCTGCCAGTTCGGCCAGTGGGCCATCCGGGCCGAGCAGCCCCGGGCCGATGTGGATCGGATAGCTTCGCGGAGCGAGTTCTACCGTCAGCGAGACGTTCATGGCGGCTTTGGGTATCCAGGCGTAGCGGAATCCGGGACGGCGACGGCGCGATCACCCGATCGCCGCCCCGCTCTTGATCATACCGTTGTCGGTGCCGGCTGATGCGGACGGCGTGTGCCATGCCGCCGCCTCGGCGGCAGGAGCGGGTGGATGGTGTCCCAGCCATCGGGCTCGCTGTGCCGGGGCGAATGGGCGCAGTCAGCAGAATCCCGCGGGCAACTGCTCGACGATACGCTCAAGGGTGTGACGACTGCGTCGGCCACCGGTGTCGACGGTCACGTGAGCCACTGCACGATACAGCGCGTCACGCTGCCCGGCCAGTCGCGTTAGTGTAGCGCGCTGATCGGTATTCTGCAGCAGGGGACGCGAGCGGTCGCGCCGCGTTCGACGCAGCTGTTCATCGACCGTGATCGCCAGATGGATGACAAAACCGCGTGTGTGCAGCAGTTCGCGGTTGCGCTCGGCGATGACGGCGCCGCCGCCCGTGGCCAGCACGATCCGGTCACGCTGGGTGAGCTCATCGAGGATGCGGGTCTCGCGCTCGCGGAAGCCGGCTTCACCCTCGAAGTCGAAGATGGTGGCGATATCCACGCCTGCGCGCTGCTCGATCTCGTGGTCGGAATCGAGGAATTCGAGGCCGAGCCGTTGTGCCAGTTGACGCCCGATGGTCGTCTTGCCGGCCCCCATCGGCCCCACAAGGAAGACACGCCCGGGCGGGACGGGCGCCGACGCCGGTTCGGTCGCGCCGCCCGCATCCGGGGTGGCACTACATGTCATCGATGCCGCGAACGATCTGCGGCGTCACGAACACCAGCAGCTCGCTCTGGTCGTCCTGCGAGAACTCGTTGCGGAACAGTCGGCCAACGATCGGCAGATCGCCGAAGAAGGGAACCCGCTCGACCTGTTCGGACGTTTCCTGCTCATAGATGCCGCCGAGCACCACGGTCTCGCCGTCATCGACCAGGACCTGGGTTTCGACCGCGCGGGTGTCGATGCTCGGCACGCCGGCGAAGATCTCGCCGACCGTGTCGCGCGTGACCCGCAGGTCCATGATGATGCGGTCGTCGGGCGTGATCTGCGGCGTGACGTTCAGTGACAGTACGGCGTCACGGAAGGACACGCTGGTCGCGCCGGAGGCAGCCGCTTCCTGGTAGGGAATTTCCACACCCTGCTCGATCCGTGCCTCGCGCTGGTTGGCCGTGATCACGCGCGGACTGGAGACGATCTCGCCGCGGCCCTCTGCCTGCATCGCCGAGAGTTCAAGCTCTAGCAGCGTGCCCAGCGGCAGGCGGGCGAGGGCGAGGCCGATGGAGCCACTCGGATTGCTGACCGGCATATCGACATTGAAACGGCCATCCTGAATGGTCTCGTTGTTCAGAATCTCGGTAGTGGCACTGGTGTCGCCGGAAGTCGCGAAGCCGTCTCCGGTGCCACGACCGGTCGTATCGCGACTGATACCAAAGCGCGCACCGAGCTCGCGGTTGAAGTTGTCGTCGGCGATGACGATACGCGACTCGATGAGCACCTGCCGCACCGGGATGTCGAGCCGGTTGATCATGCGTCGAGCTTCTTCGATGTTACTGGCCGTGTCCTGCACCACGAGGGTGTTGGTGCGCTCGTCAACACTGATATTGGCACGTTCGGACAGCAGGCTCGCATCGGCGCCTTCGAGCAGGGAAGCCAGATCGCCCGCGCGGGCATAGTTGATCTGGATGTACTCGGTCCGCAGCGGTGCCCGCTCTTCGCGTTCCTCTTCCGCCTCGCGCCGACGGCGTTCGCGCTCGGCGATCTCCTCGAATGGGGCGACGTAGATCACATTCTCGGTTCGCCGCTTGTCGAGCCCCTGGGTCTGCAGAATGATGTCGAGGGCCTGATCCCAGGGCACGTTGCGCAGCCGCAGGGTCAGATTGCCCGTAACCGTGTCGGTGACCACGATATTGAGATCGGTGAAATCGGCGAGTAGCTGGAGCACCGCGCGGACCTCGATATCCTGGAAATTCAGCGACAGGCGCTCGCCCTCGTATTGCGGCTCCTCCTCTTCGCGTTCGGCGATTTCCTCGGGCGTCAGCGGCTTGAGGTCAATCGTGATGCGCTCGTCCGACTGATAGGCGATCTGCTCGTACTCGGCATCGCGCGGCTTGATGGTGATGCGACCATCCTCGCCCCGCTGCATGATGTCGATGAACTGTGCGGGCGTCGCAAAGTCGAGCACGTCAAGGCGTTCGCGCATGTCCTCGGGGATCGTGGTCCGGCTCAGATTCACCACCACGTCACGGCCGTCGCGGTCAATCGACACCGGGATGTCGGGATGCGACAGGTCGATGATCACGCGTGCCTCGCCATCACGGCCGCGGCGGAAGTCGACATTGTCCACGCGCCGTTGCGAGGGTGCGGGCGCGGCCTGATCATCCCCGGTGAAGGGTTCAGCCTCGCCTGCGGGTTCGACCTCGGCGACGGCATCGGGGTCGTCCTGCAGTGCCGCCATTTCCTCTTCGCTGGCCGCGCGCTCGAATCCGGATTCGGCTTCCGCTGCGGCTGGAGCAGCGCCGCCGCCGAGGGTGAGGATGACCGCATTGCCGTCGACGCGGGTGTCGTGGGTCACGAGTTCGGTCAGATTCAGCACCACGCGTGTGCGATCGTCCGTTTCGGCCAGATTCAGCGAGCGGGCAACGCCGGTATCGATACTGATTTCGCGCTCGCCGGTGGCGTTGCGCGTGCCGGGGAAGTCCAGCGCGATGCGGGCCGGCTGCTGGATGGTGAAGCTCTGCGGCTTGCTGATCGGCTCCGCCATTTCCATGCGGAACTCGATGCGATTCCCGGGCAGCGTGGATACGTCGATGCGCTGGAGGCTGTTGTTCGCCGCGCTCGCAAGGGCGAGAGAGGGCGTCAACAACGCGGCCAATGCCAGCGCCCATGGCACGAGCGCGGCAGCGAAAGACCAATGGTTGCTGTGGCGAGTCTTGTTCATGATCATCTCCGGTTATCGTTCCTCGCCCAGACCGAGGGATGCGTCGCGTTCAATCCACCTTTCGTTCGCGTCGTCGCGGATGACTTCCAGGACGTCGATCGACCGCTGCGTCACGCTCTGGATTTCACCGTGGTTCTGACCGATGTAGTTGCCTTCCAGGACCTGATGCACGGTGCCGTCGGGTGAGCGCACCAGACCCCATAGCTGTTCGTCGCGCTGCAGCGTGCCGACCATTGACAGACTGTCGAGAGGGTACTGTTCCAGCGGCTCGCGCGGACGCTCGGGGTCGGGCGCGATGTCGGAATCGTCATACTCATCCTGCTCCTGAGCCTCGGCAAATGCCCGTGCCGGGATGAAGGGGTCACGCAGGTCCGTCGAGTCATAGGTAAAGCTTTCGTATTGTTCGAACTCCGGCAAGGGCTCGATCTCACCGCCGGGACGGCTCTTGATCTCCTCGACCTCCTGCTCGAGGTCACGCATGTCGTCCGCGCATGCCGCGAGACCAACGCCAAGCACGAGAATGAGCGGGATATGGATCCTCTGAGACATCAGTTCGAGTCTCCCTCGATCTCGTCCTCGTCCAGGTAGCGATAGGTCTTCGCTACCAGCGACATGGTCAGGTCCGGCGAGTCGGCGCCGGTCGCGCGGCCATCGCTCGGTTCGATGCGGATGTCGTGCAGCGTGACGATTCGCGGCAACGCGGCCAGGCCCGATACAAAACTGCCGAACTCGTGGTAACGCCCGGTCACGCGCAGCTCGATCGGATACTCGGCATAGAAGTCCTGACGGACTTCGTCCCGGGGGCGGAAGAATTCGACCTCGAGGCCGGCGGCGATCGAGGTCTGCGACAGATCGATGATCAGGCTCTCCATGTCCGTTTCATCCGGCAGCTGACGCAGCATGGCCCCGAACGACTCCTCCATTTCTGCCAGCTGGTCCCTGTAATCCTGGAGATTGGCAGCGCGGCTCTGTCGGCTTTCAAGCTGTGCAATCAGGTCCTGTTCCGTGCTCTGTACCCGATCGAGCCGGTCGAGTTCGGGCTTCACCAGGAACCAGCCCATTGCCGCGATCACCAGAGCACAGAGGACGCCAATGACCAGATACTGGATCGGCTTCGGCGCGGTGCCGATGCGCTTGAGATCATCGGCATCCAGGTTGTTCAGGCGGTCGAGTGCCTCGCGGACGTCCATCAGGAATCCTCCTCATCGTCCGCGTCCGGCGTGGTCTGTGCCAGATGCAGGGTGAAGGCATTGACGCGGTCCTGGCGGTCGATCTCGATGACCTCCAGACGTGGACGCAGCAGCCATTCCGAGTCATCGAGGTTGCGCATGAACGCCGACACGCGTGCGTTCGACTCCGCGCGGCCGCGCAGTGTGAGGTCATCTCCCCGCTGGGTGAGTTCGACCAGGTGGACGCCGCTGGGCAGCTTGCGGGCTACCTGATCGAACAGGTGCACCACCTGTGGTCGGCGCTGTTGCAGGCGCTGAATGACTTCCATGCGCGCCAGCAACTGCTGGCGTGTCGACTCGAGTTCGTCGATTTCCCGGATTTCCTCGTCGAGGACCGCGATTTCCTCCTGCAGGTAGGCGTTACGCGCTTCCTGGGCCTCGACCAGGCCGGTCACGTGGTACCAGCCATAGCCGCCCACCAGTGCTGCGAGAACCCCGGCAAGCACGGCCTGGCGGGCGAATTCCTGGGTGAGCTGGCGTCTGCGCTCATCGCGCCACGGCAGCAGGTTGATGCGTGCCATCAGTTGTACCCCCGCAGCGCCAGACCGCAGGCAATCATCAACGCCGGGGCGTCGGCATCCAGACGGGCCCGGTTGACCCGTGACGACACGGCCATGCTGTCGAACGGATTGGCAATGCTCGTCGGCGTGCCGATGTGAGCCTCGATGAACTCATCGATACCGGGAATCTGGGCGCAGCCGCCGGCCAGCTGGATCTGATCGACCCCCTCGTAATCGCTGGAGGAGTAGAAGAACTGGAGGAAGCGGCTGACCTGATGCGCCATCGTTGTCTTGAAGGGCTCGAGGACCTCCGGCTCGTAGTTGTCCGGCAGTCCGCCCTGTTTCTTGACCCGCCCGGCCTCTTCGTAGGAAAGGCTGTAGCGGCGCATGATCTCTTCGGTCAGCTGCTTGCCGCCGAAGGGCTGTTCGCGCGTGTAGATCAGTTGTCGATCGTGCAGCACATTGAGGCTCGTCAGGGTGGCGCCGATGTCGACGAAGGCGATCGTGCGCCCCTCGCCCCCGTCGGGCAGCATCTCCGGGACGAGTTCGCAGACGTGCTCGATGGCGTAGGGCTCGACGTCCATGGCCTTGACGGTAAGGCCGGCGAATGCGGCCGCAGCCGAGCGCATCTCGACGTTTTCGCTCTTCGACGCGGCCAGCAGGACATCAACGGTGTCGCGGCTGTCCTCGCTCGGCCCCAGGACCTCGAAATCCAGGTTGATCTCTTCCAGGGGGTAGGGGATGTACTGGTCGGCCTCGATCTGGATCTGTCCTTCCAGATCCTCCTCCGATAGCGAGGCCGGCATGGGAATGATCTTGGTGATCACGGCGGAGCCGGGGACGGCCAGTGCGGCCTGCTTGGCCCGTGTGCGCGACTTCTGCACGGCCCGCTGGATCGCCTCGCCGACGGCCTCGACATCCTGAATGACCTTTTCGGCCACCGCTTCGACGGGCAGCGGCTCGACCGCATAGCTCTCGACCTTGAAGCCACTGCCACCGCGGCTGATCTCGAGCAGCTTGATCGAGGTGGAGCTGATGTCGATACCCAGGATGGGTGTATGTCCGGGCCTGAACAAAAACACTCGGTTCCCCCAACCGCACCCGGTGATTCCGGGCCAAGCTCATGGTAATCCGGTTTAACGATCGCCCGCAAGTTTCTCAAATATCGGGAAATCGCCGATCCGTAGTACGTGCCGCTTACCGGCACGGCTGAATCGCGGGAACCTGATCGGCCAGCGCGTTGTCGATCCGGTGTGGTCGCGCGGGCCAGAAGGCGCGCCACGGCCCGGCCGCTGGACGGGTACGACATCCATCTTGCCTGCACCTCCGCGGCAGTGCCAGCCGCGCATTTGCAGGCAGAGAGGGCAACCGCGTCACGCCCTGCAGCCAAGGCTGTTGCCTGTAGCCTGGTGTCCTTATAATACTTGGACTTGAGCGTCCGATTTTGCCGGTAGCACACCGGACCCGCATCAGCGCAAGCAGTCTTCATCGGTGCCCGAATGGGGCTCGGTGAATCCGACAATGACCCTCTGGTAGGCCCCGGCCGAGAAACTGACACCCAATGACCGCTCGCTCCCGAACATCTGTCCGCCTGCTGAAATGGTTCTTCGGCTTACTGCTGGCAGTCGCGACCACCGGCGCGCTTGCGCTCGGCGCGGTCTACCTGACTGTTGCCAGCGGATTGCCCGACATCGAGCAGCTGCGCGATGTTGAATTGCAGGAGCCACTGCGCGTCTACTCCGCGGATGACGAGCTGCTGGCGGAATACGGCAGCCAGCGCCGGATACCCCTGGCACTCGAGGATATCCCCGAACAGCTCCAGCAGGCGTTCATCGCCGCCGAGGACGAGCGTTTCTTCCGTCACCCGGGTGTCGATGCCATGGGGTTGATTCGCGCGGCGTGGAATCTGGCAACCACGGGGACCAAGACCCAGGGCGGCAGCACCATCACCATGCAGGTTGCGCGCAACTTCTTCCTGACGCGCGAGCGCACGTACATCCGCAAGATCCGGGAGATCTTCCTGGCCTTGAAGATGGAGCGGGAGCTCTCCAAGGAGGAAATTCTCGAGCTCTACCTGAACAAGATCTTCCTGGGGCAGCGCGCCTATGGCGTCGGCGCGGCGGCGCAGACCTACTTCGGCAAATCGGTTGGCGAACTCACCCTGGCCGAGTCGGCCCTGATCGCCGGGCTGCCGACTGCCCCATCCCGCTACAACCCGGTTGCGAGCCCGCGCCATGCGGCGGGGCGGCGCGCGTACGTTTTGCGGCGCATGCATGAACTCGGCCTGATCGACGGCGAGCAGCACGAAGCCGCACTGGCAACGCCGGTCACGACGACCACGCATCGCACGGCGGTCGCCGCAGAGGCTTCCTACGTCGGCGAGATGGCCCGGCTCGAAGCCGCCGAGCGGTTTGGTGACGACGTCTATACAGGTGGCTATCGGGTGTATACGACGGTGGATGCCACCGACCAGCAGATGGCCGTGGATTCACTGCGGCGTTCACTGCTCGCCTACGAGCGGCGCCAGGGCTATACCGGCCCGGCTGGCACAGTCGATGCCGACCGTCTGCCGGACATCGATGAACTGCAGCAGCGCATCGCGTTCGCCGACATGGACATCATCGAGGAAGGCGATGGTGAAATCCGCGTGGTGGACCAGACGGACGTCGGCTACGGCCCATTCGATCTCGACGATATTCTCGCCGGCACCGGGCGGATCGGGGATCTGGAACCGGCGGTCGTGCTGACGGTGGATGATGACGAGATTACGGTTTATCGGCGCCGCGGTCGGATCGATCCACTCGCGTTCGCCGGCATGGAGTGGGCGCGGCCCCGACGCGAAGACGGCGGCACGGGGGCGCAGCCGGAGGCGCCCGCGGATGTGGTCGAGCGGGGCGAGGTGATCTATGTTCGGGCGAATGACGATGGCTCGCTGGAACTGGCGCAGGCGCCGTCCGTCCAGGGGGCGCTGGTGGCGCTGAACCCGAATGATGGCGCGATCCGGGCGCTCATGGGCGGGTATGACTTCAATCGCTCCAAGTTCAATCGGGTCACGCAGGCGCGACGCCAGCCGGGCTCGGCCTTCAAGCCCTTCATCTTCTCCGCCGCGCTCGATCGCGGCTACAACGCCGCGACCCTGGTCAACGATGCGCCGGTGGTGTTCGATGACCCCGCCCTGGAAGACACCTGGCGGCCGGAGAATTACAGCGGTCGGGTGTTCGGACCAACGCGACTGCGCGAGGCATTGGTGCACTCCCGCAACCTGGTTTCGATTCGGATATTGCTGCAGATCGGCATCCCTTACGCCGTGAACTACATGGAACGGTTCGGCTTCCCGTCGGACAGCATGCCGCGCGACCTGACCCTCGCGCTGGGTAGTGGCGCCGTCACCCCGCTGCAGATCACGACCGGGACCGCCGTGTTCGCCAATGGCGGCCATCGCGTCGAGCCCTACCTGATTCGCCGCATCGAGGATCGCCGGGGCGAGACGATCTACCGCGCCAATCCGGCGCGCGTATGCCCGGATCCCTGCGAAGCGCTGAATGATTTCGCCGACGACGCGATCACGACGCTCGGCACCGACGATGATGTCGCGGTCGAAGCCGACGCGGTGGCCGGCCAGGCCGACACCCCGGAGGAGTTGACCGACGTCGGCGTGCCGGACCGCGAGGTCACGCAGGAGTTTCGTGTTGCCGAGCGCGTGATCGATGGCCGCAATGCCTACATCGTGCGCAGCATGATGCGGGATGTGGTGCGTCGTGGTACGGCCCGCTCGGCACGGACACTGGGGCGCGATGACCTGGCGGGCAAGACCGGCACCACCGATGACCTGCTCGATGCCTGGTTTGTCGGTTTCCAGGATTCCCTGGTGGCGAGTGCCTGGGTCGGTCATGACGAGCTGCGCCCGCTGGGTCGGAACGAGACCGGCGCGCGTGCGGCGCTGCCCATGTGGACCCAGTTCATGGGCGGAGCACTGGCGGGTGTCGACGAGTACTGGCCGGATCTGCCCGGCGGCATGGTGACCGTGCGGATCGATCCGGAGACGGGTGAACACGCTGATGCGGATGTCGCCGGCGCCATGTTCGAGGTGTTCCGTGCGGAGGACGCGCCGGAGGAACGCACGGACAATGATCGCGCGCGCGACGACGACGCGGACAGCCTGTTCTAGTGTCCTGTCTCACAAGTTCGTTGGCATTCTCGCCGGGTCTTGCGGCACCTGGCGGCGTTGCGCCTCCTCACAATAGGACGCGCTATTGCTCGTCGGCGCGCCTTGCCAGGCACCACAATCCCGCGCCGAGAATTGCTCAACAACTTATGAGACAGGACACTAGCAGTCTCTGAATAACGGCCCTCCTGGGCCGGTCGGGCGCGGGCAATGAAATACAGTCGC
>CAZJGZ010000042.1:9818-17531 GCA_964545695.1 uncultured Ectothiorhodospiraceae bacterium | reverse complement strand
GCAAGGCCGGCAAAGGCAGCCGTCGTGCAGGTGCCGAGCACGGCACCGAGCACGAAGGTGGCGGCGGCATGGACGGGAATCACCCCGCCGACGGCTGCGGTGATGGTGACGGCCATGGCCGCACTCGAGGATTGCATCAGCGTCGTGAGCAGGAACCCGACACCCACGAACAGGAGCAGACTCACCAGGTCGGTGCCGGCCAGTGCCGCCAGTTCCACGTCCCGGCCGAGGCCATCGAAGGTGCCCTTGAGGATATCGAGGCCCAACAGGAACAGCCCCAGGCCGGCGATGGCTTCCCCGAGTGCGCCGAAACGGCCCGAACCGGCGACGATGCGCATCGCCATGCCGAGAGCGATGAACGGCAGCGCCAGTGTGCGCAGATTGATGTCGAAGCCAACAGCGGCGACGATCCAGCTGGTCAGCGACGTACCGATCGATGCGCCATAGATGATACCGACCGACTGGCCGAGCGAGATCAGCCCGGCGTTGACGAAGCCGATGGTGGCGAAGATGACCGCGCTGGAGGACTGCACCGCGGCCGTGATGAGAATCCCCGACGCAAGCGCCCGCCAGCGGCTGCCGGTGGCGGCGGCCAGGATCACGCGCAGCGTCTCGCCGGCCGCCGTGCGCAGCCCCTCGGTCATGGTCTTCATGCCGAGCAGGAAGAGACCAATCCCTCCGGCGAACTGTACCAGCGCCCACGCATTCATGGCTCGGCACTCCCTTTCGCTGCGCGGGACATCGTCCGGACCAATGCTCCGAAACCATCCGCACCCGAGCATGCTACCGCAGACGCTGGCGCACGCAGCAGGTACATGTTTCCACGGACAGACACCTGGATCAGACGCGCGCGAGCCTGTACCTTCGGCCGGTCTCCCAAGCGGACAGGAACGCCATGCGCGGTGAACAGCAGGTTCTCGGTGTAACGCTCGCCTGTATCGGCGTGCTCGTCCTCAGCCCGGATGCACTGCTCATCCGCCTGATCGAGGCCGACCGCGCCACGCTGCTGTTCTGGCGAGCGCTGCTGGAGGGGTTGGTACTTCTCGCCGTGGTCGCCGCCATCACCCGCGGGCGACTGCTGTCGAGCATCATCGCCATGGGCGGCTGGGGGGTTGCCGCCACGGTGACGTTCGCCTTGAGCACGATCCTGTTCGTCAGCTCGATCACGCTTACCACCGCCGCCAACACGCTGTTCATGCTGGCGACAGCACCGCTGTTCGCGGCGCTGATCAGCTGGTTGTTCATTGGCGAGCGCATTGCGCTGCGCACCTGGATCGCGATCGGCTTCGCGCTGCTCGGCATCGGCATCATCTTCATCGGCAGTCTGGGCGGTGGGAGCCTGCTCGGCGACCTGCTGGGGCTGGCAACGGCGATTTCCCTGGCGACCCAGTTGACCATCGCCCGACGGGCACGCCACGTCAGTCTTGTGCCCGCACTGGCCCTCGGCATGCTGCTGGTCGCATTCCTTACCGGGGTGACGTTTGCCGAACCAACCCATGTCGGCGAACAGGACTGGATCTGGCTGGGGATCATGGGCCTGTTCGTGGTGCCACTTGCATTCGGTCTGCTGACGCTCGCGCCGCGCTACATCTCATCGCCGGAGGTCGGTCTGATCATGCAGCTCGAGGCCATCCTCGGTCCGCTGTGGGTGTGGATGGTGGTCGCGGAGGTGCCGGCGGTCGCAACGTTCATCGGCGGTACGCTCGTGCTGATCACGCTCACCGTTCATTCCATCCTCGGCATCCGCGCCCATCACCGCCGCGGCCGCCACGACCGCAGCATCCGCCCGATCGCGCCTCATTAGTTCTGCGACGGTATTACCTCTCGCGAAGACGCGAAGCACACGAAGAGATTCTTTCTTCACGTTTCAGGGGTGAAATATCTCTCGCAGAGTCGCGGAGCGCGCGGAGGGAGAATCCTTCTCTGCGAGCACTGCGGCTCTGCGAGAAATCCTTGATGACGGTGGTGTATCACACGCAAGAAAAACAACTCACTCCGAGCACGCCAAGGGAACCCGGTTTTACCTTCGCGTGCTTCGCGTCTTCGCGAGAGGTCATGCCGCGCGGGATGAACCAGCACTCCAGAATATTTCTCGCAGAGGCGCAGTGCTCGCGGAGGAATGATTTTCATGCTCTGCGGGCACTGCGCCTCCGCGAGATTCCGGTTCGAAACGCCCTCGATGGCCGTCGAAGGCGAATCGCCTCAGGCGGACGTGACGGGGCGTGCCGGGGCCGGCTGGGCCTCATCGAGGGTTTGCAGGATGCCCTTGCCCGCTTCGCGGCCGTCGAAGACGGCGGTGACGACGAGGTCGGCGCCGCGTACCGCGTCGCCGCCGGCGAAGACGCGGGGATTGGTGGTCTGCCCGGGGCAATGGTCGGGTGAAGCCACCAGCAGGCGCCCGTCCTCATAGCGGGCGATGCCGTGCTCGTCGAACCACGCCGGTGCTTCGGCATTGAAGCCGAAGGCGACGATCACGCGATCGGCGGGAATGACCTCCTCGCTGTCGGGCACGATCTCGGCGCGCCGCCGACCGCGGGCATCCGGTTCTCCCAGACGCGTTTCAGCCACACGTACGCCGGTGACGCTGCCGTTGTCCGATTCGATCGCCACGGGCTGGCGCTGGAAGCGGAAGATGACGCCCTCCTCCTTGGCGTGGCCGATCTCCTTGCGCGAGCCGGGCATGTTGTCCTCGTCGCGGCGATACACGCAGGTGACCGAGCGCGCGCCCTGGCGGATCGAGGTGCGATTGCAGTCCATGGCGGTATCGCCGCCGCCGAGGACGACGACGCGCTGGCTCGATACATCCACATCGATGCCGCCCACGGCATCGGTACCGAGCAACTGATTCGCCCGGCCGATGAGGAACGCCAGCGCCGGAATCACGCCCGGACCATCCTCACCCGGCATGTCGCCGCGCACGGCCTTGTAGGCCCCCATGCCGAGGAACACGGCATCGTACTCGGCCAGCAACCCGTCCAGGGTGAAGTCTCGCCCCAGCTCTTGACCGAGCCGGAACACGACGCCCATTTCCTCCATCAGCCCGCGGCGCGTCTCGACCACGGACTTGTCGAGCTTGAATGGCGGGATGCCGTAGGTCAGCAGGCCGCCGATGCGGGGGTAACGATCGAAGACCACCGGCTCGACGCCATTGCGCACGAGGATGTCCGCGCAGCCGAGGCCGGCGGGCCCGGCGCCGACCACCGCTACGCGCTTGCCGGTGGGTTGGACATCCGGCAGTTCCGGCCGCCACCCCTGCTTGAGCGCCTCGTCGGTGATGTACTTCTCGATCGAGCCGATGCTGACCGCACCCAGGCCGTCATTCAGCGTGCAGTCGCCCTCGCACAGTCGATCCTGCGGGCAGATGCGACCGCAGATCTCGGGCAGCGTATTGGTGCGGTGCGACAGCTCGGCCGCCTCGAAGAGCTTGCCCTCCTCGATCAGGCGCAGCCAGTTGGGGATGTAGTTGTGCACCGGGCACTTGAATTCGCAGTAGGGAATGCCGCACTGAATACAGCGCCCGGCCTGGCGAGCCGCCGTGGTGGCATCGTACTGACCGTAGATTTCCCCCGAATCACGGATACGCACACCGACGGCGCGTTTGTCCGGATCGGCACGGGGTACATCGAGAAACTGGAATGGATCATGTCCCATGGGGCATCGACTCCCGCCGCAAGCGGCGTTGCGTTATGCGGCCGCGCGGGCGGCCTCGAGCATCCGCGACAGATCGGCCGCCTTCGGCGTCACCAGCCAGAAGCGCGGCAGGTAATCCGCCAGATCCTCGAGGATCGCGGCGGCATGCTCGCTGCGCGTCTGTTCTACATGTTCGGCAATGAGGTCGCGCAGATGGCGCACATGGGCCTCCCAGCGCTCGGCGGTCGGGCGATGGATCTCGATCAGCTCGCGGTTGTGCCGATCGACGAATTCGCGCTCGAGATCGAGCACATAGGCCAGGCCGCCCGTCATGCCGGCGCCGAAATTCAGACCGGTGCGGCCGAGGACCACAACCGCCCCGCCCGTCATGTATTCGCAGCCGTGATCACCACAACCTTCGATGACGGCCACGGCCCCCGAGTTCCGCACGGCGAAGCGCTGTCCGGCGGTACCCGCCGCGAACAGGCGCCCGCCGGTGGCACCGTAGAGACAGGTGTTGCCCATCATCGGTGTATCAACCGTGGCCAGCCGGCTCTCGACCGGCGGGCGGATGACGATCCGGCCACCGGTCATGCCCTTGCCAACGTAGTCATTGGCTTCGCCCACCAGATCGATGTAGAGACCGCCCGCGTTCCACGCGCCGAGACTCTGACCGGCCGTGCCGCGCAGATTGAGCGTGATGGGGCGGTCACTCATGCCCTGATTGCCCCACTGATGGGCGATCGCGCCCGACAGGCGCGCGCCGATGGAGCGGTTGTGGTTGGCGATGGTGAAATCGAACTCGCCGCCCGTGCCATCGGCGACCGCCGCATCGGTCGCCGCCGCGATGCGGCCGGCCAGTTCAGCCTGATCGGCTGGCTCGTTGCGCGCCTGCTGACACAGATGAGGCTGGCGTGAATCCACCCCCGCATCGGTGGTGATCGGCGTCAGGTCGAGCGCCTGCTGTCGCCGCGTTTCCCCGGGAAGACGTTCCAGCAGATCCGTACGACCGACAATGTCCTCGAGCCGCTCGAAGCCGAGCCAGGCCAGCCACTCGCGCACATCCCGGGCGACATAGCGGAAATAGTTGTGCGCCATGTCCGGCACGCCGTTGTAGTGTTGGTCGCGCAATGCCTGATTCTGCGTCGCGACGCCCGTGGCACAGTTGTTCAGGTGGCAGATGCGCAGATACTTGCAACCGAGCGCGACCAGCGGCGCGGTGCCGAAGCCGAAGCTCTCGGCGCCCAGCAGGGCCGCCTTGATCACGTCGCGACCGGTCTTGATGCCGCCATCCGTCTGCAGGCGCACGCGTCCGCGCAAACCGTTGGCGCGCAGGCTCTGATGCGCCTCGGCAAGACCGAGCTCCCACGGTGACCCCGCATACAGGATCGAGGTGAGCGGACTCGCGCCGGTGCCGCCGTCGTAGCCGGAAATGGTGATCAGATCGGCATAGGCCTTGGCCACGCCAGCGGCGATGGTGCCGACTCCGGGCGCGGCAACCAGCTTCACCGAGACCTGGGCCCGCGGATTGACGGATTTCAGATCGAAGATGAGCTGGGCCAGATCCTCGATCGAATAGATGTCGTGGTGCGGCGGCGGTGAAATGAGGCCGACGCCGGGCACGGCGAAACGCAGCTTGGCGATCGGGCCATCCACCTTGTGGCCGGGCAGCTGTCCGCCCTCACCCGGCTTCGCGCCCTGTGCCATCTTGATCTGAATGACCTCGGCCTGGGCCAGGTACTGCGGCGTGACGCCGAAGCGCCCGGATGCCACCTGGCGGATCTTGGAGGCCTTCTCGGTACCATCGCGCGCCTGATCCTCCCCCCCTTCGCCCGAGTTCGAGCGGCCACCGATGCGGTTCATGGCGATGGCCAGCGATTCATGGGCCTCCGGTGACAGCGCGCCGAGCGACATGCCGGCGCATTCGAAGCGCGGCATGATGTCGGTCAATGGCTGGACCCGGTCGAGCTCCATGGGCGTTTCGGCTGCGCGCAGCGTCAGCAGGTCACGCAGCATCGCTACCGGGCGCTGGTCGATATGGTCGCGGAACCGCTGCCACGCCGCATCATCGCCGCGCACGGCCTGCTGCAGGGCCTTGACTGCATCCGGTGACCAGTCATGGTACTCGGCGCCGTACATCCACTTGAGCACGCCGCCCGGCGCAAGCAGGACGCGCTGATCCGCGGCCCGTGCCGCCAGTTCGTCCGCGTCGGCCTCCAGCTCGGCGAAATCGGCACCGCCGATGCGGCTGACCGCCCCGGGGAAACAGCGCTGCACAACTTCGTCGGCGAGGCCGATGACCTCGAACAGCTGGGCACCGCGGTAACTGCGCACGGTCGAGATGCCCATCTTGGACATGATCTTGTACAGACCCTTGTTGATGCCCTTGCGGAAGTTGCGCAGGGCGTCGACCGGCTCGGGATCGCCCTCGATGCGGCCCTGCGCGCGCAGGTTGTGCACCACGTCATAGGCCAGCCAGGGATGGATCGCCGTGGCGCCGAAGCCGAGCAGGCAGGCAAAGTGGTGCGGGTCACGAGCCGTGCCGGTGTCGATCACCAGATTCGCGCGACACCGCAGGCCGCGGTCGGCCAGGAAGTGGTGCACCGCGCCGGTGGCCAGCAGTGCATGCACGGGCACACTCCGGCGACCATTCGGCCGATCGGTGAGCACGATGATGACCGCACCATCGTCGACCACCGCCCGCGCGGCCTCGTCGCACAGGCGATCGAGTGCGTCCGTGAGTCCCTCGCCCTCGTGGCGTTCCAGCGCCAGCGTCGCCTGTGGCCAGCCATCGGTGCCCAGCGCCGCCATCTCATCGAACTTGCGGGTGGACAGGATCGGCGAATCCAGCACGATCCGCCGGGCGTCATCGGCGCCCACATCGAAGGGGTTGGCTTCCGGTCCGAGGCAGCTTTCCAGCGACATCATGACCTGCTCGCGGATCGGATCGATCGGCGGATTGGTCACCTGCGCAAACTGCTGTCGGAAGGCGTCGTACAGCGGTCGATTCTGGCGCGACAGCACCCAGGTGGGCGTGTCGTCACCCATCGATCCGATCCCCTCGGCGCCTTCGGCGGCCAGCGGCACGACCACCTGCTCGCGCTCCTCCAGCGTCACACCGAACAGCTTCTGCGCCTGGCCCAGCGCTGCATCGTCGAGCCACGGCTCCGGCCGCGGGCTGCTGTCGACGGTGGACTCCAGGCGGCGCACGCCCGCCCGCAGCCAGCGCTTGTAGGGTGCACCCCGCTTCAGCCGTGCACCGATCACGTCGGGCGTCAGCAGCTCACCATCGCACGTGTCGATTGCCAGCATGTCGCCGGGGCCGAGCCGGCCACGCGCCACGACCCGGGCCGGATCGGCGTCGACCACACCGGCCTCCGACGCCAGCGTGATGACGCCATCGTCGGTCTGCACCCAGCGTGCCGGGCGCAAGCCGTTGCGGTCGAGACAGCAGGCCGCGTGCCGACCGTCGGTCAATACGACCCCCGCGGGCCCATCCCACGGATCCATGTTCAGCGACCAGAACTCGTAGAAGGCGCGCATGTCCGGATCGACGGCGTCGACGTTCTGCCACGCCGGCGGCATGAGCATGCGCATGGCATGGAAGATGTCGACGCCACCGGCGAGCATCGCCTCGAGCATGCGATCGAGGCTGGCTGAATCCGACTCGTTGAAATCGACTACGGGTGCGATCGCATCGAAATCGAGCCCGTTCGGTGCCGTACGGCCCTGCAGCCGCGCCAGCGCCCAGCGCCGATTGCCGGCGATGGTGTTGATCTCGCCGTTGTGGGCGAGCATGCGAAATGGGTGCGCGAGCGACCACTGCGGCCAGGTGTTGGTCGAAAAGCGCTGATGGAAGACGCAGACCTCACTGGCAAAGCGCTCGTCGCGCAGATCCTCATAGAACAGCGGCAACGCCTGCGGCATCACCAGGCCCTTGTAGGTCAGCGTACGCGCCGACAGGCTCACGACATAGAAGTCGGCCTCGTCAGCCAGTTCGCGTTCCGCCTGGCGACGGGCGCGAAACAGCTCGCGTTCGAAGGCCGTGGCATCGAGTCCTTCCGGCGCGTTGACGAACACCTG